>CAYVFG010000006.1:0-40867 GCA_964450915.1 uncultured Candidatus Saccharibacteria bacterium | reverse complement strand
TGCGCACGTCCCCATAATAATGGCTTTTACTGCCCAAGATGCGACTATAGCTTTCTTTTTCCTCCACGACTCAACAACCCACAATATAACCACGAGCCCTCCTGCAATAAGGCCAGTAAATTTTATTCCCATAGAAGCGCCTGCCAGAATTCCCGTAAGGATTACAAATATCCATGAGACCATCTTGCTGTGCGCCTTAATACTCGCAATTGCCGATGCAATAGCTCCAAACGTTGCAACAAGTAGAATGTTATCCATTAAAATAAATCTGGATTCAACGATAAGCGCATTATCAAGTGCAATAGCGATGCCGCCCAATACGGCGAATAGTCGTGATACATTCATCAATCGCAGCACTATAAAGATAACAGCGGCAAGTATTGTTCCGAATAACGCAGGGACAAGGCGAATGCCCGCAATTGGAACATCCGTGAACGGCTGGCCGATATACTGAAATGGGAACAAGCCGTTATACCCGGACAAATACGCTCCGAAGGCTATGACTAATTTTCCAATCGGCGGATGAATATCAAAAAATCGTTCATGAGTACAGCAATATGCAGAAATGAATTTTCCAAAATGCACTTCATCAAATACGACTTGGGGGATGTACGACAAAAACAACACGCGAGCAAGCAGCGCGACTATAACGACTACCAATACTGCCAGAATATCCTTTTTGTTAATCATAGATTTGTTTTAAGATTTCTAAGCTGAACTTGTGATTGAAGGGTAACTGCTGGCGGATCCTGAGCAGTGTCCGCATCAATGGTAAGGGTAAATGAAATATATGTAATGTTTGCGATGTTCGTTCCCGATACTTGGGATTGGTTCGCGGGGTAGCTGCTTCCATAATAGTAAAATACTGGATTTGTGCCGTTTCGAACAGACCGAGCAATCGTGGTTACTTTCTCCTGGGCAGTATTGTAGGTCGCCGGGCTTCCACTTGCCTTTGTAACCCCTCGGACTAAATCAGTCCCAATTAACTCGTACCTGATTCGCTCAATCGACGCATCACTGTCTGCATTTGCATAAAAAATAAAACGAGACGAAGACGCTTCTATAATTGGAAATGCTCCCGTATCGGATGGCTGAGCAGACCTCATTTCGTGAGTCATTCTCTTTAACTGCACGCGGGCTGTTTCATCCGCAAGCTCTTGTTCAAATGTCGACCGATATATTGGCAAGGCGCCTGCCATAAATCGAATAAGCCCTACCATGAGCAAGCTGGATATAGCGATTACGACTACTATTTCAACTAACGTAAACCCTTTCATATCAGGAGCCTGCCAGCTGAATAGTACTATCCACATTCCCATCAACCGTAATAGTTCCCGTATACACTTGATACCCGCCTGCCGTAACGGTAATTGTATAGTCACCGGAATCTGTCATCGTGTTAAAAAACGCTTGCCCGGCAGTATCCGTCTGCTTGGTCGTATCGAAACTATTTTTCACAAGCTCTACCGAAGCAGACGGAATCACTTGCCCTGAGGCATTAACTATAGTTACGTGCGCAGATAGCGGAACATGGGGCATCAATGTTACGGTAAGCGTCGTATCATCTCCAGGATTTAGCACTAATGGAATTGGTACACTGGTTTCAGAAATATCGTATCCCGCCGTCGCCCCATTAACAGAAAATGCGTACGAATCCCACGTCATACCTTCGTAAGAAATGGAACCGCCGGAATCCGTACTGTCGTTATGAGAGAACAGGTATACAGGTTGTGCGGTTGCGTCTGTCCCGATTTTCTTTGTTCCGGTAATACTAAACGGAATAGCCCCTAAAGCAGCGCCGTTCTCATCTACCGTCTTAATAGTAAGCTTGCTTGTGGCATCTATTGCAAATGTTTTATTCGTCACCGAACCGGCAATCGCATTCAATCGGGAATGATCAGCATCGGGAGTAAAGGTAGCAGATGATGCGTACGTTTGCTCCGTTGTATACCCAGATTTCGAAACGGTTAGCTGGTATGTACCGGAAGACACCGGCAAGCCCGGTATGACGACCTGCCCATCCGAATTCGTATATGTCGTCAAGTTAATAGTCGGTGATACCGAACTATTTACAAGCTGAACCGTTGCATTATTCACGCCGGCGCCGGCAGTATTAAGCGCTTGAAATACAAGCGTACCAAGCGAATCTCCACCCTCGATTCCGCTTGGAGCGACCTGCGCTATAAGTAAAACAGACCTGCTTGGCAAAGAGCTGGCCCACGTAACTTCTACTCGCGCCTGCTTATAATCCGTATTCACCGTGTCCGGAGGGCTACTCGTCGCAGTTCCGTCATACGAATCGTCAATGTATCGTATATCGGTTGAGACTGTAAATGTTTGGCCGTTTCTGGTAACTTGCTGCGTCTGAGGAATGGAGCCTGCCGGTATCCCGCCAACGGTTCCGACGCTTGCATAGGGCAGATTGCGAACCTGTTCCATTTTCTCGTTTGCCAGCCCGGTGGCAATAATGCGCAACTGGCCGTCATGCGAAGCCTTCAGCGTAAGCGTAATCATGGAAAATATGCCCACAACTATTGTTCCAAGCACAAACCCTGCAATAACAACTTCTAGTAATGTAAACCCGGATTTAGATGACATTCACTAAACTATAAATAGGAGAAATAATCGATATCGCCAATGCCCCTACCGCAAGTCCGATCACAATCATCAGCACCGGCTCCATGATCGATGTGAGGTTTTTCATTGTTTGATCTACCTCGCCTTCATAAAACGAAGCAACTTCCTTGAGCACTTCTGCAAGCTCTCCCGTTTGCTCGCCAACGCTCATAATACTCACCACGAGAGGAGGAAATAGCTTCGCATAACTCGAAAAATACTCGCTCAATAAATTACCCTTTTTTACATGCTCTTCGGCTCCCAAAAATATTCCGGCATATACAGGATTGGCGGTATTTTTTCCCATAATAAGCAACGCTTCCGTAAACGCCACCCCGCTCGACAACAATGAGCTTAAGTTTCTGCTTAGTCGAGCTATGTTGATCTGTTTTATGATCGGACCAATCACTGGAGTAAACAGCAATGCTTTCGCAATAAGCATTCGCCCCGATGTCGTCGTTGACATGAGACGGAATCCAACACCAATCGCCACACACACGCCCAACGCAATGTACCAATAGGAGGAAATCCATGAACTGGTGCCCAACAGTATACGGGTCATTAACGGTAACTGAACGTGAAATCCATTAAAGATATCTACCAGTTTTGGCACAACGAAAATCATCATTGCCGCCCCTACGGAAAAAAGCGCGGTAATAATAACAGCAGGATACATCATTCCGCCCTGAATCGCCCTGCGCAATTCAAATTCTTTTTGAAGCTGCAATGCTAATATCTCGAGCGTTTCTTGCAATTTCCCCGTCGCCTCTCCAACGCCTACAAAACTTACAAACAAACTCGGAAACGCCTTCGGATACGGGCGCATACTTTCGGAAAGCGTTTTTCCTTTTTCAATTCCTTCCACCACGCTTGTAATGGAATTTTTCAATGTTAGATTTTTCGTTTGATTTTTCAATGTTTCGAGCGACTGCTTCACATCAAGCCCTGCTCGTAACATGAGCGCAAAATATCGCGCGAATAATACTCTTTCCAAAACAGGAACATGAGAAATAATGCCATTTATAGATATCGCGGAAGATTCTTTGTGCTCTTTATATGATGTCAGCAAAATTCCCTCTTTGAGCAAATCTTGCCCGAGTACCGCATGCGATACTGCATCGCGAATTCCTGCCGCGCGCTCGCCCGTCCTTGCATGCACTCCCTTAAAAATATACTGAGCCATATAATTATTCTTGTGCTACTCGAAGAACTTCTTCTAAGCTGGTAATTCCGCGCACTACCTTGATAATACCATCCTCCAACATGCTTACCATTCCCTGCTCTTCCCTGGCAGCTGTTTCAAGCTCATGAGCAGTGATATTTCCCGTAACCATCTTTTGCAACGACGGTGTCATTTCAAACATTTCGTGTATCCCTTTCCTGCTCTTATATCCCTCATGGCATCTATCGCACCCCACAGCTTCAAATAATGATACATCCTCCCATGCTCCGCCTTCCTGCACCACTCCCTCCTGTTTCAATAATTCGAGCATATGGTCAGCATTAACAATATCCGCGATGCTTGTTTTCATGGCTTCCGTCACCCGCACTTCTTTTTTACACGAGTCGCACAATTGTCGCACCAATCGCTGCGCAACAACGACGTTGATTGTAGATGCGAGCAGGAACGGCTCAACTTTCATATCCATTAATCGCGGAATTGCGCCTGTAGCGCTATTGGTGTGTAGCGTAGATAATACAAGATGGCCCGTCAACGCAGCATTTACCGCCAGCGAGGCCGTTTCCTGGTCTCGAATTTCCCCAACCATAATAATATCCGGATCTTGACGAACAAGCGCTCGCAACCCGTTCGAAAACGTCAATCCGATTTTCGGCTGAACCTGGGTTTGATTCACGCGTTTCATCCGATACTCAATCGGATCCTCGATCGTACTGATATTCACGTCTTTCGTATTAAGCTCTCGAAGTACGGCATACAACGTCGTCGTTTTTCCGGATCCCGTAGGGCCGGTGACCAAAATCATTCCATTCGGCTTTGCAATATTGTTGCGAAACATGTCTATATTTCTTTTCGACAGCCCGATCCGATCTATCGTCAGCCCGTTTCCCGATTCATCAAGCAAGCGCATAACGATTTTTTCTCCATCGAATACGGGCAAAGTAGATACGCGAAACGCCACGTTGTAATCGTCGCTCTCCATTTTAAAGCGGCCGTCTTGAGGCAATCGATGTTCATCAATCTTTAAATTGCTTAAAATCTTGATACGCGCAACAACTCCCGCAAGCACCGTTTTCGGCAACACCATCATATCGTGCAATATCCCGTCTATTCGATATCGCACCACAACAGCATCTTCAGTAGGCTCAATATGGATATCTGAAGCATCTTTTCCAATAGCATGCCGCAATATTGCATCAACTATTTTAATAATTGGCAGATCTTCAGCAACCTTCGATAGATCGGCATCCGTATTACTCATCCTTACTCCCCGAGCCTCTTTCATAATCTGGTCCACGTCCGCCTCCAGCGATCCTGCATATTTCGGGAACACATCCCTTATTGCGGAAGAGCTTGCAATACTTACAATAACGGCAACGTCTACTTTCTTGTGAATAAACTCAATAATCTGCCGATCTGCGGGGTCTTCCATCGCAATAAGTAACCCTGCATCCGTCTTATCATAAGCAATCACCATGTGCTGGCGCGCAGTGGATTCTGGAATAATTTCCAATACCTCTTTTTTTATTTGGATCGACCTCAGGTCTACGTACGAAATACCCAATGCATTCGCATACGACTTTGCATAATCTTCTTCCCCAATCCCGAATTTGCCTATCAATGTATTTTTGAGCGTCTCTTTTCCTTCTTTTGCCTCAAGGATTGCGCGCGCAGCATCTTCCGCAGAAATTTTCTGCAGCTCAACAAGTGTATGTAGCACTTTTTCATCAACCCCCTCTGCCATACTCACTAGTATAGCAGATAGTGCTTACTGTACGGTAATTGTTGCGTGAAATGCCGCATGCAAGTGGTCATGCATACCGAACGTCCCCAGTTTCACGAATGTAAATCGGTAGAAGTCGCCTGGAGCAAGCGCATGCTTCGCATCAAATCCCGGCAGGTCAGTGTGAATAGGGTGCGGATCAGATGCGGGCCAGTGAGGCATTGTTCCAGCATTCTTAAACGTTATCGTTGTGCCTGACTTGACCGTGATCGCATTCGGCACAATTCCTGCATCCGTCATTTCAACAACCGGATTCTCTGTCGCCATTGCATCCGGAGATGCGCTTGGCGCCTGTTGCACCAGTACTCCAGACGGAGAAGACGACGGCTCAACTGTAGGGTTGGCATGAATATTCGCGACCTCTTCATCTGGTCCTCGATGACTCATAACATAGGCTCCTGCGCCTATAATAATAACGACGATAATAAGTAACGATATTGTAGTTGATGTTTTCATACGATAACTATACTCCCGTATGCTATACTTTGGCCATGTCCCTTCAAGAAGATTTGCAGCATATCATGCATGGCGAAGTTGCAGTTGACGAAACGGCAAAGAATGCAGCAAGCCGCGACACGAGCCTGTTCCAAGTGCAGCCTTCCGCAGTAGTTCACCCGATGAATGTGCACGATGTATGCGAATTAGTAACATATGCAGGCACTCATGAGAATATTTCTCTTACTGCTCGAAGCGCAGGCACCGACATGACCGGCGGCCCGCTTTCCCAGGGGATCGTTATGGACATGACAACCCATTTTACTCGCATCGGCGAAATACACGGCACATCTATAACGGTTGAGCCGGGCGTGTATTATCGAGATTTTGAAAAAAAGACTTTAGAAAAAAACTTGGAACTGCCAAGCTATCCGGCATCAAAAGAACTGTGCACCGTAGGCGGAATGGTAAACAATAATTCCGGCGGAGAAAAAACTCTGCAATACGGAAAAACAGATAGATACGTTCAAGAATTATGCGTCGTATTGGCAGATGGAAACGAATATACGCTCGAGCCTCTTACAGCATCGCAGCTGGATATTGCGATGAAACAGCAGAATTTCCTAGGCGAGATATATAGGAATATGCACGAATTGCTGGAGAAAAATTACGATGCGATACAAAAGGCCAAGCCTCATGTGTCTAAAAATTCTGCAGGATACGCACTCTGGAACATATGGGATAGAAAAACGTTCGACCTCACAAAGTTATTTGCAGGATCGCAAGGGACACTAGGAATTACAACGGAAATTCGATTCGGGCTCGTTCATCCAAAAAAACATGCTGCAATGCTTGTCCTGTTCCTGCGCACACTCGATCCGCTCGCAGAACTTACGAACCATATTTTAAAATATCAGCCAGAAAGCTTCGAATCGTACGACGATCACACGCTCTCTGTCGCCTTGCGCCTATTCCCAAGTTTTGTACGAAAATTAAAAACAAACGCCTTTGCGCTCGGCCTGCAGTTTTTCCCGGAATTCATGATGATGCTTAAGGGCGGCCTTCCTAAATTAATCATCATGGCAGAATTTACCGGCGATGATGAACAAGAGGTGTTGCTCCGCGCACAAAATGCGCAAAGCGCAGTTGCAAAATTCAACATTCAATCAAGAATTGCCGTAAGCCAGCAAGAACAGGACAAATACTGGGCGATTCGACGAGAAAGTTTCAATCTCCTGCGCCATCACGTGCAGGGCAAACACACGGCGCCATTTATCGACGATTGCATTGTAGAGCCGAAATACTTGCCGGAATTCTTGCCCAAACTTGCAATCATTCTAGATAAATACAATTTAGACTATACGATTGCAGGCCACGTAGGCGATGGAAATTTCCACATTATTCCGCTCATGGATTTGCACGACGAAGCGCAGAAAGCAATCATCCCGAAAGCATCTAAAGAAGTGTATGATTTGGTATTTTCATTTCGCGGATCATCAACTGCGGAACATAACGACGGATTAATCAGGAGTCATTTACTTCCGCAAATGTATGGGAAAGAAATCTACAGTTTATTTGAACAAACAAAACAAATATTTGATCCGAAAAATATTTTTAATCCTGGCAAAAAAGTGAATGCGGATTGGGAATATTCCCTCAAACACATCACGGCGTATTAATTGCAATACTCGCAATCATCCTTACCACACTTAGCCCCATCTTCCAGAAATTCGAGGTTTTGGATCTGCTCCCACACGTGCGTAATTTCTTTTTTTAATTCCTCCACCTCTTCATCCGTAATCGTAATCTGTTTTTTAACGAATCCCTTCTTCTCGCTCTTTTGAATAAAATCCACTTCCGCACTTGCAAACGTAAAAGGAAAGCGGGGCGATGCATCACACAGCAATTTATAAAACACTAATTGGCGATAGTAGTCTCCGCCCTTCGATACTTTTTTAATTCCGTTCTCAGGCTTCCCTGTTTTGTAATCCACAATGTTAACCTTTGCACCCTCGCGCCATAGACCGTTTTTCTGCTTATCGGCTGGATCCAGCAATTCTATTTTGTCGATTAATCCAGTTAGCGGAACACCATCGACCACAACGCCGTGACTCGCAAAATTATATTCGCGCTTGGTGTCGGAAATAAACGTATCTTTATAATGATCATAATATTCGCGCAATATGGATTCCCCTACCTCGCGCGCATCTTTTGCTTGTTCTTGGGTCAATATTTCTCGCTTCAAGAATTTCTCGAATAAAGACACGAGTTCTTCAGAAGAAGGCATTGCCGTATGCTCGTACTGCGCAAAGAATTGTTCAAGGGCGCCATGCACGGCAGAGCCGAGCGCCTGATGAGGAGTACGCACAGATGGCACTTGCAACACATTCTTAATATAAAATTTTCGCGGGCATTCCAAGTAATTGTTAATATGCGTCACGCTGAGCACGTGATCTTGCAGACGGAGTTTGAGCCATGCGCGGATGCCATCTTGCCCCACCTTCGGCACTGCGCGCACCATGCCCGCTGTCATACGCTCGATAGTATCCTGCTCATTCTCGACATGCTCTTGAACTTGCATAAGATTGCTTTGTATTTCCGCAAGGAAAATAGATGGCACCGTAGGCCTTCCCGTTGCGCTATGTTTTGAGCGGGTGAGCAGAAGCGTCTGTTTTGCACGCGTTGCAGCCACATAAAAGAGCCTGCGCTCATCTTCATTATTTTCTCCTGCGAGAATGTAGTCATACCTGATAAATCCGTGCGGCAGCGGCAACTTTGCAGGCTCAGGATTATTCCCCCAATGCCGATTATTGAGACGCGATATGACCACATGCTCAAATTCCAACCCCTTTGCTTTATGCGCCGTCATTAAGTGCACTGCATTTTCAACCGTCTGCCAGCTTTCTGTTTCCACTGCAATACTATGCGTTTGCAATAATTGTAATCGGCGCATAAATTCCGCAATCGTGAGCCCATGCTCTGCCATATTGAGCTGCTTTGCCTCTTGCAGCAGACGAGACATTTTTTGCAGACACGAAAGCTTGTCATCGCGCGATAAAATAAACGCAAGCCACCCGGACTCTTCAAATACCTGGTGTAAAAATTCCTGCAGTGTGGTGTTTGTGGCGGCATACTTCCACTGCGCGATACGTTCTTGAAACGAAGTAAATACAGCAGGGTCGCTCACGCCTGCACTGCGCAGCTCCGCTTCATCACCCAAAACTTCTAGCAATCGCTCATGATGCGTGCCAGCGTATGAAATGAGCTTTAATACATCAAGCGGAGCAAATCCGAGCCAATCAAATTGGAGCATGTCGGCCAACATATCTTCCCGATGCATGTCTGCAATGTACGTTAAAAGTTCCAGCATTTGCTTAACGCAAATATTGTCGAAAATGTTTTCTCCAGCTTCCAGGCGTACCGGAATCCCCAGTCGCTGCATAACAGCAAACAGCTCTGCGCCGTCTTTGTGATATCGAAACAGTACTGCAATATCTCTCGGCTCGGCACCTTGTGCAATCAGGCGCTCCACGTGCTTCGCAATTGCATAATCTTCCGCATCTTCCGAATCAAATACATGCTGTTCTATGAGCTGGGCAGATCTTCCAGATGCTGGCGTCAGCGACACGTGCACGCCGGGAATATATTTCGTAATGGATTCTTTATTATGCTCAATGACGGCCCCAGCAGCTTCTAGCACTACCGGCTGGCTGCGATAATTTTCTTGCAGCGAAATGATGGAAATACTGTCTTTATATCGATCATAAAAACTGAGCATATTATTGAGCGATGCGCCCTGGAATCGATAAATAGATTGCTTGTCGTCTCCTACCACGAATACATTCGGCTGCTCATCAAAACTAGTAAGCAAGTCCACTATGCCATTTTGTGCGCCATTCGTATCCTGATATTCATCAACTAATATATATTGAAACTGCTCTTGGTATTCTGCTAATAGTTCATCATTTTTTTTAAGTTCGAAAACCACCATCATGATCATATCTTCGTAATCGTATCGGCCGCGCTTCACCAGCTCCTCTTGATACCACTGGTATACGCGCCCCATATCGTACTGCCTGGGCAACTGATTCACTAATTTTTCAAACCATTTTTTCACATCATTCTTAAATGCAGTCCGTGCGCTTCCTTGTTCCCGTGCACCGTCTGCTGCCGATTCCCGATCCGCATATTTTTCATGAAGACCAACAAGCACATCCTGTAACGATTTTGGCAGCTTGGCAGCTTTTGCATGCGCCAGTAATTCATCAAAAAACGTTTCGCATGCACCATGCGTTCGCTCTTTTGGCTTTAATACAAAAAATGCATTGCTTTCTTTTTGCGCAGCGTCAGTAAATTTTTTAATGCATGCAAGCACTGCATGAAAATCTTCTGGAGAAATATTTTCCTGCTTTAACGCTTTGATGTTTCCCATAATATCCCGCATGTACATGTACGGGTCGCCAAACGGCTTAATTCTGCTTGTGCCAGGGAGTCGATCTACCAGCTCTCGCAACAATTCAATATTTTCGATATCAGAAAGTTGATTCCACGAAGAAGATAACGCAAATAATTCGGGATGTTCTTTGATAATATCGTTACAAAACGAATGAAATGTGTGAATACGCACATAATATGCAGGCGTACCCATAATCGATAATAATCGGGTACGCATGGCAGCAACGCCCGATTCCGTAAACGTCAAACACAAAATATTCCATGGGTCCATCTGCGTCTCCTCAAGAATATGAGCAATGCGCATCGCAAGCGTCTGCGTTTTTCCGGTACCCGGACCGGCCAAGACCATCACTGGGCCTTCTATGGTATCAACTGCTTGTTGCTGGGCTGGATTGAGATCGGGCATACAAAAACAGTAGCACGCCGATTGCAAAAACTGGAATAGTCAGCAATTGTCCGCGCGTAAGGCCAAACGTATATGACCATTCTTGCACGCGAATATATTCTAAGAAAAATCTTGAGATGCTATACAGAATTGAAAACAGGGCAATAACATATCCCGGCTTGTTACCTTTTTCTAGCATCCGATAGCATACCACAGCCGTTACCAGCATCACCCCGATATCCCAAAATGCATCGTACCCCTTATATAATTCTTGATTGATAAAATTTCCAAACCTGCCAAGCGCTAATCCGATTGCTACGGGCACGGTAATACTATCGGCAATCGCAAGAGCATTCACGCGTTCCTTTTTCACCCACAGCCAAAGCGCTGCTGCCACCCCTATAAATCCTCCGTGCGAACTCATGCCCCCGAGCCATATTGCGAATACATACAACGGATGAGAAATAAAAAACCCCGGCTCATAGAACAATACGTACCCAAGCCTCCCGCCAATTACCACGCCGAGCGCCCCGTACACTATAAGCCACGCATATGCATCACGGGATATTTTGAGGCCACGCAATCGCCCAAGATATGGCAGCATCGCATACGCAACCCAAAAAGCAACTGCGTACATAACGCCATACCAGCGAATAGCAAACTGTCCGAACGAAATAGCTATCGTTCGCGATGGAAAGAATTCAATCATATCTGGCTATATCCCAAAATGAGCTTTTTCCTGAGGAGCGACAAGTTGAATGCGGTGCTTGGCAAACAAATGAATAATATTCAAAATGATTTCTTGGCGCGCAACGAGATACACGTCAAAATCACGATCATCGATGATGTACACGAGTTCAAACATGATCGCCTTAGTCCCCATCTCTACTAAAAACGCGCTCTTGCAGGCCGCATGAGCAACCGTACCCACACTCTCTTCTAAAATACCGGGAATCTTTGCGAGCGTTTTTGCATCAGTACCATACGGCACAGCAATATTCATCACAGAACGGCGCTCCTTCATCCTTCTGAAGTTACTAATGCGCGCAGCAGAGATATCTTTATTTGGAATACTCACTTCTTCTCCCGACAAGGCTCTGATTCTTGTCGTTTTAATACCGATCTTTTGCACTGTTCCGCTATTCCCGCCCACCACAATATAATCTCCGATCACAAACGGCTTATCAAAAAATATTGCAATAGAGCTGAACAAATCGCCTAAAATATTCTGCGCAGCAAGCGCAATTGCAATTCCCCCGATTCCCAGGCCGGCAATTAACGAGGTGATGTTGACTCCGAAATTCGAAAGGACGAATAATAATGCCGTCAACCATAATGCAATTTTAATAATCCCAGAGAGAATGCCCGAGACCATCGCGCTTCCCGCTTTCGTGTTCGTTCGAACTTTTTCCGAGATAATAAAATCTATAAAAATCTGAAACGCAATAATTGCCTGGATAATCGCCCAGACGATAAACACCTTATTGATAACGGAACCTATAAACGCATCGACCTGCAAATACTGAAGCGCGAATACGAACGATGCAAACCAGTAGAACGGCGCATTAACCGTGCTGATCATTTCTACGATAGCATCATCAATCAATGTTCCTGATTTTTCTGCAAAGTTTTTACTATACGCGAGAAGACCCCTTTTTATGATCATTATACCGAGGGCCGTGATAGAAAATATCAACAATGCTACAGCATATTGAAACACCGTATTCCCCCAGTACGTTTCTATAGCCATATATGAAGTATATGATACGATCGATATATGAACAACGTGCCATTATGCGTGGATTTAGATGGAACGCTCGTCCGCACAAATACATTACTCGAAACGACTCTTATTACATTAAAAAAGAACCCATTCTTTATTTTTTCCCTTGCGCAAGGATTACCCCGCGGCAAAGCATTCGTCAAACGACTGATCGGACAACAATTTTCTATAGACCCTGCAACCTTGCCATACAACACCGAATTTTTAGCATGGATTACGCAGGAACGAAAAAACGGCCGAACGCTCATCTTGGCAACCGCAAGCGATGAATTAATCGCGAAAAAAATTTCTGACTATCTCGGAATATTTAGCGCTATTATCGCCAGTACGCCAGAAAAAAGCGTAACAGCAGACGGGAAAGCGCTGATACTATGCGCAATGTACGGCACTAATAATTTTTCCTATGCCGGCAACTCTCATTCAGATTTGTCTGTATGGAATTGCAGCAACAATGCCATACTCGTAGACGCGCCAAAGAATATAACTTCACAAATAAAAAAAGAAGTTCGTATTGAAAAAGAATTCACAACGAACACCACGCCGAAGCTAAAAGTTGTCGCAAAGACAATGCGCATTCATCAGTGGGCAAAAAATACGCTCCTATTCATCCCCGCACTTGCTGCACATGAGCTATTTCAAACGCACGTCGCACTCCAAGCGCTCGTCGGCTTTGTATCGTTCAGCTTGCTTGCATCTGCTGTATATATTTTTAACGACATTACCGACATTCCCTCCGACAGGGCGCATGCGACCAAAAAATTGCGCCCGATTGCATCCGGCGCAATAGCAATCAAACAAGCACTCCTGCTCGGTGTAATCTGTTCAGGAGCAAGCATTATTTTGTCTCTACTGGCCCTCCCGATATCATTCCTCTGGATTCTTGCGATCTACCTTGCTATCAATATTTGCTATTCGCTGTTCGCAAAAAAAATTGCATATCTCGACATTATTATTTTAGCCAGCTTATACGTACTTCGCATTTTCGCCGGGAGCTTTGCCACGGGAATCGCAACATCAAAATGGTTATTCGTATGGACGCTTTTCTTCTTCCTAAGTCTGGCAATCATGAAGCGCGTTATCGAATTGCTTAAGCACACAAAAGAAGAAAGACTCCATGGCAGAGGATACCGCAAGACGGACAGGCTCATCTTGCAATATGCCGGCATCGCTTCGGCTAGTATTTCGGTCATAATACTAGCCCTGTACATCCATAGCCCGTCTATATTCGTTCTCTACACGGCGCCCGCATTGCTTTGGGGCATGGTAGGCGTTGTGATGCTTTGGCTTGGGAGAATATGGACGCTGGCCCTTCAAGGAGAGCTTCCTGACGACCCGGTATTATTTGCCGCTACTGACCCAATAAGCTATGGGGCCGTCTGCGTCATTATTGCAATCATGTTGCTTGCGTCCCACTAGGTGCCTCATACTAGCCATATGATATCGTTCACACTAGATAGCATCATCTCCCTTATTCGAACATACGGCTACGAGATTATTTTCCCCTTATCGATCGTAGAGGGTCCCATCGTTGCAGTGCTATCCGGCTTCATCGCATCGCTAGGAAGATTAAATATATTCTTTGTATTCCTCGTACTGCTTGCAGGAGACATCGTGGGCGATACCATACACTATGTCATTGGCAGATGGGGGCGCCACAATTTTATTAAAAAATGGGGAAAATATATTGGCGTCACGGAAGAAAAAATACAAGCGCTGGAAAAATATTTCGAAAAACATAATTGGAAAATTCTTGCATTCGGCAAAACTCAGCCAATCGGATCCGCTATTCTTATTTCTGCGGGACTTGCCGGCATGCCGTATTGGTCATACATCTGGTACAACATCTTAAGCACTATTCCCAAAATATTCATTCTGGAAATGATTGGATATTACTTCGGCGACGCGTATTACAAAATAAGCAGCCTGCTCAGCTATGCAGGCATCGCTTCGCTCATTATCGCGATCCTGTTTATAGGTCTGTATATCTGGCTGCAATCCTATCTCAAAAAAAGAGGTCCGAATATTGATAAGGTATGAAAAAGATCGTCATCGTTACGGATACATGGCACCCCCAGGTAAACGGCGTGGTAACCTGCATTGAAAATATCCTGCCGTCCCTCGAAAAAAATGGATTCGAAGTTACTATCATCCATCCGGGACTGTTTTGGACAGTGCCATTATTTTTCTATCCGGAAATCAGACTATCCCCTATTCCCTATAGAAAAATGAAAAAAATGCTTGAGGAACTTGCTCCTGATTACATTCACATCATCACAGAAGGCCCCCTCGGACTTTCTGCCAGGATTTTATGCCAGCAAAAGGAATGGAAATTTACCACTTCGTATCACACAAATTTTTCCCAGTACATTCAAATGAGAATCGGGCCGCTATTTGGAACAGTGAACGCATACATCACCTGGTTCCATAATGCAGGAAGCACGACAATGGTTGGAACGAACAGCCTTAAAAAGGAACTTGCGGAATATGGAGTAAAAAATATTTCCATTTGGCCGTTAGGAGTTGATACCAAACGCTTTACGAAAAATGAGGATGCTGCTCACATGCCAGATGAAATACAAGATTTCCCAAAACCCATTTTTACGTATTTTGGCAGAGTTGCAGTTGAGAAGAATATTGAAGAATTCTTGCAGCTGACCCTGCCAGGAACAAAGCTCGTCATTGGCGAAGGGCCTCAGCAAGAATCTTTGCAAGAAAAATATCCAGAGACCATCTTCACGGGCTACAAACAAGGACAAGACCTCATTGCCTGGCTCTCGCACTGCGACGTTCTGGTGTTTCCCTCCCTTACCGATACATTCGGATTGGTTATCATTGAAGCGCTCGCAATGGGAATTCCAGTTGCCGCCCACAATGTTACTGGGCCAAAAGACATCATTTCGCATGGTGTAGACGGCTACTTAAGCGACGATCTCGCACAGGCAGCTACGCAATGCCTCAAGCTTGATCCGAGCGCTTGCAGGCAAAAAGCAATGCAATACTCATGGGAACACTCCACCAAACAATTTATGCGCCATTTACTACCCGCCCGCGAACCGGAGACCTCCGAGTTAGCATAAACAATTGAAGATTTTGAAATATAACTTCGTGCAATGGGACTACAGATAGCACATGGCGCATGGTTTCCATATCTCCTTTCAATCCTGCAAAAAATCCCAATTTTGCGATCTTGCGAGGACTTGTGACGCTTGGCCAAGAAACAACGCTCAGCGATGCATGCTTACTAATGACAATCCTATTCATAAATACTTCAAGTCCGTAACTTGGCAATGCCCTTATTTCGCTCATACGTTCTTGGAATAATTTTTTCCAGAACACACGCTCGCCAGTAATGAAATCCAAGCCCAGCAATCGATAGAATAAAATGCTATGCCCGCGCAAACTCATAGCCACATCAACTTGTCCGGAAATTACCGGGGCAAGCAACCTATAAATGCTTTCGGAAGTGATTCCTAATAAGTCCGCATCAAGCATTGCGACAATATCTCCATTGGCATGCTCTAACCCTTTTGCAACAGCAAAGCTTTTCCCCTTATTTTCTGGCAACGATATAAGCTGAATACCCGGATATTGCTGTACTGCGCTTGCCGTTCCATCAGTAGACCCGTCGTCCACTACGATTATTTGCGTAATATCCTTGCACGCAAGGGCAGCCTGAAGAACGTTATGAATCCTTCCCTCCTCGTTATATGCAGCGATGATACAGGTAACGTTTGCCACATTGGGATAGTACTACTAATTAAGTGCGGAATCTATTGCTTGCTGGAATGTTGCGTATGGCTGCGCACCGATAATCGGCGCTTGTTTGCCATCCTTACCAATGAGGATGAAAAATGGCGTACCAACTTGTTGACCTGCGGCACTCATAACCTTTTCAACTGCCACAAGCTCCTCCTCATCCGCCTGTACAACATTCCCGTACGGCGCATCTTTAATGCATGATTGAAATGCCGAAATGTCAGCAACTCCGGCTTCTTGCGCATATTTCGGCAAATCGGCAAGATTTAATCCGTCATTCGAGGGCGTATTAGAGAAAATAGTATCTGTAAATTCCCAAAACTTTCCTTGCGCACTCGCACATTCAGCAGCAATCGCTTCTTGCGTTGTTTGCTGATGCACAGAAAGGCCGTGTCGATACACGAGACGAACCTTGCCCGCATTCTTTTCCATTAATTGCTTCAGCGTATTATGCGCAATTTTACAAAACGGACATTCCAAATCGGAATATTCGATAAGAGTTACTGGTGCATTTTTATCGCCCATAACATGATCTGCATCGGAAATTGCTCGAATATCAAAATGGTCCGGCAATGGCCCCGGAGTAGGCTGCTGCGCAACTTGCTGGTTATTTGGAACAGGCGCAGGTCCTACTTTCGAAAAATAAATACCCCCCGCGATCAGTGCGCCCGCAATAACAATAGCAGCGGGAATCGAAAACGCCTGTTTAATTTCTGGCATAGCGCTAACGCTACGCGATTTCTAGCAGCTGCGCAAGACGTGGCTGATTAAACCCAATCGTAATCTCACCATCGATATCGATAACAGGAACTCCCATTTGCTTTGATTTTTCAAGCATTTCAGCGCGAGCAGCCGGGTCAGATGCTACGTCCTTTTCCGTATAACCTATTTGATTTTGAGCAAAATAGTCTTTTGTAGCCCTGCACCATCCGCAAGAAGGAGTTGAGTAGATTGTAACGTTTTTCATAATTGTTCACTTAATAGTAACTTTGGCATTGTACCAAATATATCCATTTCCCGCTATACTTTTTGCATGTACATCGCATTCGATATTGGCGGGACAAATACAAGAATGGCCGTTTCAAAAGACGGCAAAACCCTCAGCACACCAACCATATATCCGACTCCCGCTGATTTTACTACGGGAATTCAAACATTTATCGAGACTGCCAAAAAACTGACAGATGGCGAACGCATAACAGCAATCGCAGGAGGGGTGCCCGGACCGATGGATCTGGAAAAAACGATGCTCGTAAAAGCCCCAAATCTGAAAAATTGGAATAATCAGCCATTAAAAAAAATATTGGAAAAAGAACTGGAAACTCAGGTTTTGCTAGAGAACGATACTGCTATGTGGGGCATTGGCGAAGCCGTGCGTGGCGCAGGTCAAAAATTTCCCATTATGGTCTATATGACCGTCAGTACTGGCGTAGGCGGGACGCGAATTGTTAATGGAAAGATAGACGCAAGCGCGCAGGGGTTTGAACCTGGGCACCAAATCATCGACCCTGCAGGGCCCATGTGCGGATGCGGCGGAAATGGCCATCTCGAAGCATTTATATCCGGCACAGCATTGCAAAAAAAATATGGAAAAGCCCCTAAAGAAATTAAAGATGCCAACGTATGGGATGAAACGGCAAAATACTTGGCAATAGGCCTGCTCAATACATCTGTATTTTGGTCGCCTCATTGCATCGTACTAGGCGGATCAATTATGAAGGATGTAGATCTGAGCCGCGTGCAAGCATACATGCAAGAATACAACCATATCTTGCCAACATTACCTGCCATAAAAAAATCAACGCTAGGCGATGAAGGAGGCTTAATTGGGGCCCTGCAGCTTGCGTGCTACACTACTACACATGGATCTGTCGATCGTAGTACCAGCATATAAACAAGCTCCGACCATCCAACAGGATTTGCGGAATTTGTCTGCATTTCTAGATTCTCTGCATACTTCGTACGAACTCATTCTCGTCATCGATGGCGACGTAGACGACACTGCCCATATCGTACAGCAAGACGACACACTGACACACGTACGCATCATACCGATCAAAAAAAATCACGGGAAAGGCTATGCACTAAAGCAAGGATTCTTGGCATCCAGCGGCAATATCGTCGGATTCATCGATGCGGGCGGCGATATCGAATTCAATTGCCTTCGCCTCATGTTCGAGCTCATGCAATTCACCCGTGCGGATATTGTCATCGGATCCAAACGGCATCCATTATCCCAAGTGCAATACCCGCTTGTCAGGCATATCTACAGCTTTTCATATCAGTTGCTCAATCGCATGCTGTTTCGCCTCAATATTCGCGATACACAAGTTGGAGTAAAACTGTTTCGCAAAGACGCGCTCACGCAAATCCTTCCGCATGTTCAAATAAATAAATTTGCGTTCGACCTCGAGCTGCTCGTGCATGCTCACGCGCTCGGATTCACCCACATCATCGAATCCCCCGTTCGCATTACCCATAAATTTAACAGCACAATCGGTTTCGGCGTCATTATCGAAACTCTCTACGACACCATACGGCTCTACTTTCGAAATGAACCCAAGCAGACTAGCGTTACGCCTTCATCCGGAATTTCTGTTTCATATTCGCCCAACTCTTCCCCAAATACTGCCAAAGAACGCGTCAGGTAATATGCGCATATATGAAACAATTCCTTCCATTCTTGATAATTGCAGCGCTTATTACCCTGCCCTGGTTCCTGCATCCCGGATATTTGCTCCAGCTTGATTGGACAGGCATACCCCATCCCTCCATCAGCCTCGACCCTACGGGCGGAATAGCGGGCACCCCCATTCAAATTGCCTGGGCAGGACTCAGCGTTGGTATCACATCATCGTTCGCACAAAAAATACTCATATTTGCCATGCTCATGCTTGCAGGAAGCGCAACATACCGCCTGGCATATTTTTTGACATCCGATACGGCCGCTTCGATTGTTGCCGGAATATTCATGATGACAAATGCCTTCGTATTCAATCGATTGCAAATGGGGCATATATATCTTTTATACGCATATGCGCTAACGCCGTACACAATCTATCTTGTCCTTCGTTTTCTGCAGCAGCCGTCTAACAAAAATGCATTACAAGCCGGCATCGGATGCAGCGCAGTCATTCTGCTCAGCATTCATCATACTATATTGCTCCCCACACTTGTTATTCTGTTTGCTTGGCATGCGCAAAAAACACACCACTATTCACGCACTCAATACATGGCTTTATTTGGTCCATACGTTGCGGTACTGCTTGCAATACTGGCAGTCGCATATAGTAATCCGGCGTCACAACTTTCAGCAATTTCTTCAAAAGATATTGCCGTATTTGCGCCCCGCGCGCAGTGCACCCAGCAACTTCTCACAGACACGCTTTTTTTATCATCTCAATGGAGAAATCCTCAGACAGCATCTCTGCCCTGCCCGAATAAAACAATCTTCTATGCATCGAACATATTCCTACTAGGCGTTATATTGGTAGGCGCATGGAATAACAAAAAACTGCTTGTTGGCGCGATAGTGCTTATACTGCTTACTGACATTTCGTTCATTCCGGCGATGCGCGATAGTGCAAAATATTTGGCAGACCTTGCGCTCATCGAAGCACTCTTACTTGCATACGGAATTGTGCATCTCCAAAAAAAATATACCTTGGCACTATCTATCTTAATTCTGCTATGCACACTTCTTGCAGGGTCTTCTATATATTGGGGTCTATCCAACACTATTATTCCAAAAAATTACCCGGATAGCTGGTATGCATTCAATAATCAGCTAGCAGTATTTTCTGAAAAACCTCGCGTTCTTTTTTTGCCGTGGCATTTATATATGCCGTTCGATTTTACGAATCAGGAAACTATTGCTAACCCGGCGAAGCTTTTTTTCACCAACGCAAGTATTATTCAGAGCGATAATTTGGAAATGCAACAAGGAAACGTCTTCCTAGCAACTGAATCGACGTCTCCGGAATCTCGAGAAATCACCCATGCACTTGCGCGCATACATGCGCCAGATTTTTCAAACACGCTCCTAACTCTCCTCAAAGAAACCCACATTACATATATCGCCCTGGCTCACGGATCACCCGAAGAAGCGTTATACAAAAATGCCTTGCAGCAATTGTCATACCTACACCAGATAATCGACACGCCCGGGCTCACTGTGTGGCAATTTGGAGAATAAGCTATTTTAGGACAATCTTAAGGAATGCACAGCATCTCCGGAAAACGAATACTATTCTTGAATTGGAAGGATATTTTAAACCCCGAATCAGGAGGTGCGGAAGTATTAACAGACGCGCTTGCAAGCAATCTTGCAGAAAATAACGAGGTATTCTTTATCACCTCTTCATTTCCAAGTGCACTCAAAAAACAAATCTATAACGGCTATACCATCGTGCGCGCCGGCAATACGGTAACATGCATACTATATGCTCATGCTCTATACAAAAAATTGTCTCGAGAAAAGAAGTTCGATCTTATTATTGACCAGGCGCACGGTATTCCCTTTTTTTCGATACTGTATCGAAACCATGCAACCATATTTACGCTTATACACGAAGTTGCAGGAGAACTGTGGGCAAGCATTCTTCCCCACACACTTGGCAGAATAATGGATGCGTTCTGGCTATGGCTCTATAAAAATCAGCAATTCATCACGGTGTCGAATTCTACAAAACAAGAACTTATGGAACATCATATTGCTGAAAAAAATATTTCTATTGTCCCCAATTTTACAGATATTAGATTAGATGCCGTTCCGGAAAAAGCAGAGCATCCGACTCTCCTTGTGCTTGGCAGAATCGCGCCAGTAAAACGTATCGAACATGCAATTGCAGCGTATCGCATCGCAAAACAGGAAGTGCCTAATCTCAAACTGATCATCGTCGGTAAAACAGAAGCAAAATATACGAATTATTATCAGGCTATCAAAAAAAACATTGCATCGGACAGCGATATTGCGCTCATATGCAATGCAAGCGAAGAAGAAAAGCTCATGTATCTCAAGCAATCACATCTCCTCATCATGCCATCCAAAAAAGAAGGGTATGGCATCGCGATCCTTGAAGCTGCAGCGTGCGGAACGCCTGCGGTCGGATACAATGTTCCAGGAACGCGCGATGCTATCATGCATCATAAAACCGGATTAATTGCGGACCAAGAAACCCCGGAATCGCTAGCTGCTTGCTGCAAAAAAATACTTACCAGCGCAGGCACGTTCAATCAGCTGCAACAAGAAGGATTTAGCAATGCCCGCCAAAAGCAACGAGAGCATACAATCTTACTATGGGACGCAATAATGAAAAAAATAATCCAAACAAGACCATGAGCATAGAATATTTCTTCCTACGAATTTTTCGCTCCCTCAAGCTTGATATTCAGTGGATAGCAACGAAAAACATTCCAGAAAAGTGGAAATTTCTGAAAACAAAATACATTTTCATAGCCATGCCAAGCTTGTTTTGGAATAAAAGCATTAATGCATTTGGAATACCGGGCTGGGGGCGCACAACATACATTGCAAGACCCGATAGAATTGCAAATATTCAAAGCATTTTCATTGATCATGCTCACCTGCAAGAAATAATCCCGAAGAATGGGATACTGGTAGACGTAGGAGCCAACATAGGAGAGTTCGCACTTTTTGCTCATGCATCATTATTTCCCCAAAACATATATTCATTTGAGCCAGTTCCGCGATCTTTCGAACTTTTGCAAAAAAACAACCACGACACCCACTTTAACTTTGCAATTTGCGCTGACCAGCAGATTGAAATTTACATAGACGAACAATCGGGCATGTCATCAAAATTCAAGCGTTCAACGACTATTGGAAAAACTGTTGCTCAATGCAAATCACTTGATCTTGTTGAGGATGTGCAAGCATTACCAAGAATAGATCTTCTAAAAATAGATGTAGAGGGGATGGAATATGACGTCATATCCTCCAGCCCAGCAACTGTTCGCAAGTCAAAATATATCGTAATAGAAACTACTATAGATAGAACATATTATCACACTGGACTGTCGGTGCTTTCTCGCCTCCATCAAATTGCAGCAAGTACGGAGCTTATTCATATTGGCCATATCATTAAATATGCAGATACCGGCAAACAAGCAGCAGTGGATTTAGTATTCAAAAATGCAATACAATAGTAAGACCATATGAAACAGCAAACCCCCATGCATACCGAGGAGGCGTATATCTACGACAGCTTATCGAAAAAAATAATTCGATCGATAGTACTTGATGCGCTGTGGATGAGGAGTCCGCATGTTCCAAACAAATGGATATTTTTAGCAAAAAAATACCTCCTTTTAGCAATACCAGCATTGTATTGGCACAAACAGTCCGATTCGTATCGCTTACAATTATTCAATCGATTGTTGCACCTAGAATCTCCGTCCGACATAGGGTCAATACAAAGCATATTTATCGATTACGACTATCTCTTACCGCTCATAAAAAAGAATGGCATCGTCATCGACGCGGGTGCTCACATCGGAGAATTTGCATTATTTGCCGAGCTGCTCCTTAAAGCACAAACAATATATAGCTTTGAACCAATACTAGGTTCATTCCGTAGATTGCAAAAAAATAGTATCTCAAAATCGTTTCACGCAGCTATTTGCTCAGGAACAGAACGGGCCATCTACGTGCCTCGCCACACCGTCATGGCATCGGGAAATGAACCTTCCTGCACTACTCGAAAGGAAACGACTTCCTGCATACAGCCAGATTCTTTGCCAGAAGTTTGCGCCGAAGACCGCATAGATCTTTTTAAAATTGATGTCGAAGGAATGGAATACGATGTCCTTACCACAAGCAAGCATACATTAGAAAAATCTCGATACATTATGATAGAAGGAAGTATCGATAGACCAGCAACAAAACCCGTCCTCGAAACCATTGAATTGCTACGAAGTATTTTGCCTGGTGCTACCCTCATACATGTCGGCAAAGTATTTGGAGATGCGCTACGCACAGACTCAGCAGATCTCCTATTCGAAAACACTGCGTTCCATAACGAAGAACAGAAATAGCGCTTCTATGCAAACAAACACCTACCTCGGCAGGCAGATTGACTCTAGGATTGTTAGCATCATTCAAAAACACCTCCCTCCTGCGGGCAGCGTGCTTGATTTAGGAAGCGGATCCGGTATCTACGGAAAAATTCTTTCAAAAAATCACAGCCATGTTATTGCGTACGATTACGACGCTGTATTATGCCAAGCAGCAGAAAAGACACAAAGTTACGCACAAGTCATATGCGATAACGCATCAAATTTAAGCTCTCGCATCAAAACTGTAGACGCAATCTTTTGCAGCGAATTTCTAGAACATATCCCTGCACAAGATCTTCGCAAGATGCTCGATGCGATGGAAGTAATTTGCAAAGAAACTATTGTGATTACCATGCCTAACCCATTTTCACCTCACTTTAAAGACGACCCGACCCATATTACCTCGTACACAATCCATTCCATGAAAAAAATCTTGAACGAAAGTAAGCTGTTTCAATATTCCATGCATCCGACAGGATTTTCTCAATACAATCTAAAAAAGCCATTTTTTAGATTGTTAGACCCGATCGCAAAAAGCATTCCGATCTGCTCGCCGACAATTCTGTATGTTGGAAAAAGAAAATAACACCACTATGTTCAACAGAAAACATGACCCGCTGGTTTCTATTATTGTTCCTACAAAAAATTCCGCGAAGACGCTTCTTGCATGCATTACTTCTATTAAGAACCAAACATATCAGAATATTGAATACATCATCGTGGACAATTACTCCTCGGACGCGACACAAGATATTGCGAAACACAACGGGGCACACCTAATCATAGCCGGCAATGAACGGTCTTCTCAGAGAAACGCTGGCGCAAGATCTTCGCAAGGAGAATTTCTCGTATTTATAGATTCGGACATGGAACTTCCCTCCGGCGTCATACATGAATGCGTACAAATAATGAAGGAGCACGCAAACATACAAGCAATCGTCATTCCCGAAGATTCTTTTGGAACAACCCTTTGGGCAGCATGCAAGAATTTCGAACGATCAACCTATGCAACTAGCTCCTGGCTTCATGGAGCCCGATTCTTTCGCTCCTCAGCATTTACAAGCATCTCAGGATTCCAAGAAGATATGATTGGTGCTGAGGATTTTGACATTCATACAAGAACAGTGGGCGCATTCGGACTATCCGGAATCGGATACTCATCGATTGCTCTTCGGCATAACGAAGGCGCGCTCACGCTCGCAGAACTGTTAAAGAAAAAATATTATTACGGATCTACGCTCAAGGCATATGCAAATCAGCAGCAAAACAAACGCATGCTGTACAAACAAGCAAATCCAATCATCCGCATACAGCTATTTTTTCAAAGTCCAACATTCTTATTAAAACATCCAATCATATTCACTGCGACATGTGTCATGAAAACACTCGAATTCTGCGCGCTTGGATTAGGATATCTCCTGAAATCTGAAGTATAATAGAGAACATATTGTCGTATGTTCTCTCACGCATTCATAAAAAAATTTGGAGGGCTTTTTTTACTGATTGCGCTATCCGTAATTGCGCATTGGCAATGGCTTGTTCTGCCAGGCATTTTTACGTCTGGCGATTACTGGTACATACCTAACCAAGTATTTTCCGAATCTTTGACCTTCCCCAAGATTCTTGATGCAACAGGAACTCTGGCTACTGGAATATCTCAGCCTACGTTTGCATTGCTCTATATTATCGGCGGGCTGCTTGCAAAAATTCATCTTGGATTTGCGGCATGGGAAAGAATTATCTTTCTTTGGCCAATTGCAATTTTAGCACCTATACCGATATACCTATTTCTACTTAAAACATTAAGATACCCATCTGGCGCATTTGCAGGCTCGCTGATTTATCTATTCAACACGTATATTCTTGCGCGAGAAATGATGCATCTGCACATCGTAGTCGTATACTTCCTCGCACCCCTGCTATTTATTGCCGTACGAGATCTGCTCCATAAGCAAACCGTAAAATCTATCCTATCGTTTATCGCGATAACTGGAGTCTGTTCTATTTTCGAAATACGTATTTTATACATCCTGACATTCATGCTTATTGCATATAGCGCATATTTAGCAATTTCACGAAAAATCACTCCATCCTGGAAGATGCTTCGAGTCATCTTCTTCGCGATTACTCCCGTAGCGTTATTCCAATTGTACTGGCTCGTACCATTTATTTTTGCAAACTCTTCCTTAGGATACGGATCGATAGTCAGCAGAGGGCTCTTTAGGAGCTATGATCACGTAGCCGAAGCGATCACGTTGTATGATCCGTTTTGGTCAGGCAATCAGCTAACAGACTTTATTCCGCAACCGATACCGCGGTGGGAATACCTTATTCCAATAATCGCATTTTCATGGCTTATCGTAAGGCCAAGGGCGAAAAAAAATTCGTTTTTCTGGTTCTGGAGCCTTGTGGCAATTGTCGGAATCTTTCTCGTTAAACAAGAAAACAATCCGTTTCCCCAGGCGTATTCTTGGCTGTATTACCATTTTCCCGGGTTTAATTTTTTTCGAGAATCGTCAAAGTTAAAAATTATAATCGCAATTGCCTTTTCCGCGCTCAGTGCCGGATCCTTATTAGTTGTACAAAGCAAATTCAAGAAAGTCGCAAATGCGCTCATACTCGGATTGAGCGCAGTCATGCTTATTAATATTATTCCGCTTTCAAATGGGTCCATTAAGGCGATGGCTGTGCCTAACACCATACAAACACAATTCCTTACCACCAATGCCGCACTGGAAGCTGACAAGAAGTTCGGAAGAGTATTATGGGTACCATCAAGCGAACGTTTTAGCACTGCATCGCAAACCCATCCGCGCTTATCGCTTGCTGCGCTGACCGGAGCAGACTGGCTTCCTTTCGTACAAGATCAGACAGATCCGTTTTCCATAACAACACAGCCCGCCTTTAAAGCACTGCTAAATTTTGCAAGCATTCGTTACATCGGCGAACCAGCAGACCAAGTTGACAATGTATACCAGCTATACAGCGCCTCAAAAGCTGATCTTGAGAAAAACATAGCAAGCACAAGCAATCTTACCCTCATGCAAGAAGCTCCGCTCGATATGCCTATTTGGGAAAATCCAGACGCAAAGCCCCATGCATACCTAGCAGATAATCTCGTGGCCGTACACGGAAACCTTCAAGATTTTTCTGGTATCGATCCGAACACCTCTACCGCATTTGTATTTCAATCGGATGTTCCAGATCAAACATTCCAGAAAATCGAGAGTACGGTAGCCACAAATTCGGAATACGCACCCTTCTCCCCGAGCGCCGTTTCTATTGAACAGGGCCAAGTGCATAGTGACGTAAAAATCCCAGATTCAGGAACTTTTCAAACCGTAACGCGAGATGATAAAAAAGACGCCATAGCTCCTATCTTCCTTGCAGTAACAGACCAATTGCTTTCCGTTATTGCAAGAATGCCTGCAGGAGACATAACGCTTGCATCAACACCGAACACACACCAAGACTATGAAATCACAATTAATGGAATACATTATTTTTATGCGTTCACTGATCAGCCACAGACAATGCAGCTTGGCATCGCTCGCTTGCATCAATCAAAAAACTCTATCTCTTTTCTCGCAAAAATCAATTCCGATCCCCTTATCAAAGATGCTTCCTTCGAAGCGGGGACATGGGACAGCGCGGGAGATTGCAACAATACGGATAATACGACAAAAGAAGCGAACGGGATCGCTTCATCGCAATCGCCTATCGCAACAGATGGAGAAAGCTCATTAAACCTAACGGCGAAAAACCATATCGCATGCACTGGAATTACTATTTCGTCAGCATCCAAGCCTGCTACCTATTTTGGATCCATCGACTATCAGCAGAAATCGGGATCTGCGGGGTATGTAAAAGTGTTTCAATTGGACACAATGAAAGATCTTTCCCTTGTACAATTCAGCCAAAAGCCGAACTGGCAGCATGCGGACTTCTCCTTTGACACTGATGGCACACACAATTCTACTATCTATTTATATCAGCCTACAGGAGACGGACTGTTTGACAACATGCACTTAGACGCCTATCAGCTCATATCAACAGTTGATGCTGATATTCCCGATAACACTGCGCACGTAACCACGCAACCCTATCACGCATCAGATACCACGATAGCAGACTCGGCGATTACTGGCTCAAATCTATTGGCGCAAACTACTTTTTCGCCGGACATGTCCGTAAGTGCGAGCGACTGCAATAATACAGATAGCACTTCTGTTGAAAAAAATGGAATTAGGGCATCTATCACGGAAACGGCTGACCACATCCAAGCGCTCTCGGTTCAGGCAGCAAAGCATATTGCATGCGTAACGCTTCCGCTACACGATTTTAACCCGACGTACGACTATCTCGTATCAATACGCTACCGAACGATTCGAGGGACTGATGCGCATGTTACCTTCTATCCCAACGACAACCAGTCGCAAGCAACAATCCATCTCCCGGAAACAAACAGTCAATGGCAAACAAGGAATATTATAGTTAACGGGAGCAATATTCATCCCGATGCAAGCCTCATCCTCTACGTGCCGGCTGAAAGCGGCGCATCTCAAACCCAATTCGCATCCATTGCAGTCACGCGGATACCCATCCTTCCGTCAAGGTTCATTCAAACAGCGAATCCCCCATTATCATCCCTGAACACCAAAACAGAAGAAATTGACCCGACTGCTATTTCGCTGCACGTCAGCGATATCGGATCATCACCAAGAATGCTCGTACTATCGAATCGTTTTGCTGCTGGCTGGAAAGTATTTGCAAGGCCCGAAGGAACTAGAAACCTATCACTATGGGAACGACTGCTTTTCAAGAAACCCGGCCAAGAAATTTCAAAAGACTCTCACGTACAAATAAACGCGTTAATGAATGGCTGGATTATCGATCCTCAAGAAATTCAATCAAACCTCGGAACCACTCAAAATATTGATATTGTTATGGAATACTGGCCTCAACGATACATGGATGTAGGAACAGTGTTGTCAGCAGCCACTCTTCTCCTGTATACAATAGGAATGATTATTGCATTCCTGCGCCATGGAAAAATATAACAGCATCTACTTTGTAACCCCGGAACCGATAAAGAACATGGGGAACTTGAGGAATTACCTCATAGAAAACACACGGCACTTAACCACATTCCACTTTCCCAATGGCTATGCAAATGTTCCGAGCCGTATGGAGCAATATGATAATGGAAAGAATAGCATTTCGAAAAGCCTCCCGAAAGTACCCATTAACAACAAGTTCGTAAAATTAATTTCGCATTATATCTACTTCCTCGCGATACTCCTGTTCCGCGTTAAAAACGGCAGCATTGTAATAGTAGAAAATCCGATATTCTGCATATTACATGGCGTATTTTCTGCCATCAAAAATCTCCGCTTCGTTCTTATTATCGGAGACTACCATATCGAGAAAACCGGATTTATGAGGTTTTATCACATGCTATTGGATTTTTATAATCGACATCTTCCCTACATCGTATACTTGAGCCCTCCAATCGAGACGATATACAGCCCGCTGCGCGCAAGCAGCTTGCAGCGCAGTCAATTGTCACTAGGAATTGCAGACTTACGCATTGCAAACCGTCAAGACGTGCTGGAAAGCAAGCTCCGCATAGGTTTTATGGGGAGTATTCGGCACGGACAAGGGCTTCAAACATTGCTTGCATATGCGCACGAAACGACGACGCCGCTTCATCTGGATATTATAGGAGATGGGTACGAGCTGAACTTCTACAAGAACTTGGTGCGGGATCTTGCCATTGAAGACAAAGTAACATTCCACGGGTTTGCACCTAATCGCGAAGAAATCGCTTCTCGGTGGCATATTGCATTTGCCCTATACGATTATGATCCGAACAATTTATCACTGTATTGCGAGCCAACAAAAATTAAGGATTATTTAGCATATGGCCTGCCTGTCATTACTACTAAAACAACTTATTTTCACAAAGAAATTGCTTCATTTAAAGCAGGAGAAATCGTAGAAGAAAATTCTCAAGATATTGATCGCGCAGTGCATTCGATCATAAACGCGTATCCATCCTATAAACAAGGAGTGAGAAATATAATCAACGCATACGAGTACCGCCCACATTACGACAAGCAATTAGCATTTTTACAACCATATGATCATACGGCATAGTTGGGCAGTTACTGTTCCAATGGCAAACGAGGAGAGGGATTTTCAACACTTTGCCGAAGAAGTTACAGAGGTTCTTGACTCTATTGGCTCTGGAACGGTCTATCATGTTATCAATAATTTTTCGCAAGATCGAACATACGAGCTTTCGCAGCAGCTTTCTTTAAAGGATCCGCGCTTCGTAACGATATTCGCTCCCGAAAATCGCCACTTGCCGGATGCCTACATAAGCGGCCTTCGTGCTGCATTCGACGCAGGGAATGAATATATTATCGAAATGGATGCCGGGCTATCGCACGATCCGCATCAGCTTCCCGATTTCCTTCGAGCGCTCGAAGCCGGGCATCAGTGCGTGTTTGGGAGCAGAATGGTTCCGGGAGGGTCAATTACAGATTCACCGATCAATCGCAGATTGCTTTCTCGCACAGGCACGATGCTTTCTAACGCAATGCTCGGAACAAAACTAGCAGATATGACCAGCGGATATCAAGGATTTCATCGAGACGTGGTAGAGAAAATTATTGCCTATCCGCTGCAATCTACCGCTCATTTTTATCAAACAGAAATCAGATATTTATTACGAAATCACAATAATTGCGAAATACCTATCCGCTATAATTCGCCTTCCCCCAGGGTATCAAAAAAAGCAATACAAAACGCATACCAAACATTACTGCATTACTTTTTTCTGCGACTATCCGGCCGACCGAAAGAGCTGTAACAAGCCATCGCGATTGTCAGTATTGTTATAAAAAGGCCTATAAAAAACCCAGGCGCCTTATATTGGAACACGATATCAGAGCTGCCTTCGGACACATCTATTGCGGGCCGATTTGATTCTATGATGGCCGGCTTACTATTTACTATCCAGCCTTGTGCATAATTTTCATTTAATACGATGCGGGTGGCAACCGGCGTATCGACACGAGCTTTCACTGTATTGTAGCTCCAAGAAATTATGCTTACTTTTGCTCGAGAATCCAGAGCTGAGACGGCGCCCGTGTCTCCCTCATCATACACAGTCCGTACTGCCGACTGGGGCCCGAGCACTGAACAGTATGCCTCTGTTCCGTACCCAGCAAAGTATGCATCTGCCGTTCGCGTAGTGCGCGAACCCTGCCCTGCCTGATCATACCGATTCGGCGTGTATGCAATCGGATACGGAGCAGGAGAAATTGCCGGAACAACGTGCGGCAATACGAATGCTTGCTGAGAAATTTGGTACGTCAAGCTTATAAGGTCGATTGCGATAATCCCTATAATGATCGCCTGAATAATGTTGCCGTATTTCGGCATAAAGCTGCGCAGCCTATCTACTCCATAGCTCGCCAAAAGGGCAATCGGAATCACTGCAAATACTATTACTCGAGATAAATTAGATCTTGGTAAAAATTTTATATGATCCAAGATTGGAGCAAGAAACGGCCCAAGTGTTGAGAGCGCAATTGCCAACACCGTTGCAATGCCCAAAGATCGAATAATACGATTCTTGAAAAAATGCGCGCTCCCAATTAATGCCAATACCAGCGCGCCATATCCGATGTATGCCCCATATTCGTGCCATCCGCTGCTTTGATTTAAAATAATATACGTATCATGCAAATACCGGCCAAAGAATATATCGCCAAGCCACGGGAGCGTGTACGAAGACGGAACATATACCCTATCCGTAAATTGCTTCAGCCAATACACAACAGGAACTAATTTAAACGACACGAGACCGAGCCCCCATAATCCTGACGTGAGCGCAGTAAAGAATGCATCTTTTTTCCGAGAAACAAGGAGCGTTAAAATAATAAACGCAATAGTTGTATATATCAGCAAATATACGCCCCCGCCTAAAAAGGTCAGCGCTAGAAATATTCCAAGTATTATTGGACGCATTTCTTTTCGATACACCGACAGCCACGCCCAAAATATCCACGGGATCCACATCACTGTAAGAATATTCACATGGCCTTCGACATTTTCTATTAAATTCACTCCCCCAAACGATACAATAAGCCCGGCCAAAAGACCCGCCTCAACCGATCGGCCAAGCTTGCGTGCAAGCACAAGCATGCCGATTGCGCCGATTATGATAGATAAAATAACATCCAGTCGCAATCCAAGCGATGAGCCGAAAAGCAATACCAGCAAAAACGTAGGCGTAAATACCGGGAACTCCGGATCGCCCAATCCTGCCGTACCTCCGCAAGGATACGGATCCCAAAACGGAAAAGTGTGCAGCTGCACAATTGCTTTGCGATACGAATCGTGTAAGGGCACGTATAAATCCCAATCTGCAATCCCCAAGCTTCCTGTTGGAAATAAATATCCGAGGCTTGCAAGAGGGGCAAGGAAAATAATTATCGCTATTGCTCCGATCATTTTTTGTTTTCCTGTTTTCAAAACCGAAAGCAACGCAACGCAAATCATCGCAATCGCCCCGATCATTACTCCCTGCTGAGCGCCAAAGTCCGTAGGGACACGCTTCACAAATGAAAGCGACATAATGGCGGATTGAGTCTGTTTATTAATTGCCAATTTTTGCACTGCGGGCAAATTCTGATCTCGCTCCATGACGCGCACCGACAACGGCTCTCCATGAGGATAGTACAAATCAAGAACGTAAAAATCATCGTGAGCAACAGCAAACCAAGCAGTATCAACTTCGATCTGCAGCACGTTATCATTCGGAAGGTACGACAACGAGTCCGCATCTCCTTGAGACACAACCTTTCCTTCCCTATCCATAATAACAGCTCGAACAATTCTGCCAGACAACGTTTTATCGTTTGAAAAAAATCGTATTCCGGAATACACCCCTTTCGACAAATGCACTCTCTGCGTAAGATGCTGGTTTGCCTGAAGTGATACGACGCTTGGGGCATCATCGAACTTTACTATTTGAGTGGGGGAGGTAGACAGGGGGGCAACTCGCACAAAAACTATGCAAAATATCGCAACACACGTCACGATAATGATACGAACAATGTTCATATAAAATTTATACCCCGGATTGTTTCAAAAACGCTAGCGCATCAGGAATCATGTAGAGCGAGCCCGCAATGAGCATACTCCCGTCTGTGCCGGCATATTCCAAGCCCCGCCCAACCGCATCAGGCGCATTGTCACGCACTTCAGCAGGATACCCCATATCTTTGACCATGCGAGCAATAATCTCCGGATCTTCTGGCATATACGAACCCTTTGTAATAATAACCCGTTTGCATCTCGGCAATAGCAAACTCAATACTTCTTTAATATTTTTCCCTTTTTTAGCAGCATATACCAGAACATCAAACGCTGGCATCGGTTCTAAAAACCTGGCAAGCGCCTGTGCTCCATCCCTGTTATGGGCTCCGTCTACTATGATAAGAGGCTTTTGAGAAACTACCTGCAACCTACCCTCCCATATCGTCGACCGAATACCGTTGCAAATATCTTCCTGCGAAACATGCAATCCTGCACGCACAAGTTCCTCGCATGCAGCCAGGACAACTTCTAAATTCTTAATTTGATGCGCACCTAAAAGCGGCAGATACATTCGCATGGCAACATTCTTTCCGATAACCTCAACATCCTGCCCGTTCAAATCTGCGCGCAACACTGTTGCCTTCATGCTACCTTGCGCTCGAATAACACGCGTGTTTTTTTGCTCAGCTTCTTCTTCTAAAATCTTTACAACACCCGCACCTTCTTCTCGCGTAATAACAGGAACGCCCTGCTTAATAATTCCGGATTTTTCTCTGGCTATCTCTTCAACCGTATCGCCCAAAAATTCCATGTGGTCCAACCCTACATTCGTAATAATGCAGAGCAATGGCGTAATGACATTTGTGGCATCCAGTCTTCCGCCCATCCCAACTTCTATCACCGCAATGTCCACATTGCATCGAGAAAAATAAAGAAACGCTAATGCCGTAGTAAATTCGAAAAACGTAGGATGCAGATTATTTCTCTCAACGCTATCGCGGATTTCTCGTATCAAGTTCACCAAATCGCTATCGGGAATTGCAACGCCAGAAATTTTTATCCGCTCATTAAACAAATACAAATGCGGACTGGTATACATAGCAGTTTTTATTCCCGATTCCCGTAATACGGATTCCAGCATTGCGCAGGTACTCCCCTTTCCGTTCGTTCCGGTAATATGAATACTTTTGAAAGATTTTTCCGGATGCCCTAAAACGCCCATTAACTCCTCCATAACAGCAAGTCCCGGCTTAATGCCAAATCGCTCCAAATGGTATAAATACTCCAACTCCTTCTGCATACGTGCTAGCATACGAAATGAATACGAAATATGCCAATGCCCACTACGCCAAAAAGAGTATGTTTTATAAATCTTATGGCATATCATATATTCGAAGAATCTTCTCAAATTCCTACGGGGGGTGCGGAAATAGCGCTCCATGAACTTGCGCCGTTACTGGGAAAACATATTGATACGACTATCATTACAGGTGATTTCGGGCAACGCCGCAGCATACACACTCAAAATATTACTCTGCTATCTTCCTTGAAACTTCACCGTCAAAACCCATGTACGCAATTATGGAAGTTTTGGAATGCTCTTGTAGAAGCTCGTTCGGATGCCTATGTTGAATCCGTATTCGGAAAAACAGTGTTTTTCACCTGGCTTTTTTGCCGAATATATAAGAAAAAATTTATCTACCTTACAGCGTCAGACAGCGAATGCGATGGGAGCGCCATTAAAAGGTATCCCATTACCGGCGTCTTATTCAAAATAGCTCTCGAACATGCCGACCTTATTGATGTCTCCGTAGCTCATCACAAAGACCAGCTGCGAATACACCATCCGAATATCAAATGCCCCATTACCTACATTCCCTTGGGGATGCACGCCTATGCGCCGAAGACGGCGCGGGAAAGAACAACAATCGTATGGGTAGCTCGGTGCGAACCATGGAAAAATCCATTTCTTTTCTTAGATTTGGCAAAACGATTCCCAAAAGAAGAATTTGTAATGATCGCAGCGCCATTAAAAAATCAGGCCCAATTATTTACAAAGGTAAAACAACAAGCAAGACGCATAAAAAACATTCGTTTTATAGAGGGCTTGCCTCACAGAAAACTATACGAGTATTTTGCGCGTGCAAAAATTACGGTAAATACGTCCGATTTTGAAGGATACTCCATGGCGTTCATGCAAAGCGGCCTTGCAGGCACTCCGATAGCAACTCTTAACTTAAATCCGGATTCGATTATTACAACGCATAATCTCGGCACATGCGCAAAGGGCGATTTTGAACTTCTCGTTCAACAAGTGCGAACACTTTTAGAACATCCGGAGGAATTGCGCAAAAAATCAAACAATATAGCTTCCTATATGCGGGCTCATTACGATGTAAAGCGAGTAGCCGAGCAATGGCTTCGCCTATTTGCAGAAATGTTCGCCTCGTGAAACAATAATTTCATGAACCCAACCCTTCCACTTGAAAGCTTCGCCCCGCCATATGATGCCGACTTGTACAATGAAGAACAAAAATGGAACTTATCCCCATTTTTCACAAATCTCACATCGTCCGTATACGTCCCTCTTATTTCCTCTCCCGAAGTCATTGGCGCCTTGTGCTCCCGAACAAGCCGCGCAGCAGACGACTTACGCTTGATCTTCTTAAAAGAATACGTTGAACCGTTCTTGCAAGAAAATCCAACCGACAATGAACAAGCAAAATACGGCAAGACTCTTAAGGAATTCATAGATTTCTTGCATACGCATCCTACGGAATCTATTTTTTCAAATCCAAAAGCTCGATCATTTTATGCAAAATGGCTCGCGCAATACGGAGACGATTCAATTGCTCAGATGGCAGGTATGCACGTGGTATTCTCCAGCTTGTCGCAGATTGCAATCAAACAATTCGAAGATCAGCGCATCGGCTTAGCTCCAATTGAAAAGTCTACGAGATATGTCGACTATTCAAAGAAAGTGAATAACGGCTACCAGTATTACACAGACCCCACACTCGAACAGCTTGACTTAAAGCAAGAGTATCAAGATGCAATGAATACGCTATTTGAAACGTATATCGATTTGATTCCGAAACTATCGGCCTATTTAGCCCAGCGATTTCCAGATGAAACAAAAAGTGTTGTAGAGAAAAAAGCATTCGACACTGTCCGAGGACTATTGCCGATGGCCACATTGTCTCAAGTCGCCTTTTTCGGCAACGGCCAGGCATTTGAATATTTAGTAAGCAGATCCGCCCGCCACAGCTTGGGCGAAATCCGCTGGGCTACGGAGCAAACGTATCAAGAGCTCTATAAAGTAACCCCGTCATTTTTGCGCAGAGTAAAAGACCCAGCAAGTCAAGACAAAGTAGAGGCTTATCAAGACTACCTCTCACAAAAAACTGCACGCATTGCGAAATTTGTCCCAGAGACCCTTACGAAGAATCATGATCACGACACTGCCGTATCGCTTGTAGAATACGACGTTGATGGTGAAGCGAAAATCATCGCCGGAATACTATATAACGCAGATAACAATACTGCGTCCTGGGAAGATACTATTACTGCCGTACAAGCAATGTCAGAACAAGAGAAACGAGAAATTCTTGCAGCATATTTAAGCAATCGCACTCAGCGATGGCAAAAAGTTGGCCGAGCATTTGAAAACGCATACCTGCGATACGACATCACTATCGATATTGGCGCATGGAGAGATTTGCATCGCCATCGCATGCTCACCCAGCAGCGCCAGCTCTTTACGATAGCCCACGGTCACGAAACGCCCCAGGAGCTCATCGACGCAGGACTAGATCAGCCTTATCGAGATGCATTGCATAAAGCAGCGGCTGTGTATAGAAAAATCGCAGAACACGACCCCGTATTAGCACAATATGCCGTGCCCATGGCGTACAAAGTCCGCTTCATGCAATGGACGAACGTGCGCGAATGTTTTTGGGAAATGGAGCTTCGAACCATTCCGGAAGGCCACCCTGGATACCGTCATATCGAGCAAGAAAAATTCAGACTATTTGAAAAAGTATACCCGCTTATTGCACAGTACATGCGAGTAAATATGGGGGAATATGACTTTGCGCGCAGAGGCCAAGAGGAAAAGATTCAAGAAAAGTTGAAAGCTTTGGAAAAGTTGACCGTGTGATCGCCCTCATCGCCGCAATTGATCCGAACAACGTTATTGGCAAAGCTGGCTCCACGCCGTGGCATATTCCGGACGAACTAAAACTATTCAAGAGCATCACAATGGGGCATGCGCTCATTGCCGGGCATACCACGTACAAGTCAATCGGCCATGGGCTTCCGGGCAGAACATTGTATGTCTTATCTCGCGACGCGCATACCCAAAATCAAGATGGTGTCGTATTCTGTTCGTCTATTGCCGACGCAATCGAAAAGACAAAAAACGAACGAACAGTATTTGTTATAGGCGGTGGCCAGGTGTACGATGAATTTATGCCGATAGCCGACGAGCTTCGCATCTCGCACCTTCGAACGGAATATTCAGGAGATGTATACTTCCCCGAGATCGATCACAGCGTCTGGCGAATCCATACAAAAACCGAATATCCGCTTTTTACCCATATTCATTATGTACGCAATGAACAATCTTCAAAAAACAGATAAGCAAGTATTTCGAATTATCACAAACGAGGAAACGCGCCAGCAAGAAACGCTTTCGATGATTCCTTCAGAAAATTGGTTTTCAGCGTCCGTTCGAGAAGCAGTAGGTTCTGTTATGTCGCACAAATACGCAGAAGGCAATATCGGATCACGATACTACGAAGGCAACCAATATATCGACGAATTGGAACAGCTCGCAATAGACCGAGCAAAAAAAGCATTTGGGTTGCCAAAAACATGGGACGTGAACGTACAAGCATTATCCGGAAGTAGTGCAAACTTAGCCGTATATCTAGCACTTCTCCAGCAAGGCGATACTATGCTTGCTATGTACTTGCCCGATGGCGGACACTTGTCACACGGATGGTCGTTTGAACCGGATGCGAAAAAACGAGAAAAAGATGTAAAATCAGGCCTACTGGTATACACAGGTGGAAGCCGCAAAGTGAATATTACGTCTATCTTATATAATCCAGTTCAATACAAAACGGATCCGAAAACATCCCAGTTTGACTATAAAGAAATTGAAAAGATTGCGCTCAAATATAAACCAAAACTGATTATTACCGGAGGCACTGCGTATCCGAGAATCATTAACTACAGAAAGATGAAAGCGATTGCCAAAAAAGTAGGGGCATTCTACATGGCAGATATTGCACATGAGGCAGGGCTCGTTGCTGGTGGCGCATTCCCGTCCCCAGTTGGGATTGCAGACGTTGTTACCATGACGACGCACAAAACATTGCGATCTGGCCGCGGCGCAATTATTCTTGCAAAAAAAGAACTCATAGAAAAAATAAATCGCGCAATTTTGCCTGGTCTCCAAGGCGGCCCCCACAATCACAATATTGCCGGCATCGCAGTGGGCTTAGGGGAAGCAATCAAGCCGACATTTAAAAAGTATGCAAAGCAAGTAGTTACAAATGCTCAAGCGCTTGGCAAAGCACTGCAAGATCAAGGCTTTAAACTTGTCACAGACGGAACAGACAAGCATCTCCTGCTCATCGACCTGTCGCACGAACCATTGCTCGGCAGGCCGTTTGCGCGCGTCTTGGCACTAGCTGGCATCACCGCAAACTACTCCACCATGCCATGGGATTCCCGTCCGCCTCGCAACCCGTCCGCACTTCGACTCGGAACGCCAGTTCTAACGACCCGAGGCATGAAAGAAAAGGAGATGGTTAAAATTGCTGAATGGATCCGCGAAGCAATGCGTACCGCAGAACCATGGAAAGAACTGTCGTTTGAGCAGCTCGAAAAAGAAGCGTTAAAATCCAAGGACATCAAGCAGATCGCCAAAGAGGTAAAAGAACTTTGCAAAACGTTCCCACTCATCTAATATAGGCGTCATGACGTATTTCATGACGCAATGGTACATATTCCAAGACTTAACCGATCAGGAGGTTTTGGATATCCAAAAAAATCTTCGCGAAATTGGATCCACCCACGACATGAACGGTTTAATTTTGCTCGCCACAGAAGGCTGCAATGGAACAGTAGCCGGCTCCCCAGAAGCAATCGAGACGATTCGGGCATACCTTACTGAAGCATTCCCAAAGATTTCATTTCAAGATTGGACCAGCGACGTCAAGCCGTTTAAGCGATTCAAAGTAGATATCCGAAAAGAAATCGTTGCGTTAAAACACGAAGGGATTCGACCCGTGGGAAATGCAAAGCATTTAAGTCCGAGAGAATTTCACGAAATGATGCAGAAAAATGACGTGACAGTTCTAGATACGCGCAATACATATGAAACAAAAATCGGAACATTCGAGAATGCAATTGATCCGAAACTAGAATCATTTTATCAATTTCCGAAATTCGTAGAAGAGAGCAATATTCCAAAAGACAAACCCGTCCTCATGTTCTGCACCAGCGGAATTCGGTGTGAAAAAGCAGGAGAGGAAATGGCGCATCAAGGATACAAAGAAGTGTATCAACTCGATGGCGGTATTACAAATTACTTAAAAGAATATCCGGACGGCAAATGGAATGGCGAATGCTTTATGTTCGATCATCGCGTTGCTGTGGATTCGCATTTGCAACCGAGCAAGAGATACGCCCTCTGCCCTATCTGCGGCAACCCGGGCGATGTGCAAGCCGCATGTTCCGTATGCGCTAGTGAGTCCAAATACTGCGCAGACTGTCTCGCAGTAAATCCTGCCACCTGCTCTCGGGCATGCAGGCACGAAGTGCAAAAGTCGGCTTGAAAGAGGAGTACAATAAAGAAACGGTGGTTCTTTGGAAAATTTGATTTTTCAACGAAGGGCTGGTGAATCATGGCAAATCTCTACGGAATGCCGATTGCAGTTGTCGTTGTGCATTGCTGCCCAGTCTGTGATCGCTTTACTTCACAATCGACCTGCCTGCAGTGCGCACACAGCATGGAAGAACTTGAAAATATGCCGCCTCACATAATTGTTGCCGCAGGCCCCGACCATGTATGCCCAACCCATACTCACAGGTTTGCAGTCGTAAAAACACTACCTGGATGGCTAGATCTGTTCAACTCAACAATTTTTGCCGCCCTTGCGTAGCAACAAAAACAACACGACAAACCCCGGTAAGCACGAGCTTCCGGGGTTCATTCTTGCTTACTGGATTACTTCCAAGCTTTTTCGATTTCAGCTTTTACCAAAGAAGGAGACACTTTAATCGCCTTTTCAATAATGCCGTGCTTTGCGCTTTCCGTCTTTGCGGCAGCAAATTTCGCCTTTAACTGAGCAAGCTTCGCTTTTCGGCGCTGGCGTACTTTTCGTTCCATTGTTCGAGGTTTTGACATTTCCCTATGATACGCAGGAAGCCACTATCTTGTCAATATCGCGCGCAGCAGCCTTTCCGCTCACTATTGCACCGATTCCCTGGCACAATGGCGCCAAAACCCCTTTTGCATCAAGCAATGCCATCATCTGGGGAAGAGACTCCGCCCCTTCGCTCACCGTTACGCATTCCCCTGATTGCACAATTTCATGGCCCACTTGGCAGTTTCTGGAATGTGGAGAAAATCCGGTAGCGATCAAATCCGCTATGCCTGCACCCGTTAGTGCCGTGTCGCGCTTTCCATCAAATGCAGCAATAATATTCCCCATTTCTTGGATAGCAACTCGCACAAACCAGCCTCGGAAATTACTTCCCAAAAGCATCGCATCTGCCATGCCCAACCCTATTGAATAAATATTCTTCAGCACGCCCGCTACGGCTACCCCATGAATATCCGAGGAATATTCCACCTGCAGCAGTGTTCCTGCAAACAATTCAGACACCAGATCATACGAGGCCTTACTTGCGGTAGCCAACACCGTATAGGCAGGGAGTTTTTGAGCAATCTCTGCAGCAAGCATGGGCCCATGCATCAAGGCGATATTCGCAGAATCTCCAAATACGTCTCGCAATATTTCATCGGAAGTTTTAAGCGTATCTTTTTCAATGCCCTTTGTAGGCGAAATAATAATTGCCCCAGACGACACATACGGCAAAATTGATTCGGCAGCCTTGCGCAGCACCCATGACGACACGCATAAAAAAACTACTTGAGAATCTCGCAAAACGCTTTCAAGCGGTTGCATATCAGGAACTTTTGCAGAATCAATATCCCACATCGCAATTTCAACATCTTGCTTGGATGCCACTATCCCCGCAATCGCC
>CAYVFG010000005.1:0-48894 GCA_964450915.1 uncultured Candidatus Saccharibacteria bacterium | reverse complement strand
CGGTTGTTTGAGAACTTGAGAGTTCCAACTTTGCGCGCTCAGCAGCCTCCTTCAAACGTTGTAATGCCATTGGGTCTTTGCTCAAATCGATGCCGTCCGTTTGCATGAATTCCTTAACGATCCAATCGATAATGCGCTGATCGAAATCGTCTCCGCCCAAATGCGTATCACCGTGCGTTGCAAGCACTTCGATCGTATCTTCCCCTACTTCCAAGATAGACACGTCGAATGTTCCTCCGCCCAAGTCGAATACGCAGATTTTTTCATCTTTCTTTTTATCTAATCCATACGCGAGCGCAGCTGCAGTCGGTTCGTTGATAATGCGCTTTACATCAAGACCTGCAATTGCTCCGGCATCCTTCGTCGCTTTGCGCTGAGAGTCGTCGAAGTATGCAGGTACCGTAATAACGGCTTCGGTAATAGTAGTACCAAGTTTTGCCTCCGCATCTGCTTTTAATTTCTGCAATACCATTGCTGCAATTTCAGCCGGGCGCACCCACTTGTCTCCGAACTTAATCTCTACTCCCCCGTCTGCGCCTTTCTGAATAGCGTACGGCAGCATTGCTTTTTCTTTTTGCGTTGTCGGATCATCGTACATGCGGCCGATTAATCGCTTTGCAGAATAAATGGTCTGCGCGCTATTTACCACTGCTTGACGCTTCGCCAGCGTTCCCACTAAGCGTTCCCCCGTCTTGCTCATCGCAACCACGGAAGGCGTCGTTCTGTTCCCTTCGCTATTTTCCAAAATGGTTGGCTTGCCGCCTTCCATTACTGCCATTGCAGAGTTTGTTGTTCCTAAGTCGATTCCTAATATTTTGCTCATAAGATATGTGTTAATTACGAATTATTATTTACCTATTTTTACTTTTGCCGGCCGTATCGTCGTATCCCCTATCTTGTACCCAGCCTGCACAACCTCTACTACTTTTCCTATTTGATCTTCACTCTCCACCTCGTCTACTGCTTCGTGAATTGCCGGATCAAACGCCTCTCCGATTTTTTCTATCACTTCTATGCCGAAATCCGCGAGAGTCTGCTCGAATTGCCTGGCCACATGCACCACCCCTGCCGCCCAAGGGTCCTTGCTCGTATCGGGCGCATGAGTAACGAGCGACTTAAAATTATCTGCCAGCGGTATCAACGTTTCTGCGATGTCTCGTTTTAAAAAGGTCCTGTACGTTTGCTTTTCGATATCTGTGCGCTTCTGCAAATTTTCCAGATCTGCCCGCGCGCGCTTCCATCCTGCTAAATATTCATGCTCTTTTAAATGTTCCTTTGCCTCGTGTTTCGGTTCCTGTTTTTTGTGATTTTTTTCTTTCATAGGTTATTCATTAGTATTCTCAAGTAAAGACGCTACTGCATTTATCGTTCCCACATTCTTGCGATACTGCATCCGCTTCGGCCCTGCTATCAAGAGGAGCGCCGTCTCTCCTGTCGGCAAGCGCATCGTGCGCACGATCATACTGGTGTGCTTCGATTCAAATACCGGGTTCTCTTGCCCAATATACACATGAGCTGCGTCCGTATTTGCATCTGCAAATTTATTTACATATTCATGAATATTATCGAGCAAAATAGATGCTTCTTGTACGGCATTTTGCGTATCCTCGTCTATGAATTGAAATAATTTCGAAATTCCTGATCCGTAAATATCCCTGCTGCCAAGCATGCTCGTAATAGCCATTGCATGCGTCATATCTGCGAGCATGGTTGCAAGCGCTTGCGCAGGGCGGTCGAACTCTTCCTGATATTCTTGATATTTATGTTTTATCGATTGAACTTTCTGCTCCGAAGGGTCCTTAAATGTTAATTGGTCGATATAATATCGATACCCTTTATCAGTAGGAATTCTGCCAGCAGATGTATGAGGCTGCTCTACATACCCCAAATCTTCCAATTCTCGCAGCAAATTCCTAACCGTCGCGGAGCTCACGGGAATTCCCAACACCTCTAAAAGCCGCTCAGATCCGACCGGCTTTCCCGTTGCAATATATTCGTCAACGACTCCGCGGAGTACGTGTGCTAATCGATAATCCATTTGCATATATTAGCACTCTAACGCATCGAGTGCTAGTGTCAAGAGGTTTTATGCAGACGGTTTTTTGACCACTGCGAGCATGTGCGCCGCATTTGCAGGGTTGATGGAAATATCTGTCACCGGGTACCCTGCAGGGCCGATGTCTGTCGTATTCCATGTGCTTCCCCCATCTTCCGATCGATACACAATACCATCCGCAATCACGAACATGCGATTGATATTCGTAGGGCTTAATGTAACCACATTGCTTGATAGCGTCTTGGAGGCATCTAGCGGCAACTTCAGGGCAATCCAGCTCTTTCCTCCGTCGCGCGTCACTACAGCGCTCGTATCCGTACCCACAAATAATGCATCCTTAAATCCGGGAACATACGATGCGCTCAATACTTTTTGAGATCCAATATTTACGCCAAATGGAGTCTGCTGATCAAAATTAACAGGAACTTTTATTTCAGTGAGCGTTCCGTCTTTTAATTCCACCAACCGATTATCCTTCGTAACAATGAGCATGTCGTTCGCATTAAACGGAGACGGCATTAATCGCACTACCCCCGCACCCGATCTATCGCCCGTAATTTGCGAAGCCCTGCTCGTAATGTCGGCAACTTTTCTCCACGTTCTTCCGTCTTGCTCGCCGGCAAAAATGGTTCCGTCGTTCGTCCCCGCCCATACGCGATTCGGCTGGAACAAATCCGCCTCCATCGCAATAATGCTGGCCGGGGCGCTTGATCCGCCCTTAATAATTTGGAACGACTTGCTGTTCTTATCTATCGGCAGCGTGAGCATATTTTGCCACGTTTTTCCGCCATCGGTGCTCCTGGTAACAATTCCCTGCCCCGCAGAATCAACTCCCGATGCAAGCAGCACTCCGGATTTCGTTTGGACTACATCTATAACTCCCGCAAGCGGAAGAGGAACGGTTGCCCATGTTGCGCCGTCGTCATGAGATATCACCATACCGTCTTTGCCCGCCGCAATATACACAAGCGCAGAATCTTGGAATGAACGATGAATTTTTCCTAAATCGTAACTAGCGATTGTCGCGTCAGGACTGTTTGTTGTTTTTACGGATTGCTCAAATAGCGCACCCGCACTTGTTGATACATACGTTCCGCCCGGAGGCGTTTGCTGAATTGGAGTTGTGCGAGAACATCCTCCCAGCGCCAGCATGCCTATCATAAGTACCGGCAATGCAAAAACTGACATTCGATTCATGATATGATTATACCACGATGTGGAAACATAATTCATCTCCTTCAAACGAAGATCTCGTACAAGCGACGCGAGATGCGAAGTTGTCGAAATTGGACAGCGAATTAATCGTGCACGGGAACCAGGGGCCGCAATTTATTGTTCGAAGCGACTACAAAATAATATTGATCCACGTTCCAATTCGAGAACATACGGTGAAATCGATAGAAAATCGAACAATTGCGTTCATTATACAAAAAGACAATCTCGCCACCATTACCCGCTCAGCAATCCCAATGCTTGATGAGATTTTTGCAGATTATTCAAATAATCCGGATGCGTATCAAGAAACCGGCACAAGCCCGCTTTCGCTGGCGTTTACCATTATCGACCGCCTAAATACTGCTACATTGAAAAAAATTCACCATCTGCTCAAACGCGTAGAAATCGCGGAAGATGCCATCTTCCATGGCAATGAACGCAAAATGGTAGAGGAAATCGCCGTACTATCGCGAGATGTTTTGGATTTTCATCGGATTGCACTTCCCCAAAAAGGACTGTTCCAATCTATCCACCGGCAATACGCATTCACTATTCCCGAGCAAGAAGTATTGTCGCACATTCACAACCAAGCGGAGCAAATGTGGTACACCTTGCAAGCATTGCACAGCAGCATGCAAGAATTGCGCAACACCAACGACTCCCTCCTGCAGCATCAAGAAAACGAATTGCTTCGAAGCATTTTCTCATACTCCATCTTGGCTATTCCGTTTCTAGCCATCATCAACGTCTTCAATCCTCACCGAGCAGGCGCAACAATTCTCGACAGTGTCTTTTTCTGGGGAATCATCGCGTTCTTAATCATTGTACTTATTTTCATTTTTGGCAGAGCAAAGAAAAAGCGAGTGTTATGAAAAATCGCCGCATCCCTCGCGGCGAAAATCGTACATTACTACACACAAGCAGGAACATCAATGCCCAGGTACTCCAATAGCTCGGCCCAGCATCCTTCCAGGACCTCATCTTGTGAAAGAAGTCCTGCTTTAAGTACAGACGGGAGCACATGCACCCGATCATGCTGAATTGCAGAAACTTTTGAGCCAGGAGCATACGATGGAAACTGAATCACGGTAGCATTCGACTGCTGCAGAATAAGATGAATATCCTCCGTACTATCTTCGACATGGATCGGGATCTCATACTGACACAGCGGAACAGCCTTTCTCTTCGACATTCCCCCATGCTGATAATGGTGAATGATTCCTGCTTCGCCCAACACTGCTACCGCCACGTTGAGAGCATGCGCATATCGCGCAGTATTTAAGTGCAATACCGCACTTCTACTGATCGCTCGTAGCCCTTCTTCGGCACCAGGTACAAACTGCGGACGCGGACCCTGAATTGCAAAATCTGCAAACAGCTCATTGATCTGCGGGACTTCCAGCCCCAGAGCTTTGCTCCAACTGTGAGTTTGAGCAAACAGATCATCATTAAACGGCAATCCGCGATCTTGCTTCATGAATACAATAAACTGCGGAGCCTGATCCCTGAACACCACTCCATCCAAGTCAAACGATACGGAACGTTGCCCTGAAGACATGTCTGCCTCCTTCTTAAGTACATAAATTGTTGAATGTGCGCCAATCCCCCCGTACAATGGATACTACATGCAGCCTATACACCTGTACAATTCGCGAACACGAGAACAAGAAGAGTTAAAACCGGTTTCCAAAACAGATGCTGTTACAATCTACAACTGCGGACCAACCGTCTACAAGCGCCAGCATATCGGCAATATGCGCAGGTTCCTCAATGCAGATTTTTTACGCAGAACCCTGCTCTTGCTCGGCTATCAGATTCATGACGTGACGAACATCACTGACGTTGGCCATTTGACCCAGGATGAAATAGACGAAGGCGAAGATAAACTGGAAAAAGAAGCAAAGGCGCAACAAAAAACTCCGCAAGATATTGCCAAATATCAGACTGAATTATTTTTCCAAGATATCGACGCATTAAACATTCAGCATACCGACCAATATCCGCGCGCAAGCGAGCATGTCGCAAGTATGATTACGCTTATCGAAAAGTTGCTCGCAAATAAACATGCGTATATAACAGACTCCGGAGTGTATTTTGATATCTCGACGTTTCCAAAATACGGGGAACTTTCCGGCAATGATATAAAAAACATAGACGCAGGGCACCGAGTTGAAGTGCGAAACGAAAAAAAACATCCGCAAGACTTTGCGCTCTGGATGATCGATGACACGCATCTGCAGCTATGGGATTCCCCATGGGGCAAAGGGTACCCTGGCTGGCACATTGAATGTTCTGCTATGAGCATGGAAGAGCTGGGCGAAACAATCGATATTCATACCGGCGGCGAAGACAACCGCTTTCCTCATCATGAAAACGAAATTGCGCAATCCGAGGGCGCAACTGGTAAGCCGTTTGTAAACATCTGGATGCACAACAGGCACTTGATGCTTGCCGGCAAAAAGATGGCAAAGCGCGAAGGCGAAGTTATTACCATAGATACGCTGAAAGAAAAAAACTATTCTCCGCTTGCACTTAGACTTCTCGTATTCGCGCATCATTACCGCTCCCCAATAGATTTCTCATGGGAATTATTGGATGAATTCCAGGGGCATGTAGAAAGTATTACAAAGGTATTGGCGCGCCTTCCCCTTTCTAATTGGAAGAAAGATGAAATAGCACCTTCTCAGTTTATCTCCGCCCTCCAAGATGACCTCAATACATCTAAAGCGTTCGCAATATTCCTCGAAACAACAAAAGAATTAAATAAGGCGTTGGATGCAAATAATACTGAGATTGCATCTCAGCTGTCTTCCCAATTACTGAGCATGGATAGCGTAATCGGCATCCTTGATCCTCTTGCAAAAGAATCGAAGGAAGAAGAAGTGCCGGTTACTATCCAATCCCTTGCACAAGACCGAGAAGAAGCAAAAAAAGCAAAAAACTACATGCGCGCAGATGCGCTCCGCCAAGAGATTGCAGAGCAAGGCTACCGGATTGAAGACACGCCGCAAGGACCAAGGATTGTGAAGATTTAGGGTAAAAGAAAACCCCCTTGATACAATCGCGGAGGTATTTTTGTTTCATCTTCGGGAGTTCCTAGCGCATGCGCTTAGAAGCGATTTGTGTTTTCTGAGACAACATACAGAACACACATCAGAATAAGGTATAGACTTAGCGCTATTTTTGCAGACTTCTCAGGCATCGCGCGCTCATCCCAAGAGGAGCAACTGTGTGAAGCCTTAGCCAACGAACGCAACCCAAAGTAGAAAAATAGCGGAGAAAAAATAGGAAACGTCGAGCCTCCCATTGCAAAGACAAACGTCAGGGTAGAGGAGAACACCAAGAAACCGCTTTCGACGTATCTGGCCCGATCCCGCGGACGAAGACTTCTAATGACATACTGCATGATACCAGCACCGTCTAATCGCCAAAGTGGAAATAGGTTGAAAAATCCAATTGCTCCATTAAGGTTTGCAAACCATTGAAGATAGTCATCAGGCAGAACGCCAATACCCCATACCAAGAAGGCACCAGAAATCATAACTAAGTTCGCGAAAGGACCTGCAAACAAAATTACAACCTGCTTTTCCCAAGTCAGTTTTTCTAACTTCTGCACCGCTTCGTCGTCGAAAGGCGCCGCCCACCCCAACACCACTATTACACCCATCACACTTTTGACGCCGAACATTTCGAGTGCAATCCAGTGACCAAATTCATGGCCAATGACGGAAATTGCCAAGGCAATCACATCGAATAACGGGTCTTTGGCTCCAAACGTTACCGCCATTGCATACCAAGCATTGCCGGAAAATGCCGTTGTCGTAACGAGCAACAGCGCAACTATTGCATAATGCCGCTTCATGTACCACCTCCCTATATCTGAGAAAAGATCCTTGTTTTTAAAGTCCAACTAAACCGTATTGCACAATAAATTATATTTATTATTTTGTCAAATATTTTTCAATAACCTACAAGCGTGCCCCAAAATCTTAATTATATCTTCTCCACTCCCCCTCCGACACAACATCAACTTTGCCATCTACAACTTGCACAGCTGTTTTATCATCTATTACATACAATGGCATAGCTATACCTTTTGCTACTTCGTCAATTAATTCTGCAACATGCGGAAAATATTCTGAATTTAAGTGCGGGACAACTAAAAAATCTACAACGCCTAGTCCCTGACTTGTGTCATCATTTGTAATTTCCTCTTCGTATAATCTTTGCATTTCTTGTTCTTGTAGACTTGGAGCCATCACCATACTTCCAGCACTCACGCCAACATAGAGGCGCGTTTTAAGAAACTCGGGGAGCGCATCTGCAAGGCCAGATTTCTTAATTTGCGCCATAAGATATGACGTATTTCCGCCACCAACCATAATTACATCAGCAACCTCCAACCGAGGTTTCCATACTTCTTGAGGAACCGAGGCAATATCTATGATGTCCAATTGCTTAAATCCAAGTTGTTGACACGCAACAAAATCTTTAATGAGCCAGCCTTTATCCCCCGGTTCCATATTTGCTGCCGTTGAAATAAAAACGAGATTAGCATCCTTACATTCTTTTCCAAGCAACTTGCGGAGAGCATTAATTATTGCTTGATTTTCAAACCCCGCAGACGTTAAGAGAAGTTTCATATATTCACGATACCCCAATGGCCCAAGATAGCCAAAAATAATGTCCCTCTACTGGCTTTCCACATCTTATCCACTGATGCACTTAAAAAGCACGGTATAGTGAGTAATACGTATGCCTGGAAAAGAACTGCGAATCGCTCCTCATCACACCGAAGCGGAAGAATCCGTCCTCGGCAGCATCCTTATCGACAAGAATGCCGTTATTAAGATTGCAGACTGGATCAATCCGGAAGATTTCTACCATCACAATAATCAAGTTATTTATGAGGCGATGATGGAGCTGTATTCCAAAGGCGACCCGATTGATATCTTGTCCGTGATTGACGTACTGAAGGAAAAGAAAGAATTAAAAGCTATCGGCGGAAAGCGGACTATCACATACTTGGCAACAACCGTACCGACTGCCGGAAACGTTATTCATTATGGTCGAATTGTGCAGCGCAATGCTACGCGCCGTCGCCTTATTTCCGCTGCATCAGATATCGCCGAAATGGGCTTTAACGAAAACGATGATATTGAAACGGTTATCGATGAAGCGGAAAACAGATTATTCCAAGTATCCGAAGGGCACAAAATTGACCACTTCACCCCCCTTTCTGATGCATTAGAAGAAGCATTCGTACGTATTGATAAGCTCCACAAGGGCGATGGCGCAGTGCGAGGTGTTCCGAGCGGATTCCCGAGCCTGGATAAGAAAATGGCGGGATGGCAGAAATCCGACCTTATCATTCTTGCTGCCCGCCCGAGCGTTGGAAAAACAACCCTTGCCCTCGACTTTGCGCGCCATGCCGCGCTTGCAGGCTCCAAGGTTGGCGTATTCAGTTTGGAAATGAGCAAAGACCAATTAGTAGACCGCATGCTTGCGGCACACGCGCACGTAGACTTATGGAAACTCCGCACAGGGAAGCTTGCTACAGGCGGGCACGACGATGACTTTATCCGCCTAGGCGATGCTATCAGCGAGCTATCCCAAGCTACGCTATTTATCGACGACAATCCTTCTTCAAATATTATGGGCATGCGAACGATGGCACGAAGATTGCAAACAGAGCACGGGTTAGACTTGCTGATTATTGATTACTTACAGCTCATGGAATCCTCCCGCTATACGGACAATCGCGTACAGGAAGTGTCTGCAATTTCTCGAGGATTAAAAAAACTGGCGATCGAATTGCAGGTTCCGGTGATGGCGCTCTCCCAGCTTTCTCGAGCCGTAGAAATGCGCACAGATCAGCGGCCAAAACTATCCGACCTTCGCGAATCCGGAAGCATCGAGCAAGATGCCGACGTCGTAATGTTCTTGCATCGCCACGATTGGGAAGGCGAAGAGCGTCCGGAAATCATGGAAGTGGACCTCCTTATCGAAAAACATAGAAATGGTCCGACCGGAGAAATTCCATTGCAGTTCAACACGCAAATCGTAAGCTATACCGAGATGGAACAATTTCACATCGAGGAGCCGTTCCCTACTGAACAAGTTCCCGCATAACCTATGTCCGCAGTTCTTCCAAAAGCAGTCCGGGAGCTCACACAAGAATTAACACGCTTACCCGGGATCGGCACAAAATCCGCGCAGCGCTTGGCGCTTCACATACTTCGCCAGCAACGAGGTGTTACGGCAAAGCTTGCCGAATCTATCGCCACGCTGCACGACAGAGTGCAGACGTGCTCTATATGTTTTTCATTATCTGACGATGCGGAATGTGCAATTTGCAAAGATACTTCGCGCGACCAATCTATTCTGTGTGTCGTAGAGGATCCATTAGACGTGGATGCAATTGAAAAAACAGGGACGTATCACGGCTTGTACCACGTACTCGGCGGTCTATTCTCCCCTATCGATGGCGTCGGGATTGATCAGCTGACTTTTTCCGAACTGCAGAAACGCTTACAACAAGGCACTGTTCAAGAACTAATCATTGCGCTGGAACATAACATGGAGGGCGAGGCTACGACGCGCCACTTAATGGCGTATGTAAAAGATTTTAATATTCCCGTGACTCGCCTTGCTCGCGGACTCCCAACCGGGGGCGACATCGAATTCGCCGACGCCCTCACGCTGCAATCTGCATTTTCCGGACGAACGAAGATATAAAAGAACCCCTTTCGGGGTTCTTTTTACTTCGCTGCTTTTGTTACGATCTTGTTGATCTCAACTTCCGTATAGTGCTGCTTATGGCCAAAATAGTGCACATTTCGCTTTTTTGCCTTCATCTTCACGCCGTGGATCTTCTTGTGTCGAGCCTGTTTGATGACAGTGGCTTCAACAGAAACTCCATCTACAAGTGGTGCTCCAAGCTCTGTTTTCTTGCCGTCATCCACTAACAAAACCTCAGAAAAAACGGTTTTAGCGCCTTCTTCTAACGGTAATCGGTCCATAACAACTTTGTCGCCCTCGTGGACCACAAACTGTCTTCCGCCTGCTTTAATCACTGCTGTTTTCATAATTTATGTATTTTTGCAGATAATGGGATATAAGTCAAATCGCCCTATCTCCTTCTCCTTAATTCACGAGCACCACCTGAGAGCCCTTATTGAGCCCGTAGGAATCCGCCATTCCTGCCGGTATCTCAAGAACGGCATCCACATCTTGAGGACTATGGTAGAGCGGCAAAAACGCATCTTTGACGCCCGGAGATGGGAATGGGATATTAGGAGTAGTCCCGACAACCCTTCCGCCTTTCAGCCACACCATATCAATTGGAATAACCATGCCTTTCATCCAAAATGTCTGCGGACCGGTTACAGAAAAAGGGAAATACATTCCCGTCTTGCGCGCAAGCATTTTACATCCGCCAAGGCCTTTTCTTTGCTGATCCTCCGTACTTGCAATAGAAATTTGCAGAGTCTGCTTCGAAGTTCTCAAAAGAGCCGTATGCCCTGTTCCGCACAGCGCAGGTTTTGCAAATAAAAAATATGCAAACACGGGCAATGCAAGAATTGCGCATATCGCAATAAATATCGGCAACATTCTCATAGGGAAGCTCTCTTCATCATACGCCCACTTGCGATAAAAAATAATAGCGCGATGATGCCAAATGCAATAATTTTAGTACTCGTTGATGCAGTAACGCCGATATATCCCAATATCGCCGTACATGCGCTGCAAACAAATACTATGCTCCATTTACCCAATCCTGCCCGGGCCAGGCGATGATGCAAATGCGACACGGTGTCTCCCGTCCATGGGGACTTTCTCCTATATACTCGATACGCAATAACAAATATCGCATCAAGAATGGGTATGGCAAGAACAATGAGCGTGGTACTTATTTTTCCTCCGCCGATCATTGCAATCAATGCCACGTACAACCCTATAAACCAACTACCCGTAGTACCTAAATACACGCGGGCAGGCGGAGCATTCCATACGAAGAATCCTGCAATGCAGGCAAAACCGATAATCGCCAGTACAAACGTTTGAGCATCTTGCGTAGATGAAAGCAGACTGATTCCGGCAAGAGCGACACAGGCTATTGCAGTTACGGCAGGCGCCAGCCCGTCTGTTCCATCAAGAAAATTTACGGCATTCATGCATGCGATAATCCAGAGAAATGTAAAAATCGAACCTGAAAGTATCCCTAAAAATAATATGCCCCCATGAAAAATATTTGTGACATACGGGATAGTCCAGCCAAAGTACATCACTATGCAGGCTAGAAGTGCTTGCATTAAGAGCTGCGCCCAAGCAGGAAGATTGTTCTTCTCATCAATTCTTCCGAACGCAATAATGCATGCCGCTGCAATCAATAACCCTATCGCCATGCGAAAAGACGTGAGCTGAAATAAGGCGGCAGCGCTTATGACGGAAGCAAGCACCCACCCCGCATAGTATGTTCCGCGCATCCCGTATACGGAAAAACTGCTGATCCGAGATCGAAGAAAAAGAAATAAAACGAGCGTAGTTATGCAGAACAACGCTGCGCCAAGCACCGCATGCTCAGGCGCTACAATTGCCGTATCGAATATCATACTGTTTCTATACCCTTACGAGTCACGCGCTTTCGTGTTTTTTGCATAACGTTAAAATTCAAATCTCGCCCCAACATCAATCGAGTTTCGGAATCGAGCGCGGGGAATGCGGAAAGCAATGTTGCAATAAGCGGAACCAATGCCCACTGCAAAATAATCAGTGCATACCTCCATGGTCCATAATGCTTCGGCTTATGCGGAAGCAATAAAATAGTCAGTGTTGCAGATATGATCAAGCCGGACATTGCTATCGTCATGAGCGTCCGCGTCATGAAAGGCAAACTATACGACAAAAATGTTTCATGAAAACTGGGGTTTCCAAATAACACCGGGATCCACCCAAGCACGGCAACAATAATAGCTGCCGTGGCCCAAGAATAATGACCTTCAAGAGTTCGCCATGTATATGTCCATTTCGTTGATAAAGGAATTTTTTTATTTTTAATAAACCCTTCCATCAAAAATGGAAAATTCTCAATACCCCATGCCCAGCGGCGCTTCTGCTTATACTGATTCATCAATGTTTTCCACCACGACGGCGCAAGCGCAGCATCCATGGAAACGGTGATGTACAACGGTACTGTCCTATAATTGCCGTTATGAGTCAGCAGACACTGCCAAAAGATGCGAGAGTCTTCTGAAATAACGTCTCTCTGCCAGTATCCGACCTTCTTTAACGCAACAAGCGTCATTGAATGGCTCGAGAACGTCACCAAGCGCTCCGGACGCGTTGATTCGATCATCTGCCAAAAGGTAGACCCCATTGCAATAACTCGTGAAAACGACGGCGCATCCCACAGATTGTTGTTATACACCGGAATAGGCTGATAGCTTGCCTGGTACGGATTGCCTGCATGCAAGAATGCGTACGTTAAGTATGAAAAATATTCCGCAGACACAACAGTATCGCTGTCGAAATTACTAACAAGAATATACTCGTCTTTAATCCGTTTCTTTTTTAAACTCTCTTCCATTTGCTGAATCGCCCACGTAGCATTGGCGCTCTTTACTTTCTTCTCTCCGGGAATTCCGTCCGGGTGGAACGACGTAATAAATGTTCCAAATGTTTTTCCGAATTGTTTTTGCAATGCAGCTGCGCGTTTTTTTGCGGACTCCCCAGCCCTCTCCTCAAATCCGATCACGACATGCATGCGATCGTGCGGAAAATCGGTTTTCGCAAGCGCGCTAATCGACGTTCGCAATACGTGCAACGATTCATCGTACGTAGGGATAACGATAATATGCTGAATCTTGTTCCAGTCCATTCCCGCCTTTTCTTCCTGCAGCTTCGTAATCCAGTCAACATGCTTATATTCGTTTAATCTCCGATACGCATATAGCAGATGCACCGACATATATACAATTCTGACGAGCAAATATACGTCATATGCAATCACGAAAATCGCGATCCAATACGGGATAGCAAATGCCAATAAGCCAAGCCCTATCAATGTCGACCACGATAAAAGTCCCGGAATAATTTCCCACATCCTGCGCCGAAGCGCTACACCGTCAAATTGGATTTCAAGCTGTTGCATATATATTACGAATTAAATCGGAGCAATATGACATACGTCCCGATTAACATAACCTCGAGAATGGGCATGCTTGCCCAAAATATCCAAAACGCCACTTCGCTTACCGCCCGAACAAAGAGTCCGAGGAGAACATTAATAATAAGCATTGCAAGCCCGATGCTTGGCAACACGAAAATTTGCCACGGACTCCCGACAAAATCAATCCCCACCCCGGCGGTGTAATGCAAAATTGCAGATGGGTCGCCTTTAGGGAACGTCGTTAATACGAGAATCCAAAGTGCAAGATTCAATAGTGCGCTGCACGCCAATACAACTGATACGCCTTTCAAATTATAACCCCTGATTTTCATATTCACGTGCAACCGCTAAGACCTTGTCACTATACCACGATTGCCCTTGCCAGTAGATTCCGCCGACATATTTCTGCAACGCCTCTGCCTCTTGCGCCGGGTCAGCAGCACCGCGATCCGCTAAGAATATTCCCGTTGCGACAAACGCATCAGCGAGCTCGTACGGATTCACCGGCTGCTTGTTCATCAGCTGTTCGATTCGAGGCTCCATGCCCTCCCACGTAGTCGGCATGATCTGTGCAGGCCCCATGGCGCCTGCTCGGGATAGCGGAGCTTTATACGGATCAATTCCCAGCTTTTTCGTAATGCGTAAAAATGCTTCCTGATTCCTTATAAGCGGCATGTTGGCAGGGAATGATCCCGAGCCCAAGTTCGACCCTACTCCCGACTCCACTTTCAATACTGCGATAATAAGTGCGGGCCGAACCCCCGTAACCTTACCCGCAAATTTTGCCATGTCATTTGCGGTGTTTAATGAAATGTTTATGCTCCCGTTCTGCAAGGTAAACACCTGTTTCTTAATTTCATCTCGAGCAGCCTGCGCATCTGCAAGCAAGCTTTCGTATTGCGCTTGCTGCTTCTGCTTTTGCTGCAAAAATTGTTTCTGCACGCTCTTCTTATCTGCCAAATCTTGCGCCTGAGCGTCTTGCAGCTGCTGAAGTTGCGCCAAATCATCCGCCTGCTTATCAAGCTCGCTTTTTTGTTGCTGCAAGTCATCTTGCTTGCTATGCATATCTGCGAGCAACCCAACGGCTCGCTGCTGCAGCAGCGCATACGCATCGCGCTGACTTAATACGTCGCTCAAACTTTGCGAATCGAAAAATACTTGAACGAGCGGAATTTGTTCAAACTCATAGAGCTGGCGCACCAATGCATCTAATTCTTCTTTTTTTGCATCAATTTGTTTTTCTAAATCGCTCACTTTTACGCTCGTATCCGAACTTTGCGCCTTTACATTCGATATGGTGACTTGCGTTTTTGCTAGCTGCGCATGGGCGCGCTGCAAATCCGCTTTTAGCTGCTCAAGCGTTACTGCAATTTTATCTGCCTCGCTCGCAGTTTGCGAGCGCTTGCTCGATAAGTCCGCTATCTTTTTATTCAGCGCATCAATCTCCTGTTGCTTTTCCTGTATCTGGCTTGAATAATCAACTGTTACCGGTGCAGCAAAAGAAAAGCACGGCGCAAGACTCAGCGCCCCCAGCATAATAATCCCCTTCCAAATAGTGGCAGCGTTCACACTAGGCCTCTTTATCGTGAGAATTAATTCCCCACCCTTGTACGAGGCTGTTCCATTCCTGCGCACCGCCCGCCTCATCTTCTGCTCGCCTCCACGCCTCGTCCGGAGTAATAACGCGGACGCCGTCCACTTCCCCTACATCAAGCAAATGCTTGTCTGATGTTACCACTGCGTCCGCTTCTCCTCCGATTGCCGCTTCCAAGAATTTCAAATCTTCCTGATCATCAATAACTGCATCAACGTATTCCGGGTCTACGTCTTCTAACATCGCAAAGAAGTTCTCCAGCTTCGTCCTATACTCTCTATCGTCTATGAGCCTGCGCAAAATGAGCCTGTATTCGTTCACCATCTTAGATGAAGCAATGGCAGTAAGGTCTCCTGCTGTGACAGCATCAATAAGCTTTGCCTCAGAGCAAAAATCGTCATTAAAGCCGTCGATAAGAACATTGGTATCTAGCACCACTCGCATACGCACAATACTACCTGCTTTTCAAAAAATTCCAAGATCATATGTGGAAAAGGTGATGCATGCTTTTTTCTGTTTGTTGGTATACTGTTCGTATGGCACTTTCAGACCTCAGCAAAAAACAAAGCGAAGCACTCGATGCAATTCGAGCATTTCTAGGAACGCATAACTACGCACCAAGCTACCGAGACATCATGAAGGCGATGGGAATCAAATCTCCCGCAACTGCGTACGCCCATGTACAACAATTAAAAGAAAAAGGTTACTTAAAGATCCGCAACGGAGAAATGCGATCCGTGGAGCTTACAAACAAGTCCAATATTTTTACAAAAGGCATCGAAATTCCGCTAGTTGGAATGATTGCAGCGGGTTCACCGATTGAAGCGATTGAGGAACGGGAATCTATCACTGTTCCCCTAGAATTATTACCAAACCTCAATTGCTATGCACTGCGCGTTAAGGGCGAATCCATGATTGACGATGGAATTTTAAATGGCGATTTCGTGATCATCGAACGAAATTTTTATCCAAAAAATGGCGACGTTGTTGTTGCGCTTGTTGATAATGAAAATGCAACGCTCAAACGCTACTACCGAGAAAAAACGAGAATCCGACTGCAGCCTGCAAATAAAAAGATGAAACCGATTTACGTAAAGAATCCGACCATCCAAGGAATCGTACGGGGCGTTATCAGGAGATACGAAGAGAAGGCGTAATATAAAAAAATAAAGCCGTTGAGGAACCCCTCAGCGGCTTTTGTTGTAGTACGAGCGCGATTCGACACTACGCAATTTCACGAGACACGCGCCGCCTTCGAATGCACCAGATAATAGCATCGGCCACCAACACCCCCACTTCGGCCAACACCAATCCAATTGAAACAATTGGCCATACTGCAATTTCTGCAGCATATGTTCCAAAATGAGTGGCAAGTGATGACGCCAACAAGAAGTTCCGAAACATAGGCACCTCGCTTTTTAAAAAGAGAGCAGACAGAAAACCCTGCTTCCATGCTAATCCTTCTCAATAAAAGAAAACAGCCCCCATGAATTAATCATGTGAGCTGTGTTGGGTTGCCACCAGTGGAGGTACTAGTATATTCCCGCGATTCCGTTGGCGGGTACTGGTGGGTTGCCGACTATTTTTGCAACGCTATCTGCGTTGATTAGAATGAGCAAGAAGTACCGTATATACCCTATATACTCCTATTTTATATTTATGTCAATAGCAACAGAGTATATGTTACTCTATTGAGCCATATTATACTACTGAAGCTTTGCCACTTCTTCTGAAGCCTCGATTTGCTCAAATCTATTGGAAAGCTTGTCTAATCGCCTATTCGAATCATCGTATTTTGTTTTGGCATTAGAAAGGTGCTTGCCCACGGTCGTAAAGTCTTCCGCAAATTTGCCAAAGTCTTGGCGCAGCGTTCCGATATACTGCAAAATTTCTTGCGTCTTCTGTTCAATTTTCATACCACGCAGCCCCACTAAGACTGTCTGCAAATATGCCAAGAAACTATTGGGTGATACGGGAACAACTTTGTTCGCCAAGCAGAATTCCCACAACGATGCGCCATCTTCGTCGTGCACCATTGTTTCGTAGTACACGCCTTCAATGGGAATATACATAAATGCATAATCAAGAGTTTTTTCGTGCGATGAAATATATTTCTGCGAAATATCTGAAATATGCTTTTTTACATCGCGAATAAATGTTTTTCTCAGGCTGGCCCGCGTATCTTTGTCTTGCTCTTTCATAAATGCCTCGTAGTTTGCAAACGGAAACTTTGCATCCACTGCTACAATGTACCCATCTTGCAAACGAATAATAGCATCTGCAATTTCCCTGCTATCTGCATACGTATACTGCAATTCGTACCGATCCGCAGGCAACACATCTGCAAGCAAGTTGCCCAACAACACTTCGCCAAAGCTGCCTCTGATTTTAGGCGCTTTTAATAAATGCTGGAACGACACAATTTCATTGCTCGTTTTCTGCAACGTTGCTGTTGCCTGCTCCAGTTTCCCCAATCCAGCGCTTACCGATGCTACGGTCCGTTCCGCAGAACTTAACCTGCTTACCATAAAGTCCTTACTTTCATTCGTAGCTCGCACTTGCTCCACGAGGCGCCGATCAATCTGCTCCTGCATCCTATTCATTTGTTCCAGCATTTGCACCTGCATCGGGTCGATACTTTCTTTTTTCTTATTCATAAACCACATTATTGCCCCGCCAACTCCAAGCGCAATAATAACAGCTAGTAATGTTTGTATATCCATACGAATAACTATACCGTATGTTGTATGTTTACAGGAGCATGGCATTCAGGAGTAGTACAGCAGGGTGATAAGCGCGGCACCGGGCTTGGCTTTCCTACTGCAAATATTACGCTTGCCGACAATTCAGCGTCGCTCGAAAAAGGCGTATTTGCTGCGCGCGCGATGATTGCAGGCGATCCCACACTATACGCAGGGGCACTTCATGTAGGCCCGCGCCCCACGTTTCCCGGAGCTACGTCTTCCGTAGAATTGCATATCATCAATTTTCAACCGAGAAATTTATATGGTGAAACTATTTCGTTTTCTATAGTCGAAAAAATTCGAGACGTGGAAAAATTTGATTCGACCGAGGAATTAATTATTGCGATTAAAAACGACGTCGCAATTGCAACAAAAGTATTGTCGCAGCTCGGCTAAGCGCCGTATCGCTTTTCTGCTTCTGCCCAATTAACAACATTCCACCATGCGGCAATGTAGTCCGGTCGGCGATTCTGGTAGTTCAAGTAATACGCATGCTCCCACACATCAAGCCCGAGTAATACGTTTTTTCCTTCGGAAATGGGCGAATCTTGATTCGCGGTAGACGCAATCTCAAGCTTTCCATCTGCATCTTTTGTAAGCCATGCCCATCCGCTTCCAAATCGGGTTGTTGCAGCTTCGGTAAATTTTGTTTTGAAATCTTCTAACGATCCGAATGCATTGTTTATTGTTTCAGAAAACTCTTGGCTCGGTTCCTTATACTCAGGAGTCATCATTTCCCAAAACAGCGTGTGATTATAAAATCCTCCGCCGTTATTTTGAACTGCTTTCCGAATATCTTCCGGAATGTCAGAAAGATTCTGTAATAATTCTTCGATACTTTTTTCTGCTAATTCCAGGTGCGATTCAAGCGCAGCATTCAGCTTGTCCGTATACGCCTGATGATGTTTTGTATAATGAATTTCCATCGTTTTTGCATCGATGTGCGGTTCGAGCGCATTGAATTCGTATGGAAGTTTTGGAAGAGTAAATGGCATAGGAAAAAGTTATGTTGTTTATACGTATAGCTTACGAGTATTGCGAGCTGATAACAAGACTACGTGCAAACAAAAACAGCCTCGTGGAGAGTCGAGACTGCTTCTTTTTGTTTCTATTTTTACGCTGACTGCATCGAACCTTCTTTCTTTGGCCCGAATCCAAGCCATAGCGCTACGACAGCGATGACAACATGAAGCCATGTGTCTGCAGCGTTGTTGGAAATCAATCCAAGCACCATTGCATCGCCACCGAAGAACCCTAATACCGCAACCAATCCATATATAACTCCAAACACTTTGAAGAAGAGCTGAGCTTGAGCTTCTCCCTTGCTTGCAAGGTAAAGCGCCGCAAGTCCAGAAATGAGATGGACGAGATTGTGTAACGTGTTTACATCGAAAATTCCGAGTAAGTGCCCGTCAGTCGTAATTCCAGGAACGAATCCTAAAACTCCAAGAATAAGGAGCACCCAGCCAAATACGTTAGCCATTTTCTTTAGCATATCCACTCACCTCCTTTGATAGTCGTGATGTGCATATATTGCGTTTGTATAATAATAGCACTGCTTCATGTATTCTTCATGTTTTGAAAAATATTTGTGTAAAAATATTTTGACATTTTTCAAAATAAAAAAGCCCCGCATGTTTCCACACGCGGGAGCGCTTGGCGAATACTTCAGAGGTCGATGCGCATGCAAACTTCAACAGTGTCCATCCCCTTATGGGCATAGAATCTCACCCTCTTGAAGCTGCAGTCCAGTATCAGTTTGTAGCATCCGACATTTCGCGCATACTCGATCGAATGTTCAAGAAGAGCTCCTCCATAGCCCTGGCTCTGGTGATCGACATGCGTTGCCACATCCTCACCATGGGCAATAGTACTTCCGTTGTGAATGAATTTGTCCTCAAACACAAGGGACATCGTGGAAACAATTTGAGTTCCCAGAACTCCTACAAACGTCACTGTACCCTTGGCTTTCCTTTTGCGAAAATATTCTTTCATTCGCTCAAAATCCGTGATCTCTTCGTCACGCAGACTTCTGAGCGTTTGGAAAAAACCACTTTCAAAGCAGATATCTTCTTCAGTGAGTTCTCGAATAGAAAACATTCCAACCTCAATTCTTTAAAGAGCCTTCCGTACTCCCCTGCACTTTGCTGGGTTTTGTGTCTACCGTATGTACCATATTCGCATATCCTGTGCAAACCTTTTTGACATTCCCTTTTTTTGATGTATGATAATTCAGATGCAAAAACGTAAGAAACAACTATCGTTTCAGAAATAACCCACATGTGTGGGTTATTTTTTTGCTCAAATTGTTCTCTCCAATTGCATACTAGAAGAAAGGAATCGAGGAATGATGATGAATCTAACGACGCTCGATGAAGATCAGCAGCATCTCGTGCCGCCACTTCCAAACACAGAAAGGCCTCCTGAGATTTTGGTTCTCGTTCAATCCAGAGATACCTTCATCCGTCATCAGATCGAAAACACTGACGTTGAAACGATGGCTACAAAAAAATGCGCGTGTCTGAATTGCGGAGGAATTGGATGGGTATTGTGCCAACGCACATCCCCAACCAGTGTAACTTATCGAGCTTACGCGTATTGGGGCACAGATCTCACCACAAATACTGACGAATCTTCCATCCTCGTGCACGAAATGACTGCCGAAATCCCCGCAGGTTGCGACCTCAAAGAAAACGCAACGCACATCAGCTACATCACCATCAACCGCAACGAAGTAATCATCTTCATGGATAGCCAAAACCTCTCGATTAAGAGAAAAGCAGCATAATTCATGTAAAACCCCAGCCCCCGGACATCGTGCGTCCGGGACTTTTTATTTGTAGCTCCAAGGGGAATCGAACCCCTATCTTAGCCTTGAGAAGGCTATGTCCTAGCCGTTAGACGATGGAGCCATGGATTGTTTATAAATGGTTTTGCACTATATGTCCAGAATCATGTCGCCGCCCGTTACATGAGGGCGAAGCCACGCCACTGCTTCGCCGTGCGTAGCAAACCAGTGAGTATCTATCTTCTCGCCTGATCTATGCACAACATCTTGAACCTGGCGCATCGCCTTCCCGATGAAGACTATTAACGTAGCTGAATTAATTACCTGCTCGCCGATGCGCTCATAGTCTTGCACGCTCATAGGAGCAATATCTTGCAACATAACTATCTTCCTGCCAGCATGCGGCAATGCCTGGAACGACTTCAGTGATTCCAGCATTTGATCCGTACATTCAATATATTCAGAAAGAATTGTCTCGCCACGCTTTTCTTCCCACATTCGCAGCGCGCCCTTTGGGAGTGCCATGCGCTGAATTCCGCGCATTGCATCTGGAATTGGAATTTTTCTGGCATATGCGCAGGCTATTGCGCACGCAAATGCAGATACGTGCTCCTTTGCAAATAAGTTTGGTAAAAACAATTCATGATCGGCACCATGCGCATGAATAGTAATAAAAATACCTGTTTGCGTATCTCCTCGAACGGTGCGCGCAATTTTAATGTCTGCATCCGCGCTTCTGCCATACGTAATAGTCTTTAGGCCAGATTCTCGAACTATATTCATAACAGCTTGATCGTCCGCATTTGCAACAATCACAACATCCCGAGCAAGATATTTAAGTGCATCGCGATATTCTTCTTGAGAATTTGCAACATGATGCATAGCAACTATATTCGGAAGAATTTTCGACGCAGCATACGGAATAAAGCCCGGCTGCAGTACCGGCAATTCTACAATAATCGTATCAGGCTCTTTCTCGTGCAATTCCTTTTGCCATACGCCCGTCAAAAACGTAATGACATTTCCATGCTCCGTTTCGTGGTCGCGCCCAAGGACGCCCAGAGGAATATCCGACATATCTTGTACCGCGTAGCCTAATCTCGCATGCCGATGCTGTCGCATTGCGCTATATGCCATATTCGCCACCAGCGTTCTCCCATATGTTCCCGCAACGGCAATTCGACACGATTTGTGGCGCAATAAATATTGCTCCATTCGAAACCATGCAATGCGGTTAAAGAGCGTTTGCATATTACGGCACCTGGAATTTACTTTGGGGCGCAGACGCATCGTACGATGGAGGCACCTGATAATACGTCAGCAGCTTTGATGCCAAATCCTTGAACATTGGGGCGGCAGTACCGGACGCAAACGAAAGCCCGTACGGATTATCCAATTTAATTAAAATGGAGAATTGCGGATCAGGAACAGGGCCAAATCCCGCAAACGTAATAATCTTATTTTCTGTAGAATATTTTCCGGTTGCAGGATCCGCAACCTGCGCCGTTCCAGTCTTGCCGGCCATATAGTATCCGGGTATTCGAGCGGATCGGCCCACTCCGTTCTCGATAACGCTTACCATCATCGCAGATACTTTCGAAGCCGTTTCAGGGGTAACGACTTGGCGAACAGGGGTTGAAGCTATCGTTTTTGTTGTTCCATCGGGCGATTTAATGCTGCCTACGATATGAGGCTGCATCAATTGGCCATTATTTGCTATTGCATCAATCGCATTTAATGCCTGAATAGGCGTAACAACAACTCCTTGTCCGAATCCGGTAGTAGCCTGCTTCGTTTCTCCCCACGTTTGCGGTTCCGGAAGATTCGTCTGCGTTTCACCATCAAGCTCAACTCCCGTTCTTTCTCCAATTCCGAATCTTCTCAAATAATCGTACATGCGCTCAGATCCCATCTTCTGCGCAACCCACACCATTCCAACGTTATTGGATTGTTCGAGAATATTCGTCATTGTCTGCACACCGCGATGCTTTCCATCGAATGTATTGATTGTGTATTTGCCAATATGCACAGGCCCATTATCAACCATGGTGGTGTCGGGTGCTACAAGGCTGTCGTTTATTGCCCCGGACATAATAACCGGCTTTAAAATAGACCCCGGTTCAAAGCTATCGGATACGATCGGGTCCGTCTGCACTTTCGAATCCTGCACTGCGTAGTACATATTCGGATCAAATGTGGGATACGTTGCCATGGCAAGCACTTGCCCAGTTTTCGGATTCATGACAAGGATACTTCCCCTGTCTGCCCTGTATTTTTGAACTCCGCTCTTCAACTCTTCTTCTGCAAATGCCTGCACAACCCGATCCACTGTTAACACGACATCGGATCCGTCGGTAGCCGGCTTAAATTCATTCTTCGCAACTCCGATTATTCCGCCGGTAGCTCCACGCTCCCCAGACAAGAATCCCAAATCTCCTTTTAGTATCGAATCAAAGTATCCTTCAATTCCGTATCGGCCAGTAGACGACCCCCCGTCCAACCCAACATAGCCAACTCCGTGCGCAAATAGCGTACCCTCCGGATAGGTGCGATCTTCTTCTTGCTCAAGAACTATGCCGGGAAATTTTTTATCTTTAAGAAATGCCAAAAAATCATCATCGAGCACTTCGTATGGCTTTAATAACGGTTCATAGGGATCTGTTTTCTGGTCAAACTTTTCATACAGCTGATTGGCCGCATCTGCAATCTGCTGATCTTCGGGAAGAGGCGTTGGTGATGGCGATGGCGATGGATTACCTTGATCGCTTCCCGGATCCGGAGTAGGAGACGGGTGCAGCAGCGCATAATTATTCTGGCCAGTTTCTTGAATAATATCTTTCTTTTTTTGTTCTTGCCGATCGCGAAATTGCACCAAAGCAGGTGCAAGCGCATCAGCAACGGAGCGCGGATCCTTCATGTTCCGAGGAACGGCATACGCAATCCAAGCCTGCTTATTGCTCGCTATCGGAAACAGATCCCCTCCCTTGCCATCCTGCACGTAGATTGTCCCTCGATGCGGCTGAAGATCAGATGCGCGCTTTCGTTGCGCATCTGCGATTTCCATAAAATGAGAATGCTGAACGAGCTGAAGATCCGCTAATCTTCCAATCAATATCGCAAGAAGAATAAATCCCCCTGCGATCAGTATCTGAGTTCGACCATGTGTTTTATGTGCCATTTATTTTATGAGCACTGCAACGCGTCCATCGGTTGGAGCAAGGTACGATACCGAGTCAGCAGGCACTAAGTTCATCGAACTTGTCTGGTCTTGAATCGTTTGCAACGACCGTAAATGAGCGCCGTCTAATTCCAGTGTCTTTTGCTGCTCTTTCAAACTCGATAATTGCGATTCAAGCTGGTTGATATCTGCCCCCTGAGATGCCGTATGTACTACTTGTTGCAGATAAAAAAAGCTAAACATTCCCACCAACACCACCGCAACAATCCCGAACATCGCAGCAGCAGTGCCATGATCGATAGATCCGCGCTGACTTGATAGGCGGTACGATCGCGTGCTGCGAGGAGCGCGAGATGCGCGAGGTGTTATAACTTGTTGTCGTGTTTGTGTCATATGGTTTTGTGTTTGATATGTGTGTTAATGTTTCTTTTTGCTTCTCCTTATATTCGCCGGGCCCCTCTTAATTTTGCTGATCTGGCGCGAGGGTTTTTTGCAATCTCTTCATCGCCTGCCACGATCGGCTTCTTCGTAAGAATTAAAAGGGTTGGCGGATGATTGCACGTACATACGATTTGTTCCGGCGGACAGACACAGGATTTTGCCTGCTCGCGAAAATAATTTTTTACAATCCTATCTTCAAGGCTATGGAAGCTAATGACGGCCAGCACACCCCCTTCTTCTAAAACCTCAACTGCTTTGGGCAACGCCGCTTCAAGCACTTCAAGCTCTCGATTTACTGCGATGCGCAATGCCTGAAACGTTCTCGTTGCCGGATGAATGCGCCCATGCTCGTATGTTTTCGGAACGGCGTCCGCAATTATTTGCGCTAATTTTTTTGCGCCTTCAATCGGTCGAGCAGCCACAATCGCATTCGCAATAACGCCCGCATACCGCTCTTCTCCGTATATTCGAATCAAGTCAGATAATGCCAGAGGCGCAAGTCCGTTCACTAATTCGTGCGCATTCGGGTAATGCCCTATTTTCCGCGCAAAATCGTTCAGCGACGAAATGCTTGAGTCTGGCAAGTCAGCATGCGGCCCATATTGCATATCAAGCTCCCCTTCTGCCGAGAATGAAAATCCTCGAGCTTCATCTGCAATTTGATGGCTGCCAATACCCAAATCAAATAATTCTTTCGTGACACGCGTTTCTGGAACATCGTAAAAATTTCCACGAATATACGTTACGCGATCGCCAAATTCTTTGAGGTTCTCTTTTGCTTCTTTAAGAGCCTGCTCGTCTGCATCGATGCCGATAACCTTACTATCTTCTCCGGCAGCTTCTAAAAATGCACGCGCATGTCCGCCATGCCCCAGCGTTCCGTCTAATAAAACATCTCCTTGCTTTGGCTCAAGCAAACTCACAACCTCTTTTAATAATACGGGGATATGCTCGCTCATATATCAAGTTCGCTCATACTTTCTGCAATATCATCGCTTTCGAGTTCCGTCTTTGTTCGATATTCCTGCCATGCATCTTCATCCCAAATTTCTAATCGATTATACAATCCTGCAACAACAACATGTTTTTTAACATCTGCATATTTGCGCAGATACTCCGGCAACATGACGCGACCTTGCCCATCCAATTCAACATCCATTGCACCAGCCAACATTAAGCGTGCAAATGCACGGTTCTTTTTCTGGCTTACCGGCAAGCGGGATAATTTTTCTGCCATCACTTCCCATTCAGATTTCGGGTATACAAACAGGCAATGATCCAACCCTCGAGTAACAACCACGCCATTTGCCAGGTCGCGACGAAACTTCGCAGGAACATTCATTCTGCCCTTTTCGTCTATCGTGTGATTGTATTCGCCTATAAACATAATATATTTAGTTATACACAGGTGGTCACCACTTTTCCCCACATTTATCCACGTGTATCCACATTACTCCCACCGGGTACCACTGCGCAATAGCTACAACCCACGATTTATGCACATCTGATAATAAAAAGAGCTCTGATACGACGAATTGTCGTACCAGAGCTTGTTGCCTCCTCAACGTTTACCAGTTTTGAACGACTAGCACACCGTTGCGTTTTTTGCCATCACCTCGACGGTTGCTCCACCACCGAAGCTCCCCGTTCGGATCAGTATCAGTGTAAGTATCCACGGTGTCGTAGCCGATGTTGTGCGGAGCAACGCCTAAAGAAACGAACTGCGACCGAATCACTTCGGAAAGAGAGATCTTTCCTTCAAAGGGATCTCCATGGATGGATGTCGCTCCCCATTTTCGCTGAATGTCGAAGATCATCTTGGCATTCGCCTGCCCGTACTTCGCATCATCGCAACGATGTTCGAAATGTTCTGGTCCGATGCCGCAGGTCATGAAAACCTTGAGTGCCTTTCGTTCCGTTTTACTGAAACGATCAGCAATCGCATGGACAACACTTTCGAACTTCCGAGGAGTTCCTCCATTGATACGGCCCCGGTCAACCAAGCAGTCACGGCCTCCATGCGCTGCAATTGTATGCCCGGTTTCAGAATGACGAGCAACGATCGTGATACAGTCCGCGCTGCTCAACCAGAAAGCGTAGTATCCGTTCTGATCGTGCTTCGGAAATTCTACGCCATCTGCATCAATTCCTCGATACATGATGACTGATCGATCTTCGTCTGCAAGAACAATTTCCTCCTTCAGATCATCAGCGGCCACAATTTCTGCATTGAATTTGGCCGGACGAGGAGCAAAGATCTTACTCACTCCCAGCCCTTGTGCAACTGCGCCAACGCGCCTTAGCACTAGTTCAGATTCGTCGCCACTGATATTCCAATCATGTGGCTTTCCAAGTAGATGGATCGAAACTTGTCCACTGAATGGACCATACCGAAGTGTCTTGTCTGAAGGACGTTCACTGCTGGTCATTTGGATTACCTCCCCCAACTTGACCGATGAAAAGAGCTTGGTAACCGACCCTCTATCTCAAGAGCCTCAACATTACCACTTCCGTACCATACGGAAAGCGAATGCATAATACCTCTTTATAAATAATTCGTCAAGATACAATAACGGTTTTACGATCTCGCCTTTTTCGCCTCAATCAAAATCAATTGCACGCATAAGAATAAGCTGGAGCCGAGAAAGTTCATAAGCAAATCCAAATTCGTATCAAAGCGCGGGCCGATTGCTGTTGTATGAAAATTCATATCCATAAATAATTCGAAAATTTCGTTGATAACGCCGATTGTCTGCGCAACAGATAAAATAAGAATTGCCGTATAGTACGGATGATCGCTCCACACCTTGCTTGGTAAATAACGGAAAAAGAATTGCGATACCACGTAGGTAACGAGCAAATACATAATGAAATGCTCAAAACGGTTAATAATCATCGTATTTACGCTATCTTGGCTTCTAAAAATAATAGAAGCGAAATCGATCTGGCTTTCTATAAACAGAATCGGAAATGCATATACAAGATCAACGCCGCGCTTTTTAAATGCTCTATATATAAGCTCGGCAATAATATAAATAACAACGAGATACCCTAGCCATACAATACTGAGTCTATTCCCCAAGAGCCATCCGAAATGCCAATCTAGCGCATAATACGCAACGTAGAGCGCAAATAACGTGCGCGATAGGACCATGAGCCGCGGGATTTTTTTATGCCACGTCACGAACTACGTTTCGAGATTTTTTATTCATCGCCTCTTCAGGGCGCAAATTCGGAGGGAGCATGTTCAATAATTCTTTATGAGCGCCGCCGAAAATCTGTCGTAGGAACATATCGTTAAAGTTTACCCGATACTCGTATTCACTGAGCGTCATTGGCGTATAGCTGATTTCTCGATCAATCTGCGCTTCAATGCTTTTTGCAAATTGCTCCAGTTTTTTCTCGTCCACATTCCCGATAATAAATAAATCCGTAGGGGATCCGGGATTGCCGGTAAAATATCCGCTCACGCATGCATAAAACACTTCGCCCACTCGATCGATATGCTTGAATAGGGCATCCTCCACGCCAGGGCCAACTTTTTTCATGATAGAGGCAAGCTCGTCGTACAATGGGAACGATTCGTTCACGAGGTAATACTTCCTGCGCTTGTCCTCGTAGGTTGTCAGCATGCCGATTTTCTCCAAAATCATAAGCTCTCGACGGACAGCATTAAGGCGTTCATTGACAGTACGTGTTATTTCACGCACAAAGTACGGCCGTTTTACCCCTGTCGTAAACAAGGTAATAATCTTTACCCTTGTACGGGACCCAAAAATCTTTTCAAGCGGGAATGTTTTCAGTGCCATATAATTGCTATAAAGTGTACGCGCCGTACCTGTAATATGCAACAACTAATGATATACTTCCTTTTATGGAACAAGAAGTCATTCAGCCTTCGGCAGAGGAACTCGTTCTTTGCACCGATAGCTCAATGGTATGCGAAACGTATCTATTTGAACCGACAAGCGCCGAGACGCGCCTTGGATTCCTGTTTGCTGCCGGAGAAATCGAACACCGAGACGGCGTAGGCAAGCCGTTACTGGATTCTATTATTACTGCGATTCAAAAAGAGTATTACCGCGATCCTTCGCGATCTTCAGCTACGAGCTTCGAAATGGCGCTCCACCAGGCAAACTTGATTTTACACGACACGGCAGATTCCGGAGTCCGCGACTGGATGGGGCATTTTCATGTTGCAGTGGGCGTACTTGCCGGATCCCAACTCCATGTGAGCGTTGCGGGCGCGGGAGCAGTGTTCCTGGCGCGCAAATCCGTTGTTACAAATATTTCTCAGGGACTTTCTCATTTCCCTATCACAGACCCTCTTAAGACTTTTTCACAGGTGGCAAGCGGAACAGTAATGACACGAGACAGCTTATTTTTCACATCTTCAACGTTCGATTCCGTGTTCCGATCTGTGGATGTCGGCAGATTTTCTCTCGAACATTCCGCATCAACTATCGCTGCTCGCCTGGAGCAGCTTTACCTAGACCAAGACCATAAGGCGCCTCTTTCTGTAACCGTAGTCACGCTTTTACCGCAATATATTGCAACAGCGAAACAAGAAGTTCCGTTGAAACGATCGGCGCAGCCAGTAGGAATGGACGCATCGACTATTCAGCCTCGCACCCCGCTGTTGGTAAAAAAATCAGCATTGCAGCAAGCAATGTTACTTATATCATCTCTGGCAAAGGCAATCGGGAGCGGAATGCGGAAATGGGTATGGCCAACCATACAGCAGACTTCCAAGCAAGCAACTAAGAAGGCAAGCACACTTCGAGTTCCCAAGCTTTCTTTCAAATCAACCGTAGGAAATATCAAGAAGCTTCCCGGCTCAAGCAAGCTGTTTGCTGGAATTGCAGTACTCCTGCTCATCGCACTCGGTGTGAGCATTGTGCTCCTGCGACACAAGCAAGCATCGGACCAAGCAATACAAATGGCCAGCGAACAGCTTCACGAAGCGAGAACCAAAGTTGATGCTGCAAATACTGCACTTATTTATGACAACAGAACACAAGCAACCGGACTGCTTGATGATGCGCAAAAAATTGCAGATCAATTAACTACCGAGCATTTATACGTACAAGAAACTGAGACTCTAAAAAACGATATTCAAACGCAAAAAGATAAAATTCAACGAATTTTTCGAGCAACAACAACAAACAGCCACGTACTCGGCAGCGTCGCCTCGGCAACCTCTAACAAGTCTCCGAATCGAATATTTTTCATAGATAACGCCATCTATACTGCAAATCCGGATACAAACACCATTATTAAAGTAGCGCCTGACGGCAAAGCAGCTCCCGTCCACCAAACAACGTCCGGTATTGGATTTATTACCAGCGGCACCATGCAATCCGCGGACAAAACAATCCTCTTTAACACCGACCCGATCGGCCTGGCCCTCTTTGATACAAAAGACAATTCTCTTACGAGCCAAACTATCGCATTCCCGAATGCAAAACCGCAAATTACAGACTTAGCAGTATTCGGCAATCGCTTATACATTTACGATGCTACGCAAAAGAACATCTTCTCATACAACAAGACGCTCAAAGGATTCATCGGAGGAACTCCATGGATAACCGACGCATCTCAGCAAAGCGCAGACATTAAAAGTTTCGCAATCGATGGCAATCTCTACACCCTATCTGCAGGCGGAAAGATCACGAAATTCTTCCGAGGAGCCGTTACCGACTTTAGCCAGGCCCCCGTAAGCCCTGCGCTCGATAGCGCCACTCGCATATACACAACAGATACGATGCAAAACTTGTACGTTCTCGACCCCGTAAATAAGCGCGTCGTTATATTCACCAAGAAGGGCGCGCTGGTGCGGCAGCTGTATATCGATACGGCAAAATCATTATCCGATATCACCATATCTCCAGATGAAACGCACCTGTATGCGCTTGATGGAGCAGATATTCTAGACGTTTCTCTTACCGAAGGAACAGCAGTCTCACCTTCTCCTGCGCTGTAAAATTACTTATCAGAACTTGTTATTTGCTCCCATTGAGTAAAATACTGCCGAGCTGTGTCGTGCATGCCACTTACAATATTGGTAATTTCCGTATCGTTTTCCGCCTGCTTGCGTACGCGCTCAGCCTCTGATGCCTGCAAACGCATATCCACCTGCTGTAAGAACGAATCAACGCCGCGCAAATACACGTCTGCGCTCTGGAGCGCTTGCGTTACAGTTGCCAATTGAATGTGCGGATCGGTCATCATAGGGGATTTTTATCTGATTTTTTTGATTCCGTCCGAATATCCATTGAATTGAATATGTATTCAAAAAACATAAAAAGCTTTACTAAAAACTGTTCTTCCGGAGTCCCATTCCCCTTTTCTATATTCTCGCGGTTATCGGAGTTAAACAACGATGCTATGTCCGGATTATCAACATAATCATTTATAACCTCATCATATTCTTGAGCAAAAGAAACGGGGTCTAGCCCCTCACTCTCCTGGCTATGTCCTGCAGGAGACTCTAAAAAATTAAACATTCTTGTAAACATGCCGTACGTGCGCACTAGCACTTTCTCTTCCGGCGTCCCATTTTCAAGAATCACATCCTGAAAATCTGGACTAGTATACCTTTCAAGTTCGGGCTGATGTATTAAATCCTGCAACTCTTCTATCATAACAATTCGCGGGTCCTTTACTTCTTCGCTGCTCACCGCCGCCTGTTCTGGTTTTTTCGCAATTCTTGCTTCCCATTGCGTCTTCTGCGTTTCAAGCGCAGCTTTTTTATTTTCAAACCGAGCAATCTTATCTTTGCTTAATTGCATCTTGCTCCCCATATCCTGAATCCTTCCTTCCAGGTCCTGCGCAAGCGCCCGCGCAACCTGCTTATCAGTAGGCAATATGTCGGGATTATCCATATATGCGCGAGCCACTTCTTGCTTGCTCCGCAAATCTGCCACAATCTTATCGGCTACGCCAAGATTCTGCCGAATTTGATCTACCTGACTATCGATGTTGCGCATCGCCTCAGTATTCGCATTGATATTGTTTTGAAATCGCTCTGCCACACGCCCTCGGGCGCTCTCTCGATCGCGCTCGAAACCGGCTTTCAATTCGCGTTTTTTGGCAAGCTCTCTGTTTATTTTTCCTGCCGCCTCCGCATGAGATTCTGCGCGAGCTTTTACTGCCACATATTGCTCATCTCGATTAGCAGCTTGTGAAGGGGCGGCCTCTTGTATTCCAAGCTCGTTCTTGATTTTTCCTAATTCCGATGCTGCATCATTGCTTGCCTGCAAACGCTGTTCGTGCCGGATCGCTTCCGCACTCTGAGCATTCGCCAATGTTTCTAATCGCTGAATATCTTCTTCGATAGCATCGATATGCCTGCCTTTCCACCAGATTGATACATTGTCGACAATATTGGAAACCTTGTCCGTATTGCGAACCGCTTCGTATACTTGCATAAAAAGGTTTTTCGGCGATTCAGGGCTTTGCTTTTCTTCGTTCTCCACTCCCGGGCCAGTATACACAGGCATTTCCGATGTTGAGTCAGGCACCGCTGTAAGAGGACGAATATCCGCATAATCATCTGGTAATATATCCGGAGAGTTTCCTGAGATTTTTTCTGTGCTCATGCAAAAAGTATACAACAAAAAGCCCGCCGGTAGGGCGGGCTTCTTTACAGAACACGTAAAACTATTTCAGTTCTACCTTTGCTCCTGCTGCTTCAAGCGCTGCTTTCATTGCTTCAGCATCTTCTTTCGCAACATTCTCCTTTACCACTACTGGAGCTTTGTCTACGAGATCCTTTGCATCCTTCAAGCCCATTTGCGTAAGCTCTCGAACTGCTTTGATCACGGCGATCTTTTGTGCTCCTGCATCAGTAATTTCAACGTTGAACGAAGACTTTGTAGCAACTTCTTCAGCTGCTGCTGCCGGACCTGCTGCCATCATCATTGCTGGTGCTGCTGCAGATACTCCGAACTTCTCTTCAAGAACATGTACGAGCTCTGATAAATCAAGCACGGACATTTCTTCGATTTGCTTTACAATAGCCTGAAACTTTTCAGGAACTGCTACTGCTTCTTTTTCGTCTGCCATAGGATTTGTATAAATTATAATTAATTATTTTCCGTCTTTTTGATCTTTAATAGCCGTCAGCACATACACGGTTGCGCGAGGCACACCAGAGAGTACTTGAGCCATACCACGCATCGGACCTGCAAGAACTCCGACCAATTGGCCGAGTAATTGCTCCTTGCTTGGCAACTTCGCCAATGCAGTAACTTCTTGAGTGGTGATTTCTTTCCCTTCAAGAATACCGGCAACAAGTCGAAGATTTTCCTTCCCCTTTACGAATTCAAAGAGCACCTTTGCAGGTGATACAGGATCAGAACCGGTAATGATTGCCATTTGGCCTTCGTGTGCCATTGGGTCAAATCCGAATTTGTTTTCCGCAAGCGCAATCTTAAGAAGTCGTTTTGGAACGACTCTCATGGAGCAGCCTGTTTCAAACAGCTTATCCCGCAGCTCATTTACATCCGCAACATTGAGCGCATCGTATGCAAGAAATACCGTGCCGACCGAAGCCTTCACTGCATCCCCTACTTCCGCCACGCGCGTTTCTTTTTGTTGTCTTGTAAGTGGCATAAAATAATTAGCCTGGATTAACAGTCACCAATTTCAGATAGATTGTACTCAGTAGAAGCCAGAATACATTATCCTGCAGAGGTCTTATGAGCGCCCCTGGTCTTTGGATGACTAATGTTTAGACTGCCAGAAAACTGCTAAAAATGCAAGCTACTTCAAATACTTCACCTTATTCGCGTTATGCTCGTCGTTGGTTTTTGCAAATACGGTTGTTCCGTCCGGCGTTGTTAAGTAGTAATAGTAATCAGACTTTTGCGGATTCAAAGCTGCTTGAATTGCAATAAGCCCTGGGTTGCCGATTGCAGTGGGCGGCAAGTCTTTATACTTTCTGGTGTTGTATGGTGAATCTGTTGCCAAATCTGTAACAGTTAATTCATCGCCTTTCTGGAGCGCATAGCGAATTGTGGAGTCTGCATACAGACCCAAGTCTTGATCCAATCGCTTCCAGAAAATTCCCGCAACAGATGGCAAATCTTCTGCATGAAATACTTCTTTTTCTATAATACTAGCTATTATAACCACTTGATCGAGTGTGCGCCCCTGGGCCTTTGCGCTATCGCGCATATCCTGCGGAATTTTTCTATCAAAATTCCCTAGCATTTTCATAATCACATCATGCGCACTATCATCTTTTGCAATTCTGTATGTGTCCGGGAACAAGTAGCCTTCAAGAGACCTGCTTGGCGAAAGCGGCTGCAAGAACGAAAATTTTTCTGAATAATTTTTCACAATCGCTTCCGCTTCAAACCCTTTTGCAGTACCAATTCCTTTTTGCTCTAATCGCTCAGCAATCTGCTGCAGCGTAAACCCTTCCGGGAACGTAATAGATACTTCGCTATCGGATACGTCGCCGGTGATAAACCTGGTAATAACCTGTTTTATTTTTTCTCCTTTTTCTACATGATAAATGCCAGCCTGAATCTTCTGCGCACTTCCGGAACGGCCATACCACTTCCACGGAATAGTGCGATCGGAGTATCCGTCATTCACCAGCTCGCGCCATATTTGAGAGGCAGGTTCTCCTTGTCGAATTTCTATATCGCCCGTTTTCAGCATCACTCCTGCGCCCCAGACATACCTGAAAACAATTGCGCCGATAATAACAAGAGTAACGACTGCTAGTGCAGTAAACTTTTTTGGATTCGTAATAGCGATCATAAGTATTCGTCTTTACCGTTCTCTTCGATTTTCTTCACTACGTCTTTTACTTTCTGAGAACTGGCAGTATCCGAAATCAAGATCGCATTATCCGTCACAACCACTACCGTATTATGGATGCCGATAAGCGATACGGCTTTGTGAGTAGCGTTATAAATATAATTATTGTCGCTATCCACATGCACATGATGCCCCCTTGGCACATGGTCGCCATCAACGCCAAATAACTCCTTCACTACCGCCCAGCTGCCCACATCGCTCCATCCGTAATCTCCTGTTACTGCAATAATATGCTTTGTTTTTTCATTGAGCGCATAGTCAATCGCAATTTTTGGAAGCTCATGATACGCATACCTTGCTTGTTGCTCATCGTGCTGCGCTAACGCTTCTGCAAATTTCCTAACTCCCGTCACAAGCTCTGGCGTATGCACGGCAAGTTCTTGCAAGAAGAAATTCGGCGTCACGCAGATGTATCCCATGTTCCAGAAATAGGTTTGAGCCGCAACGTAGCTTTTCGCCGTTTCCAAATCTGGCTTTTCTTTGAATTCATCTATTTTATGCACATGATCATACCCTTCTATTTTTTCACCCATCTTCATATACCCGTATCCCGTTTCCGGACTTACCGGCACATGACCCATAATAACGATTCGGTTTGGATCTTTTGCAATAAGCTCGCCCATAATATTCAAATCTCTCACTAAAGCCTCCTCATCCGTAAATACATGATCAGCCCATAAGAACAAGACGGGCTCATCACCCTTGCCTTGCTGAACTAATTGCATTGCAGTTGCCGCAAGCGCCGGGCCTGTTTCGCGCCGTTCTGGTTCTGTAAAAATGTGGCTTGGATCAAGATTCGGCAACACTTCTTTTGTTTTCGCTACATGCTCCTGCGTAGTAGCAACATAAATATTGCTCGCATCTGTTAACTGAAGCGCTCTATCAAACGTATGTTCGATGAGCGTTTTCCCCGTTCCCAAATCCAGGAATTGCTTCGGTAACGCTTTCTTAGAGAGGGGCCACAATCTTGTTCCCCCGCCTCCGGCCACAATAACGATATTCATAGGATTATTTATACGATACACTACCTCATATGAGCAATGCCACTTTGGCGCGTGGCCTTCACCACGCTAAGGTATGTTTTATTCCGCATCCGGATAATAATCACCATCCTCTTGCGTTGCGCCATAAATCGCTTACGGCCATATCTCTCTTGATAATTACTGCAAAGATTGCTGCCATTTCCATTATTGCACTTACTCCAAGCGAAGCGACGCTCTCTACTATCACAACGAACAGAATTATCCAGCTTACGAATGCGGAGCGAGAAAAAGTAGGGCTCAAAGACCTTGCAACGAACAGCGCGCTTACGCATGCAGCCGAACTGAAGGCGCAAGACATGTTTAAATATCAGTACTTTGCGCATTTCTCGCCGACGGGAGTTTCTCCATGGCACTGGATGGAGCAATCTGGATACTCATACGAAATAGCCGGGGAAAATCTGGCTATGGATTTTACGCAGGCAGAAGACGTGGTTGCCGGATGGCTTGCCAGCCCAAAACATAAAGAAAATATGCTCCGCCCAGATTATACCCAAACAGGTGTGGCAGTAGAGTCTGGCAGCTTTAACGGATCCACATCTATTATCGTAGTGCACATGTTCGGAAAGCCTCTTGCAGCAGCACCTACGCCTGCACCAACCCTAGAACCAACTCCTCCGCCTTCGGCGCTTCTGCAAGCAAAAACGCTTCCGCCGAAACTTACTCCTACAACAACACCTACACCGACACCATCGCCTAGCCCCAGCCCAGTGCCGTCCGTTGAACCTACTATAGACCAATCAACCATTCCTCCAGTCTCCGGTATTATCTTATCGCCTTCGTTTGATGCAGAAGAATTTGCAATTCCGTCAGACGGATCGTGGCAGCTATTCTCCGCGCGTTCCGCTGTGGCAACAAATTCCGACGTCATATCTGCAATACCGATCTTCACCATTCATCCAGCATCGCAAGCGGCCACAGTATTTGGCGCAACTATTTCCCGCATCAGCCGCGAATTTATCGGCACTATGTTTATCGCGATTGCCGCATTGCTGCTTATTGCGATTTTTGTTCGTATCGAGATCCAACACCCAATCATGATTGGCCATGCATCATTGGTCATTTTGCTCGCATTTGCCCTGTTTCTTGCATAAATGGTAGACTTTGATGGATGTGGAAAAGATTACATCTTATGCATTTCGGTAAAGGAGGTGGGTATCTATGAGCGAATTACTCGTTGTTGCAAGCAAAGTGCGAGCATATCTAAAAGAAAAGGACGCAAAGATGTCCGGTGACCTTCCTGAGGCTATCAATAAGAAAATCATGATGGTACTAGACGATGCTGTTATGCGATCCAAAGGAAACAAGCGAACAACTGTAAAACCACAAGACATATAAGTCTTTTTGGTCCTACAATACAAAAACCGCCCAACAAGGCGGTTTTTGCTTTTTTTACATATTTATGCTATAATGCGATATATTATGAAACATCCCGTTCTGACATTTATTGCTACGTTCGTGTTTGCGTTGTCTTTTTTCTATGGCCTTATTCTTCTTCTTATCTCGTACGTTCCCGCGTTCGGTAATCTCGTTATTCCTCAACAGCAACCAACTCAGCAAACACCCCAAGCGCAAGAAACGACCTCTGCGCCCGCGCCGACTCCGACCTCTACGCCTAATTTGGTTCTTCATCCATACCCAAAACTCCCCCTTAATCCACCTTTTAATCCTGCTGAAGCAGGGCAAAACTTTATTCGTATTCCATCGATCGATGTAAACGTGCCGTTAGTTGAAAGCAAGTCATTATCCGATGCCGATGTTATTGCGTCATTGCAAAATGGAGCATCTCTGTATCCAAATGGCGTAACACCTGGCGCACTAGGGAACGTGTTCGTTGCTGCCCACAGCTCCGGGTATCCATGGCAAGGCAAATACCGATTCGCCTTTACTCGCATCAATGAGATTAAAAATGGAGACACAATGCTTATTGACTGGAAAGGGACTCGCTATACGTACAAAGTATATAAATCAGAAACGATCGTCCCAACAAAGGGTTATACGGTGCCGTCTGACCACCTCTACCCAACCATGTCTATTATGGCGTGTTGGCCCATCTGGTCTATTAGCCACCGCATTTTAGTACATGCTGATCTTATTAGCATTACGCAACTAAATCCGCGAGTATAAGGCACAAGACTATACAGCAGGCAGGATATCAGTACAATGAACATCCATAGGGGTGTCGTCTAGTGGTAAGACATTCGCCTCCAAAGCGACCAACGAGGGTTCGATTCCTTCCACCCCTGCCACAAGCGGTTTACACGCTTGTGGCGTGCCCACACTAATTCCGGGTACGCCATTATGCAAAATCGGTCATCAGATGCATTATTTTTACATTCTACGAAGTCTGAAAAATAATAAACTCTACCTTGGCTCAACTTCTAATTTGCGTCGCAGAATCAAGGAGCATAATGATGGGAAAAGCGTTGCAACAAAACCAAATATTCCCTATGAGCTAATGTTCTATTCTGTTTTCAAAAATAAACAAGACGCCATTGCTAGTGAAAAATATTTTAAAACAACAAGAGGCTGGGAAAGAATTCACAGAATGCTAAAACATTCTCTTTCTAATTCATAAATTAAGCATACAATCACATTATGCCTAAACCAATTACACCCTTTGTCGGATGCGATGTTTTTGTCGTTAATGAAAGTAATCAAATCCTTCTTATTCGACGCTCAGACAATAATCTATGGGCGTTGCCAGGCGGTTCTCAAGACTTAGGCGAAACCCCTGCTGAAGGTGCTATACGAGAATGTCTAGAGGAAACGGGATACGAAGTAAACATTACAACATTACTCGGCGTCTTTAGTTCTAGCAGATATGAATATGTGCATTATCCTTGGAAAGAAAATGAATTTACTCACATTTTATTTCGAGCAGAAATCATTGGCGGAAGCCTCCAAACATCAGAAGAAAGTATAGAAGTTGGCTGGTTTTCTGCCCAAAAACTCCCCGCCCTATCTGATGGGCACGATATCCGCATACAATACGGGTTTAACTATTTGAAAGATCCAACATTAGTTGGCTACTTTGAATAGCAGTATAATGCTATTATGAATCTCCAATTCATCTTGAGCATTCTCGTCAGCGCGTTTTCGCTCGCGCTCGTGTTAATTGGAATTCCGGCACAAATTAAGAAAAATTACACAGAAAAACGGTCCGGTCAGCCACTTATGGCGATACTTATCGCGCTCGGGTTTTATGCATCATCCATAGGATTTTTCACGCTTACCAAAGCATGGCTCCCGCTCGCCTCGTTTTGCATCGGTATTATTATGTGGGGCATTACGTTGATACAGTGGTTTTTGTATGAAAATAAAAAAGGTGTGTAATGAGAAAACTCGCGACACACCAACTTCCAACCAAATAATCTCACGCCGTCGCTTGTGCTGGAACCAATTTTGCAAATGACGGCATAACACAATCGCTAACAACATCATCCCATGGCCTCATAGTGACCTGCAGACCGCCATTTGCCACACACAAGACAGGCGACGTTTTGTTTCCGTACGATGTTTCAGGCCCTATCGACCCGATTGCCATCACCTGAAACTCATTCAATATTGAAGGATACACCAAAGCATGCACAACCATATGCCAAAACGTATATGGCCTTCTCACCGTACTTTTGAAATGACTCATTCGAGAATTGGCATTTTTCTGCATGGCGCCGTTTCCGTCTTGAATTCCAAATATCAAATGAGCACCCTTTGGAATTGATTCATCCGAAACCAATGATTCGATCAGTTTCAAATTCGGATCCGCGGAACCCTGAACATCCTTCACAAGCTTTGAACATTCCCGAAGTATCCGCGGAAGGTCTGCAGTCCGCGGAACCGAGGGCACCAGGAGAAAAAAATCCGACTCATTCGGCAACTGATTCCTCAACGATCCAATTTCTTGGCTTGTTACTACAATACCAAAACTCGCATAAAGACCTGCTTGAAAATCAAATAAATCCGTTGGATTCGGAATTTTCAGTGCCGGGGACAATAACGCTCTGTACTGGGGTTCCGTAAGCGCCTTTCCAGTAATAACTGATGCCATGGCAAAATCCCTTTCTCAAACGACTCGTGAATTGGAAGGTGCGAAAGTGCACTTATAAAACCGTAGGTCTGAATGGTCCTAAAGTCAAAAATATCCCGCTGAGGCGGGATATTTTTACTTCTTTCCTTTCTCTTTATGAACAGTGTGCTTTCGGCACTTTTTGCAGTGCTTGAGGCGTTCCAATTTAATAGAATCCTGCCGTTTCAAATTTCGGCGGGTATGGTAATTAAACGACCTGCAGTCGACGCATTGGAGGCGGATTAAGAAATCTTGTGACATAGTCGATATGATACCAGAAAGCCTATTTTTTGCAAGAGTTGCTAGTAAGTTTCCTTCAAAATCCACTCCGACACGGATGTTTCGTATTCATAGAGCTTCTTGGGCGTCGGGTCCGCATTATGTGCCTCCTGATCCCGTTTCCATTGCCCTGCTATCGGGGTATACCGAGCAAGAACGGTCCATTGGGGGTGAACAGCGTCTTGAATAACTACCAACACCCGCCTCTCTGTTGTATTTCCGCTTGTGTAGTCTATATAAACGGTATTCTTGCTATCCGTAGTCAGCATCCGCTCTGCCTTTGCCTGGGAGTCTCCCGTCACCTCTTTAAGATGGTCATTTACAAAAGCGAGAAGCTCCTCATCGCGTAATTGCCCGGAAATTCCCGCAATTGCCTTATCTTGCTCCGCCTGCGCTTCATTTGCCTGCACCACATACGTATTCCCTGAAAAATTCGGGATAATTGTTTCATCTCTCACAAAGCCGGTAGAAATTTGAAGCACATATACATGGCTTTCTCCCGGATGCGGATCTGCTACAAACGCAGCCAAGTCTGAAGACCCGGAGGAATGTGCCGACCGAAACTGCCCGAGCATGCGCGCAACGGGGCGCTCGCCTGCGCTATTGGCAATCCAGAACGCAAGATTTTGCCCATCCTGCACCGCATATAGCAGGGCGTCGTTTTCCATCCATCGAACAAACACTACATTTCCTTTTATGGAATGCTTCGTTGTTCCTCCGCCATCTTGCGCAATGGTGAGCTGAGAAAATCCGAAAAATGTTGGTTCTGTAAATGCAACAAGGCTTGCCTTATCGTTTACATCCATCACTCCCGTATCCGCATTTTGGGAATACGTATTCCAATCCACGTTTGCAAATCGCGCAGACGGAGCTGCTTTATCTTGCACCGGCACTGCGATAAATTGGCGCGTTGTTCCATCTTGCAAAAACCATGCAATGCGCGAAGATGCATTCCAGCGCACGCGAGATGCGATTTGTTTTTGCATAAGATTTTCCGCAACCACCTTTGCCCCACCCTGAGCATTGTCATACACCCATAGTTCCGTAAGCCCTTGGGTATCGTGAACATTGTCTAGGAAATACGCCACCTTCGCACCATCCTGGCTCATCGTAAGCCCGCGCGGCTTCACCAGCGCATTTTGTTCCGATATTTTTTCTGCAGTTCCGTCCTTGCTCACCTTTTCCAGGGTCGTAATTGTATTTCCACCCGTATCCTTGCTGTCGGAATATCTGTACCATGAGCTCCCGTCAGATAATGCGTTTTCATCAGATGACGACGGTGCAGAAATCACGGAGCATCCTTTTTCCGTACACGAAAGCACTCGTTTTTGCCCGCTCTTTTCATCGCTTTGCACAAGCAATGCTTGCAGGGCCGGGACCGACTGGGCTACCCCTAGCACCTCGGGAGTTTTCGCCGAATTTTTCCCCTTTAGACTATGAATACCGTATAGAATACCGCCAATAATCCCCCCAATAATCACAAGCGCAATAACCAGACGCACAAGAAACTTGAACATACAATCAGCCTACCATACACTTCATCCATCGCCAGCATAGCTTAGTGGTAAAGCACGTCATTGGTAATGACGAGACCGTGGGTCCGATTCCCACTGCTGGCTCACTTCTAGTAAAAATAAAAAAGGGCTGCGCAGAAAATCCACACAGCCACTTGCCACTTTCTCGGTTCACGCCTTCAAATCGGACATGTTTGCGAATCCGAGCACGGTTAGCATCTCTCCTGGGGTTAAGCCTCCGTGTCCGCCAAGCTTCTGAGTAAACGTTTTATCCTTCCTCTTGTACCAGACCGTCCGGTCATGAAAAGGAACAATAAAGATATCACCGAAACGATTCTCCAGCTTCGGATGATCGCCCCATGGCCCAAGCAGGTAAGAACTTTGACGAGAAAATTCTACCATCGCAACGCCTTGCAACCCCGCACTCAGAGCCCTAAAAACGCTCTCAAAACATTCGTTACGGATTCTCAGAAACATGCAACGAGGGCTCCCCCAAGGATAAATCACGCTCCCGGTTTGCGTTGTTGCACATACTTCGTCAATATTCACGAAGTCGTTAATCATCGCGCACCCCAAGGGGTCAAGCTTAACGTGTCCGTGATCTCCCGCAACCAAAAACACCGTGCTCTTTGCCCGCTCTCGATCAATCATCTCAACACACCGCTCCAGCGCGAGCATGAGCATGCTCAGCTCAATATCCCACTGATCGCTATATGGGCCATACTTATGTGCGCACATATCCAAATTGGGAACATATGCATGCACGAACGTTCGTTTCGTCGAACCATTCACCACGCCCGCCAAATTCGCCGCAAGCTCTGCGTATGAATCGTACGAGACCGGCGAACTGCTAGGCTGTGTCAAACACGTATATGCACTGTTCACAAATCCAGTAGGCACAATTCGATAGGTATCGATACCCTTGCTCTTCCAATCATCCCATACCGATCGCCTAGAAAAAAGCATGCTCGGATCAACGCTCTGGTTCGCAAAATAGTCAGGCTGAGCAGCCCCATGCCCTTCACTGGGACAGAATCGAAGCGTGTGAATCGGCCGATCAAGTTCGTCTGAATACATCAGCATGCTCAATAATCCATGCTCTCGAGGGGTGAGCCCTGTATTAATCGTTGTGAGCGCCGCCGCGGTCTCCGAAGGAAATACCGACGTAAGAGGTATCACATTGCCGCGCTCAACAACGCGCCTCATAAACCCCACATCTCTGCGATATCGATTCCATGCATCGTATCCGATGGCATCGATAGTCAACAGCACGATGTTCTGTGGGTCGTTGTTCAGCTTAAAGATCACATCGTCCCTCATGAACAAGTCCTGATGACTTCTGCTCTCCAAGCCGAAGAGAATAGAAACAAGCTCCGGAATCCTCGTAATACAGTGCCCCTTATAATCAGGCACCAGAAAGTTACCATCGCAAATCCTGTTCTGCAACGACGGAACGTCTTCATAAGACTGAAACATGTCGAGCCCTTCTTCCTAGAAATCAAATGAACACCGCGTCACGAAATTGCGCGCGGACCGTTTACAGTACCGCTTTCAATTGGATATGTCGAGATTCGTGTATGGAAGATTTATAGCAATACAAACCGTTTCAGCGTTTTCCCCTCCCACTCAACGTCGGCATTCCAATCATCCCATGCCCGCGCCCACACCGTATTGCCATGCTGTGGACTTTTATAAATCACCAACGGCTCTAGCGTATCTTCCTTGAGCGCCAGTGCAATCACTTCATATTCCCCTCCTTTATAGTGCGTATATTTCTGCCCGATTTTTACGGGGAGCTGTTCAAGTTGTGCCTGCGCCCTATCTTTTTCCGACAACATACTAGTTGCTCTGTAAATACATGAGCATTTTTTTATACAGCCCAATAAGAGGTTCTTCTCCACTACTTTCTATCAAGTAGTTGTATGCGGGCTTTGAATTTATCTCAAAAAGGCAAAGTTCATCATTCGTATCAAGAGCAATATCCAATCCTCCATATACTAGATCTAATTTTTTAAATATTGGATGAATAAATTCAGCAATTCTATCTTGTACCAGTTGATCATCAATAATATTTGCAACCGCGCCTTCCCAATGCAACGGACTTAAATTTCCAACAAATGTAGCATTGGAAAAATCCTTTTCATAGATGAGCACAACTTTTCCCTGGAATACAGTAACTCGAAATTCTCTCTGGATATCGATGTTTTCTTGCGCAAGGAGAATATGATCATATTCCACTAAGCTTTTATCAAAGATCTTATCAATCGCCGATAACACCTCTTCCTTGGTTATGCATCGGAACACATGAATGCCTTGTGAGCCGCTGTTTTTTTTCACAATCACTGGAAACCCAAAGGATTCTATAATATGTTCCGCAATCGCTTCTGGGGTTTTATATTCTACATACGGCTGAAACATCTCTTCGCAATTCGGATCTAGAAAAGTAATAGTTTTAGGCATTCGGATAACATCGGCTAACAAGTCGTTCGTATATCCCTTGTCTACAACTATGCGGGAAATAATATTGTTATTGAATGGCACTTCATTTGCTATAAAGTACTGTGGCTGTTCTGCGATAAACACCGCTAAAAATACTCCGCTTTCCCCTACGGATTCATACCTAATTCCCAATGAGTCACACGCCTTCTTCAAGCATCGGATATGATCATTCATAACTATCGCTTGGCGATAACATCATCCAATTCTTTTTTCATTGCGGCAATTTCCGGTTTCTCAAAATGATCTCGTGCAGGTTGAAGAAGAGCAATAATTTCTTTGGCAACGGCAGCTTTCAAATCCATCGGATGCACGTTGCCGTTTGCGAATACTGCTTCTAATTCTTCGTACGAATTAAACGAAATATCACCACCGAATTTTTCTTCTCGCTCAATCGTAAATGGCGTTGTGCGATTCCAGAATAGAATATTCTTCGCCCAATTCAGAATCGGATTCTTTTCGATATTTTTTTCTTCGCAGAATGCTTTTTTAATTTTTACAGAAATACTTTCAGCATCGTCATGAACAAACACTGCGGAATCAGGTTTTGATTTGCTCATCTTGTTGTCACCAGTCAGGCTGTCGATGAGTGCATGGTGGATTGCGATGGGTTTTGGTTTATTTGGCATCACCTTACTTGCCGTATCTCGCATCACCACGTGCGCCTTGCGCTGATCCATGCTGGAATGCGCAATTGCAATGTCTTGATAAAAAATATCTGCTACCTGCATCACCGGGTAAAACAGCGTTGCCATCTCCACATCTTCGCCCGCTTCTTTCCCCATAATGCTAATACTTCGCTGAATACGCGCTAACGTGGTGTTCTGCGCCACGCTCATCGCCGTGTTCCAGTATCCCATTGCGTCGTTTGCATACCACTGACTAGCCAATCGAAATTCTACTTTTTCCACATCAGCACCCACTGCCAGCAAACACGCTTTGATTGCTTCGGTGAAATATCCCGTACCGATTTTCGCAGCAGTCTCTTTTGAGCCATCTAGTTTATGGTTAATTGCCGTATGCCAATCTGCCAACCAAATGGTGCAATGCACACCAAGCGCTTGGAGGTCTTTTATCACCAGTGCAGACATAATCCCCTGACCGATATGGACGTATCCAGAAATCTCAAAACCGATATAGTGGGTGATTTTTTCCCCTGAATCGATTCGAGCAATAAGCCCCTCAAATTCCTCCGGCGTAATGATTTCTGCCAAATTCTCCTGTAATCGTTTGATTATTTCTGCTTTTTCTGTCATATATTCATAGTATACGAAACGCTGGCAGATGCCAGTTTTGTATATATGCCAGCTTAGCTCAGTGGTAGAGCAACTGTTTTGTAAACAGAAGATCGTCGGTTCGATTCCGACAGCTGGCTCCACCGGGGATGGCAGATCGGCTATGCAAGGGACTGTAAATCCCTCAAGATAGGTTCAACTCCTATTCCCCGGACAAATAAAAACCGCTCGAAACATCGTTCGAGCGGATACATCATCAATATCATTCGGAAGAACCCGGAGCCTCATCGCACCCCAGAGCAATCCTCACCTGTGCGCGAATCTTTTCTTCCGACAAATCACGCGCTCGCAAGGCAAGCAAGGCGCCATGATTTCCACGAGTCAGCCCAAGCAGAAGATGCTCAGTCCCTATGTAAGCATGAGCAAGAAGCCCTGCTTCTTCCCACGCATATGCAATAAGTTGCTCTACGACTGGTGTTAAAGGGATCACCCCCACCACCTCGTCCTCATCGCAAGCAGGCAGCACTCTTTCAACATCGGCCTGGAGATCTTCCAACGTAACCCCCAGATTGCGCAACACATTGCCAGCATGCCCGTGTCGCTCTTTAATAAGCCCCAACAGAACATGCTCGGGGCAAACAGCGTCATACCGCAGCCGACGAGCCTCTTCTTCAGCAAGCCTCATCGCTTTTCTCGCACGGTCAGTGAAACGTTCGTACATGATTATGCCCTTCAAGTAGTAAATGTGCCGTTCTAATTCCTCCTCCTATATACATCGATTATCGCTTTTTATCAACCGCCGGTTGTACTTTCCCGTACGGAGCATAAAATAAGAGGTATTAGATTTGTTCCTTGAAACTTATCCCGGCACTCTTGCGAAGCAGACGTATACAGGTGCATTTCTCAGAAAATGCATAGGCCCACACAGCCAGGATTAAATCCCCCCCACTGGCTGGTGATCGGCTCTCCATCACCTACGGGCTCGTCCGAAAGTCGCAAGAGGCCGGGAGAGCATACAGCCTAGTGATATGGCACCTGTAATTAATTTCCGTTGCGAGGCGTTAATTACAGAACAATCACTAGGTTTTTTATTTTCTCACAAAACTTTGCAGGGCTGCAGGCACATTTGCTTGCGACTCATCTTCAACTTGAATATTAAACGCTTGGGTCTTTAACGATAGTGGCATCACTTCATTTACGGCATCTATATACCCTGCAACATTCGCTGCATCTGAAAATATATGATGCGTTGCGGAATATGAGTTCCCCTGCATGAGCACCAATTGCGGCACTGCTTCTTTCAATACGACAACCGCATCTGAGCCTGCGGAAATTTTAGAATTTCGAATAACAACAGACTTCCCCATAAATGGATATGCCGTTATGGGCGCACCGAATTGATACACAATTGGAATCCCATCATTTTCTCCTGCGAACGTGCTCTTGTCTACGAAAAAGTTTCCATTATTATCTATCCACCTTGCTTGAGCAACCCCTCCGAGAGTCGCAGTTGCAGTAACATTGTTGAAAAATATTGAGCTGGATTGACGATTCCAAATCGCGCCAGAATTTGCCTCAAAATTATTTTTACTAAGACTAATGGAACTATCTCGGAAAATTACATGATCAGCTACGTTCCTCATGACCTTTTTGGAATTAATAAACTGTGATCCAACGATAGTGATAATTGCCGACATGTGCCCATCTGATGTTCCATTGGTATAGATTGCGTAGTCGGTTGACGATTCAAACTGGCTCTTTTCAAGTTCTATAGTAGTACTGTCGGTATTGTTATTTTCAATAAATACCTGATTCTTTCCGCCGATAAAGTGTATATTGCGGAGCGTAATCGTGTACCCGCCACGAAAAGCAAATATATTGCACGATGAGCATGACTGGGTAATTTTCACATCCCCCTCGCCGTATATATTTGCGTACGCCTTCAATGCCAGCTCGTTTGAAATTTTATAATTCCCTGCCGGAAAACAAATAGGTTCAGACGAACCAATATACGCATTAACAGCCCCAGATGCTCGTACGGACGTCTTGCTTGCCGCAGATGCATCGGCAATGGCCTTCGTATCATCTGCAAGCCCGTCCCCCTTTGCACCGTAATTTTTCACATTAATGGCGTTCTGGCATGGGCTGCTTTTATCTTTGACAACAAACGTAGTAAGCCCGAGGTAGTGTTTGAATGGAGTAAATAACAGTCCAGCACCGATTACCAGGGCGATCGCGAGTACTATATAGATTGTGAGCTGAGTAGGTTTCATAATTTATTTCTTCCTTACAGTAAAATTTTCTAACTCAGACGGAATATCCGGCGAGCTTGGATATGCCATATTCGCATCAAACGATAGGTGGAGCCCAGCATGACTTGCAATATAGTCCACAATATTTAATCCCTGAGAAAGAATATACGGCACCCCAATCAGTAAGTTATTTCCTGAAACAGTAACGCTATCTGGCACTGCGCTCTTTGCCACGATCATAGCAGAATCCCTTTGCAGCCCTGGGCCGGAAGATACTTGAGAATCTTGAATTGCTACAGCAGTAGCTCCTCCTGCGTATTGGTATACAGGAGGCATTCCAGCATCTTCTCCGCCGAACCTGCTCTGAGATGCTTGGAATTTCCCATAATTATCTACCCAACGAACAGCGCCTAATCTCTCGCTAGCCTCTCCCATAGAAGGCGTCCCCATCATGTTATCAAATACAAGCGATGCCCCCGACATATTCCAGAATGCTGCAGAATCTGTATCAAAATTCTTCTTCCCAACCGTCACCCACGTATCCCGCACCGTTGCAGACGCAAAGGAATTGCGCAGCACTTTTCTATCATACACAAATTTCGAACGCTCTATTCTCATAACACCAGGCAACACCTTATTTGCCGTACCGGCAACTGCGTAGCCAGTCGATGCCTGAAATTCGGAATCGATAATCTGCAATGAAGAATTCTTGCTGCCGTCATTCGTAAACGCAATCTGATTCCTTCCGCCCAAGAATTTCATCCCGCGTATGAATACTTCGTATGGGCCTGAAAATGTAAAACTAATACAGGTGGAGCATGTTTGCTCAATAATTGCGCCAGCATCGCTAATGACGGTTGTATGAGAACTCACATTAAGCTCTGAAGATATGCGATATATTCCTGCCGGAAAACAAAGCGTCGTGCCCGGAGTATTTATCGCCCGCTTGATAGCTGCGGTATCATCAGCCTTTCCGTCGCCCAATGCCCCGTAATCCTTTACATTCGTACCATTGCAAGCAATAGAGCTGATATATGGCGTTGGACTAGGGGTGGGTCCACCCGACTGACTAGGGTCGGGACTTGGCGTTTCAGTAGGATTGGGCGCGTCGGTAGGCGTTGGAGTGTCTGCGGGCCCTGGGTCATTCGATCCGCCGCCATCATTAGAACCTCCTCCACCGCCAGAGCCTCCTTCGCTAGAGCTTGGAGCAACAGCGACCGGTTTTGCCGTTTGCAGAATTTTTACTGAACCATATTGAGAACTTCCAGAGACGAGGAGTCCGCCAAGCGTGCGATTGCGCGCCACAATGTATCCAGCAGATCTGGCAATACCTTTCGGCACTGTAATTTTTGCGCTTCCTGAATTTGCGATCTTAGAAGCAAGGGTGACGCATTTTGCAGTCGGACTAGATGCGAAACAAAACTCTAACTTTACTGTGGAATACTGTGCATCCCTTTTCCAAAGCGCCTGTACCGTATCGCCTGCCCCAACAGTAGTGGACGATACGACGGTAACCATTTTTGCAGAAGAAGCGCCTAAAGCTAGTTGCCCTGCAGCGTCACGCGCCGTCATACGCAAATATGCTACCCCTCGAGGAATCGTGCTTGGAACTTTTACTTGGGCGCTGCGGTTATTTTTTACAGCATCTGCAATTGCAACACAGCCCTGATCAGGCAGAGCTCCGCGGCAAATATCCACTTTTTCCGTGGGATACTTTGCCGCATTCGTATCGCTTACCGACCAGGTAATGGTGTTAACGACTCCTGCCACCAGAACATCCGGCGATGCAATATAAAACCCCTGGTGCAAATACGAAACAGCTCCTAAATACGGCGCATAGAATAAAAACAATACAATGCCCGTTATCGCAATACCAACCCCCGCTATCCAAAGCCAAATATTCCGAAGATGAAGAATCACCTTATAAGTATATTCGCCTTGTGACATTTTGCATATTACTTCACCGTATATACAAGTACTTTTGCATC
>CAYVFG010000004.1:0-59976 GCA_964450915.1 uncultured Candidatus Saccharibacteria bacterium | reverse complement strand
TAATTTTATGAAATTATCGCTTAAAACAACCTCTTTTGTAGTTGCGTGCGTTATCGGCATAGCACTTGTTCTTATCCATGTGCCTGAAATTGGGGAACGACAGGAGGATCATGCGCTTAATTCCGGAGAATTAACCGGCACAAATGCAATTGGGCAAACAATCGTCGCGCAAAAAAATAATCTATCCGGAATTGGAGTAATAATTGCAACGTATTCCGGGCGGGATAATACGCATCCTGTTATATTGCATCTTCGCGATTCCGTTTCCGCAGGCAACGACATTCGTACCGTATCTGTTCCAGCCAGCAAATTTGGAGATAATCAGTTTTATAATTTTGCATTCAAACCGATTGTCGACTCAAAAAGCAAAACGTACTTTTTTGTAGTTGATTCTCCGGAAAGCGTTAAAGGCAACGCAATTGCAATTGATTTGAATAATAAAGATACGTATTTATACGGCACCGGATATATTATCCATACTGCAGACAATGCGCCTGTTACAGACAATATTATTCAGCGATCAGGAAAACAAGCTGTCGACGTCGCGTTTCAAACACTGTATTCCGTTCCTGCTGGAACATTTATCTACCATAGCATCAGCAACGCAATCCATACGTTCATTAATACCTGGAACGACAATCGGCACGAATACGCACTATGGACCGGGGCGTTTCTGCCAAGCGTTATCGTGCTCGCACTTTGTTTTGCACTGTTCAGATTTAAAAAACAACCAAAACCATGGATAATATTGCTCGGGCTTGCGATTATTGCAGCGATTATCAGAATTTTTTACGCATTAGAATTGCCATTTACAGACGATGAGGGAAACTACTTATACGATGCATGGTCATTATTGCACGGCCACTTTGCAGGAGGCGATGGATACGTAAAGGCTCCGCTTGTTATTGCGTGGATTGCAGTATGGGAAGCAATTCTCGGGCACACAGCATTTGCTGGCAGGCTTTCATCCATTATTGCAGGTTCCGCATTAGTCTATCCGGTGTTCTTATTAGTCCGCAGTATTTGGACGACTCGCGCAGCTCTGATTTCTGCAGCACTGTGGGCGTGCATGGGAACAGCAGTAGTATCAACGATTTACGTACACACGCAAAGCGTTGCCATATTCTTCGGCATGTCGGGAATTGCACTCCTTGCATATGCTCTCAAAGAAAAAATGGCATCGCCAAAGTGGCTCATTATTGCGGGCGCAGTCATCGGCCTTGCCGTGGCCTCGCGCAAAAGCATGCTGGCACTTGGGCTGACTGTAATCTTGCTTTTAATCGCATTGTCTAAAAATTGGAGTGCGCGAATGAGAAATACGCTCTATGTCGGTATCGGATTTGTGGGCGTGCTGGCGCTCTTCATGCTGTATGCATACACGGTGTATGGCGGAGTTGGCATTACAGAAGCGCTCGGAATTAATTCTGCAGAAGACGGCATCTCGAGCATCGACCCCGACCAAATAGAACAGATAAGAGAATACGACTTAAAAGGCATGACGCCGTTCTTCCGAGAGTCGCTTCCAGTTATTTTACTGTCCATGCTTGGCGTTGGATTTTATTTACAAGATGCGGCTGCGTCACTTTTTAAAAAATCAAAAGCAATCCTATTTTCAAGACTTACATGGATTATTCCTCTAGGTATTTTCTGGTGGGCATGGGATTTCTTCTCACAATACGAGGGCGCAAAGTTCATGAAATACGGCATTCCGACACTGTGGTGGTTATTTGGAATTACGTTACTTGTCGCGATCTTATTACCTGGGCTTGCCGTTCGTAGCTCGAACGCAAAGCGGACGAGCGAAGAATGGGTGCGCGGACTCATCGGCCCTATATGGGTCGGCAGCATGATGTTCTTCTACGCAAAGTGGATCAAGTTTCATGCAAATTATATTTCAGAATTTATTCCACCACTCACGCTTATCGCAGGAGTAGGGCTTGAGGCATTCATTGCACGAAGTTTGCAGGTAAAAATTCGCGTACTCAAATACATAGCACTAATTGCCTTTGCAATAATCTTTGCATGGGCAGCGACGGTGTCCAGCTACATCACATATTCTTTTGAACACACCGGAACATTCGACCAAAAAGCTGCATACGAAGCGGCAACGTGGATTAAGCAAAACGTTCCAAAGGGGGAGCCGATATTTACAGGCGCATCTCTTATTCCGTACCTAGCCGGGTACCAAACAGTATTGAATATTTCTCATCCTCGCTGGTATGCGTACGAATTCACCAGGACGAATCCGGAACGTATTCAAACGTTTTTGCCCCGCGCAACGGATATGGTTGCAAGCTTTGCAACGGCAAAATACTTCCTCTTAGACAACCAAACACAATTCTCATACCTCAATGAATACGACCCAATCACCAACGATCTAAAAGAGAACTGGAAGTCAGTACAAGGTATTTCAAACGGTTCCAATACGCTCGTATTTTCTCAGAGAATAAAGCCAGTAAAGTAAGTAACTGCTATTGACAAAATCAAAGAAATAAACCACTATACATACGGTTTTGAATTTGTACACTTATTGCCAGGAACGCATCGTGAAAATACTCGTTATGGATCAAGGAACCAACGACACACGGCTTTTGGAAAGACTCAAAAGCGACATTGTGCATCTCAAACACGAACTTGGCTGCCCCGGACAAGCTGCGGATGCGTGCATCTTCATTGTCAGCCCCAAGACTATCGCGCAAACGTTAGTCAGAATCGGAACGGCCCTTGCTGACCCAGTACAGATACACGTACCAATTCTTATCGTGGAGAATGGCCCACCCTACACATTGACTGGGGCAATCCATAGCACCTACGACCTGAGCCAGCTCCGATGGCATTTATCGCGCGCTGAGCCCCTCTGAATGTACCTCTCGAAAAACTACCCAACCTAGACACCGCCTAAAAGCCGGTGTCTTTTTCTTTTATTGCCCACGCGAACAATTTGCGATACGATATTTTGATGTCTAAAAGTATGCCCATTCGACAAGCTCAGGGCGACCTGCGGGTCGCACTCGTGCATGATGAACTGGTCCGCAGGGGCGGAGCGGAAATGGTGCTAGAAGAACTTGTCCGCATGTATCCAAATGCAGATATCTATAGCCTGTATGCGGGGAATATTCCAAAAATGACCGTCGACGGCAAAAAATACGACATTCATACATCATCCCTCCAAACGTGGCCGCTATGGTTCAGGCAACACCCCGGAAGAATACTGCCATTCCTTCCACAGGCCGTTGAGCAATTTGATTTGTCTGATTATGACATCATCATTAGTTCTGCAAGCGGATTCGCAAAAGGAATTATTACAAGGTCGAACATTCCTCATTTGTGCTATTGCCACACGCCGACCAGATACTTATGGGATGCATCCCACACTATTACGAGGCGAAATAAGTATGCCAGCTTTTTAATCAAATTCATGTTTCACTTTTTGCGCATGCTCGACTTTACCTTTGCCCAGCGTCCGGATGCATATATCGCAAACTCGCAATACACAAAACATAAAATAAAAACGTATTACAGAAAAGACAGCGTTGTTGTATATCCGCCCATAGATACAAACTTTTTCTTCCCTGCATCTAAACATACATCCAAAGATTATTTCCTGTGCGTAGGGAGATTAACGCCAGATAAAAAGTTTGACCACGCTATTTTGGTTGCGGAGAAACTGGGCTTGAAATTAATCATAGCGGGCACCGGAAGAGACAAAAAACGACTGGAAAAACTGGCGGGCAAGCACACGCATTTTACAGGAGCAGTTTCCAAAGAAGAATTGAGGGAATTATACAGAAACGCTCGAGCGCTTATTCAGCCGGGTGTCGAAGACTTCGGCATGACTGCTGCGGAGTCTTTGGCGTGCGGGACCCCCGTTATTGCATATGGAGCTGGCGGAATCAATGAGATCGCGCGAAATGGCGTCCATAGCATCTTATACCAAGAGCAGCTCCCCGAGACGCTGGCGGAGGCTCTGCGCACGTTTATCCGCAAAGAAAAGACATTCAATACCAGCCGCCTTCAGCAACAAGCCCTCCAATTTTCAGTTGACAGATTCCGAGAAGGTGTTGCAAAGCAGGTTGAACATCTGCTTGAAGTAAGGAATACTTGATACATGAAATACTCACTTCGAACAGAACATATTGAACTTACAAATCAAGACAGGGAAAAACTGGAAGATTGCTTAAATCGCCTCGAAAAACACATTGAGCCGCCTTTCGTAACAGACGTTACCATCGCTCACGATACTCATCACACAAGCGGAGATGTTATTCGATGCGTTATCATGATCGAACACGGCAAAAAGGTATATCGAGCAGAACGATCAGAAGATACGGTGCAAAATGCAATCGATGCCGTATGCGCCGCCCTTAAAAGCGAACTTGCATCCGATCACGACAAGAGAAAAGACCACGCGTAACATCTATGGCATTGTTTGATATTTTTCGAGGAGCCTCGCGCCACGAAAAGGCCGCTGAAGCGTATCGGCCCGTGGTCGCGCAAATCAATGCATTGGAAGCAACTGTTTCCAAGCTTTCTGATGCAGATTTAAAAGAATACGTTGCAAAATTCAAAGGAAAAGATAGAAGCGAAATTGACAAGCACATTCCAGAAATTTTTGCGGGCGTTCGCGAAGCATCCAAGCGCCTTTTGAACATGCGCCATTTCGACGTGCAGTTAATCGGGGGCTTGGCGCTGCTCAAAGACAGTATTGCGGAAATGAAAACGGGAGAAGGAAAAACATTAGTGGCAACGCTGCCGCTCACATTAAATGCGCTTGCAGGAAAAGGCGCACACCTAGTGACGGCCAACGAATATCTCGCATCCCGCGATGCCGAGTGGATGCGCCCTGTCTACGAATTCTTTGGACTCACCTTGGGCGTCATTCAAGCCGGACAATCTCCTCAGCAAAAACGCGAGGCATATGCCTGTGATATTACCTACGGAACAAACAATGAATTTGGATTTGATTACCTGCGCGACAACATGGCCCAGAGCGTAGAGCAACTAGCTCAGCGGGAATTGTATTATGCGCTTGTAGACGAAGTGGACAGCATCTTAATCGACGAAGCGAGAACACCGCTTATTATTTCCGCACCGGATCAAGATTCTACAAACCTGTACGACCAATTCTCCAGAATCATTCCGCTTCTTTCAGAAGATGCGCACTATAACGTAGATGAAAAGCGAAAAGCCGCAACGCTTACGGATGAGGGCGTTACATTCGTTGAAAAAAATCTCGGCATAGAAAATATTTATGCCGAAAAAGGTATCCGATTCGTCCACCATTTGGAGCAGGCACTCCGCGCACAAACCCTCTATCACAAAGATAAAGACTATATCGTTCAAGATGGTAAAGTTGTCATCGTCGATGAATTCACCGGTCGCCTTATGGATGGGCGCAGATATTCTGATGGCTTGCATCAGGCGCTTGAAGCAAAAGAGCGCGTAGAGGTACAGCAAGAAAGCCGCACGCTTGCATCTATTACATTCCAAAACTTTTTCAGACTATACAAACACATCGGCGGCATGACAGGAACAGCCGTAACTTCTGCAGAAGAGTTCGAACAGGTGTACAACCTCGACGTAGTGGTCGTGCCCACGAATCAAAAACTTACTCGTATCGATAAAACGGATCGCGTATACGTGAACGAGAAGGCGAAGTTCCGCCAATTAGTTGAAGATATTGCCGCCCGCCACGCAAAGGGCCAGCCGGTATTGGTTGGTACGATTGCCATTGAAAAATCTGAATACATTTCAGAATTGCTCAAACAAAAAGGCGTTCCCCATGAAGTGCTCAACGCCAAGCACCACGCACGAGAAGCGGAGATTATTGCGCAGGCAGGCAAGAAGGGCGCCGTCACCATTTCCACCAACATGGCAGGGCGAGGTACGGATATTAAATTAGGAGATGGCGTTGCGCAGTTAGGAGGCCTCACCGTTCTTGGAACAGAACGGCATGAAGCGCGCCGTATTGATAACCAGTTACGCGGACGATCAGGACGACAAGGGGATCCGGGAGAAACGCAATTTTATGTAAGCATGGAAGACGACGTGATGCGCGTATTCGGCGGATCGAAAATCAAAAGCTTGATGGAGCGCCTCAATGTTCCGGAAGATGAACCGATTGAAAACGGACTGGTGAGCCGAGCACTCGAAGGCGCGCAGGAGCGGGTAGAAGGCTACTACTTCGATATGCGTAAGCAAGTATTATCGTACGACAACGTACTTAATAAGCAGCGTATTGCAATCTACACATTGCGCCGATCTCTGCTCGAATCTTCAACATGGAAAGAGCCGAATCAAGATGCAATCTCCATCCACGAACGCATTTTGGAATTAGCGCGGGAACAGGCAAGCTCGCTCATCGGGGTACACACAGCCAGCGCTCAAGTAGAAGACTGGAACGTGAAAGAAATTGCGGAGTCCCTCCACGCGCTTACAAATACGCCGACTGCGGAAACGCATACGAAACTTTCTGACATCATTGCAAAAGAAAATGCCAATGGGCCAGATTCTGCGCGCGACGCCGTAACAATTGAAGTAGGAAATATTTTAGCAGGAAAGATTCAAGAAAAACACGAAGCGCTTGGCGAAGACACCATGAAGCAATTAGAACAAGCAGCTGCGCTTCGCTCTATTGATTCATTATGGATGGACCACCTCGATACGATGGATTACGTACGCACCGGTATTGGCCTGCGCGGATACGGCCAGCGCGATCCACTCGTGGAATATCAAAAAGAAGGGCACCGATTATTCCAAGAATTGCTCGGCACTATTAAAGGCGCACTCCTTGAAACTGTGCTGCGCGCAGAAGTACAAGGCCCCGGCCATGCGCATTTCCATAATGCGCCAGCAGGCTTGGCGATCGACGAACCTGCCGGAATAGCGCAGCATGCGGAAGCTGCCAGCGTGCATCAATTGGCATCTTCTGGCGCCTCACAACCCGTTGCCCAACCGTCACAATCCCAGCCCGCTCAAAATACCGACACAGACGGCACGCTCCATAATCCCTATAAAGACGTCGGCCGTAACGACCCATGCCCGTGCGGATCAGGAAAGAAATTTAAGAAATGTCATGGAGCAGTATAAATATGGCAACTAAAAATAAAAAGCAAAACGTCGCAAAAAAAGATAAGAAATCGATCAAAGATACGGCCAAAACCCCATTACAGAACCTACTTCTAGAGAAAGACGTTTTATTAATGCTATATCCAAAAACAAAAAATGGATATTTCAAAGAGAGTATTGATTCAGAAGACGAATTGACGGTGTATAAATTATTGGGAGAAAGAAAAAGAAGGAAGGAATCTTTGTTAATATTACTAGATACGAGTGGTGGAAACGTATATGCGGCTGTTAAGATAATGGATACTCTCCGTGCTAATTATAAAAACATAACAATAGCAGTCCCTCAAGAAGCCAAAAGCTCCGGAACTATGATGTGCTGTGGAGCAGACGAATTGATAATGACTTCAATTTCCGAATTAGGCCCCCTAGATAAACCAATGCTACACCCAGATAATGAAACTTCCAGAATTTCTGCACTAGATATTGTGAAATCGATTGATGGCATGCTCGACACTGCGAAGGATCAAGAAAAACAACTTGCAAGAGAAATTAGCGTAGACCTTGGGATACCTATCCAAAAAGCATTCTCCCTGGCTAGCGAGTCTGTATCGCAACTAATTTCTCCCATGCTTTGCAAGGAAGATGTTAAAATATACAATCAAGCAAGACGATTACTAAGCATTGCGGAAAACTATGGGAAAGAATTCTTGAGTAATTTCATGCTGAGCTATATAAAGAAAAAATCACTGCGTGAAAAAATTTCAGATATAGTAGTTCGCAGGCTTGTTTGGCTCTATCCTGACCATGGATTTGCAATTAGGAGAAATGAGCTCGATGATTTGTTTTTCATAATCACGAATGCAGAAGAATTGGATTACTGGAATGAGCTATGGGCAGAATTTGAAAAAAATATAGGAACTACAAAAGGTAAATTAATAAAATTTCTAGACACGCCATGAGCCTCAATTTACACCAACCGAATATCTCAGAGTATTTAGCAAGAACGATTTCTTTACCAGAAAAAGAAGCTCCTGTTAGTATAAGCGAAAAATTAGCGCGAGAGGATATTAAAAAACTCACAAAGAACTCTGAAGAAACCAGGAAACTCAAGGAACAAATCAGGGAATCAAATAATAAGCATATTAAAAAATAAATAATATTCTATATCTTGACAAGATGCTAGGCTTAGATCATAATATTAATCTTATTTAATATAGAGTTTATTAGTAATTAAGGTATACTTACTCCTATGTGGGGCTTCAGAACTTTTTTTTCCGGTAGTAACGAAACGTCTATAGTTGTATCTTCTGCAACAGAGAAGGTTCTTTCCGATGCTTATTCCAGCGTTGAAAAAGAAATTGAATCACTCAAGCAATATGACAGAGGCGAAAAAGACATCCATGCACCCGATCTCCGAAGTGCTTTGCGAAGCATATAGGCTACTGCATGAAAAGAAGCAGGTTTCTTTTCCATTGCACGACGAACAACGAAAAAAAATAGACACTGTTGTCAAAACAGTTAATTCTTTTTATTTCGGACTTGAACGATTTCCTTCAGCCGAGGATAAGGCAGTGGCATATCTTTATTTGATTATCAAAAATCATCCTGTAACTGATGGAAACAAAAGACTGAGTGTTCTGTGGTTTAGAGTTTACTGCACTATTCAAAAGCTAAGTCCCCAGATAAGAGCATATGATGGGCTTGATTCACTAGCAGTAGCGATCGAGGAGTCAGACCTTAAAATGGACCTCGTATTAGAGATCTTAAAAGAGGAGCTGTTTCCTAAGCAAGAAGCTTAAGAAGTGCTATGAAAAATAAAATTATCGAGAAGAAAGTATGGCCAAAATATTTTGAAGCAATTCTTTCTGGTAAAAAGAAATATGAATTGCGTTTAAATGATTTCGCAGTAAATGAAGGCGATGCACTGTTATTAAAAGAATGGGACCCTAAAACAAAACAATATACTGGGAGAGAAATACAAAAAATGGTTACATATGTGGGCAAGTTTAAAATCGATGAACTTTTTTGGTCGAAAAAAGAGGTAGAAGAAAGGGGGGTTCAGATCATTTCTTTGGAATAATTCTTGAAAAATCAAGATAGCCAAACGTATTTACTATCTGTATTCTTAAACTATGAGCGAAATATCAATCCAAATTGACTGGGTATATGCACTGGGGATTTTAGGGACCCTGTTGGTTATTGCGTGGCAGGCAGGGAGCAGATTTGCTCGTATCGAAACTTCGCTTAAGAACTTGAACGAGAAAACAAACGATACTAAGCAAGAACTTGGCGAGAGAATTGACGAATTAAAATCGGATATTGATAACGTTCGATCGAACGCATATTCAAGCCATTCTCCCATTCAGCTCACAGAAAACGGTACGAAATATTTGAACGACAGCGGATTTAAAAATTACATCGATACGCATACAGAGGAATTAATGGAACGATGTCCGGAAGGAGAGGAAACAAATCCGTACGAAATTCAGGAATTCATTTTTGACATGTTCAACGTGTATGATTTTGGAACAGAAATGGACGATCAATTAAAAACATATGCATTTAATAACGGGATCTCGATGGAAATGCTCCGGCGGGTTGGAGCCATCTATTTTCGAGATATCTACATGAAGAGGCATAATATGAATACAGAAATATGAACTGCAAAACCTGCCAATCTCTAAAAGGAGAAATTTCCCTTGCGCCAGGACCAGTTATCCTAAATGGTACGTACTGGCAGGTTGAGCATATGTATCCTGTGTCTATAAAAGGATGGCTCGTTGTAATCCTAAAACGGCACGTCGAGGCGCTTCACGATCTAACTTCGGAAGAGTGGGATGAACTGCATACTATTCAACAAAAAATAATCAAACTCTTGCACGAAAAATTGAATACACAAAAAGAATACAGCATGTGCTTTGCTGAAAAAGAAGGATTTAATCATATCCATTTTCACGTTGTCGCAATTTCAAAAGACTTGCCCGCAGAATTTCGCGGACCTGGAATTTTTGGATTAACAAAACAAAAACCATTACCAGAAAATGAAATTGCAGATTTCTCACAAGAACTAAACGAAAAGCTAAGTTAATATGAAATACAACAAACTGGTACGCGACAATATTCCGGAAATTATTGCTAGCAAGGGCGAGAAAGCAGTGACGCACATTGCTACGGATGCGGAGTATTGGGAAAAGTTGAAAGAAAAACTAGTAGAAGAAGTGCAGGAATTTTCTGAAGCGGAAAGTATTGAAGAACTTGCGGATGTGCTCGAAGTTCTCGACGCGATTGTTGCGTATAAGAAATTCGCACCAGAGGATATTGAAAAAACAAAATCAGGAAAAGCGCAAAAGCGTGGTAAATTTGATAAAAGAATTATTTTAGAAGAATCATAATATGAAAATCGGAATTATTGGTAGCATGCAATACACAGAACAAATGCTTGAGGTGAAAGAAAAACTCAATGCACTTGGACATGAAGCATTTGTAACAGATTTGCACAAAGCATTTATAGGAAAAACAGACGAAGAAAAAGAAGAAATAAAAATCCATCAGAAAAACAACATGGATGCCATTCGAGAATTTTGGAATGCGATGCAAGGGGCAGATGCCGTCCTCGCGCTTAATCTAGATAAGCACGGCATCGCAAATTACATTGGGGGAAACACATTCCTCGAAATAGGATTCGCCCATGTGCTTAATCAAAAGATTTTCTTGTATCATCCAATCCCTGAAATTCCATATTACAAAACAGAAATCGAAGCGATGAAGCCAGTGATCATTAACGAAGACTTATCGAAAATTGTATGACCATCTCGTACCAAGATTTTGAAAAGGTAGACATTCGAGTGGGAACTATTCTTACCACTGAGGATTTTCCGGAAGCAAGAAAACCTGCATATAAGCTGACGATTGATTTTGGACCCAATATTGGAACGAAAAAATCATCAGCTCAAATTACCAAACACTATACAAAAGAAGAGTTAATCGGCTCTCAAGTGCTCGGCGTTGTTAATTTTGCGCCAAAACAGATTGGACCGTTTATATCAGAAACGCTCACACTTGGCACTGCAGACGAACATGGCGATATCGTATTGTTCCGCCCCACCATGCCCATTCCGAACGGAAGTAAAATGTTTTAAAGATGAATAAAAAACTTTTAACCCTCTGCCTCATCCAACAAGGCGACAAGATATTGCTCGGAAAGGCGAAGCGCGGAAAAGGCCAGGGCAAATGGAATGGATTTGGCGGGAAAGTTGAAGACGGGGAAAGCATTGAAGATGCAACAAAGCGAGAAGTGCTCGAGGAATGCGGGCTTGTAGTCTCTGATCTTGAAAAAGTTGGGGTATTGGACTTTACGCTCCCTGAGGAAGAAAAAATCTGGCAGGTGCATATTTTTAAGACAATAGATTTTAGCGGGGAATTGATTGAAACAGAGGAAATGAAGCCGCAATGGTTTCCGGCACTTGAAATCCCCTTTGATAGCATGTGGGCAGATGATACATACTGGTTCCCATTGTTCTTGCAGGGAAAGCGATTTGAAGGCAGGTTTGTATTTAACGATAAGCACATAATCATCGAACATGAATTACGCGAGCTATGATCCTCGGAATTAAAACTGGGCCGAAGAATTTTGCGGAAGGGCAGGCGGTGATTACCGATGCCGGCGCTCGCATGGCAGAAGTGTGGTTCGATGTAACAAAAGCATTTGAATACAACGATATGCTTGAATGGCTTACTAAATATAATGTTGCAATCGGGCTGCATCACTGGGGCATCATTGACGGCAACATAAAAACGAATTTGGCCACGCAAAACGAGCATGTTCGCAATGAAACCATTTCCCAAATCAAACAAACAATCGATATTGGAGCCAGTATCGGATGCGCATACGTAAATGCGCATCCTGGTGCAGAGGCGCTTGAGACAATCGATTTCGCACACTGGAAACAGGAAATGATGCCTGGCAAAAATACGCCATCTGAAATTTCTCAAAAACTATTTTTAGACGCTGCGCAAGAGTTGGAAGAATATGCGAAATTTAAACATGTATTACTGACGATAGAATCTATTACGGCACGAGAGTCGAGAATCAACCACGACCGATTTGATATATACGATTCAAGAAATATCTCGCTAGAGAATCTTGAACTAGCTGCCAAGCAGGGCACATGGTTTGCGAACGATATTTCTCATACGGCAACGCGCATATTGGTAGAGGAGAAGGACACGAACATCGCATGGCAACGCGTTATGGATTTTTCAAAACGCATGGCGCCACGCACCCGCCTCATTCATATGAACGTCATTACGCCGCCATATAACGGAACGGACTCTCACGACGGGATTACGGATACAGACTTTGTCCAAGAGACGTTCCCGAATAAAACGCAGGTTCTAGAATTTCTGTCTCTATTCAAAAACCGCGACGATGTATTCGTCGTCAACGAGCCAAAAGGGGATGTTTTAGGCAATTTTACTGCATTACAGGCACTTGCAAGAGATCTCTAAGCTGAGGTACAAATAGGGTTGTATGTTACGAAGTACCAGAAGAACGATTATATGGGGGGTTGTATTGGCTATTGTTGTCGGCCTTGCCGGATGGATAGATAGCCCGAAACATCCAAGCATTTCTCTTGGAAGCTTTACGCGGGATTTGGACGTGAAACTGGGCTTAGATTTAAAGGGGGGGACTCGACTGGAATACAAAGCGGATATCGACAAAAAGAGCGGGGAAGATCCTACAGAAGCGCTTGCGGGCGTACGGGATGTTATTGAGCGCAGAGTAAATGCATTCGGCGTATCGGAGCCCTTAATCCAAACAAGCGTCGTACAAGGACAATACCGCGTTATCGTGGAGCTCGCCGGCGTACAAGACCCAGAACAAGCAAAGGCGCAGATCGGCCAGACCCCAACCTTGGATTTTCGACGAGAACCAACAACGGATGAATTAAAAGCAATCCAGGCGCAAGCCGGAAACAGCGCGCTTACAACAGACGTATTTATTCCGACGGGATTATCTGGAAAAAACTTGAAAAAAGCTACTGTTGAATTCGACCAAACGACGGGTCAGCCGCAAATTACGCTCAATTTTGATGCAGAAGGAACAAAGTTATTCGCTCAAATTACGAAAGACAACATCGGAAAACAAATCGCCATTTATTTAGACGGCGCGATCATCCAGGCGCCAACGGTACAGTCCGCCATTCCTGATGGGCGAGCAGTCATTACGGGAAGCTACACGCTCGACGAAGCTAAGCAAATTGTTCGGGGATTAAACTCCGGAGCATTGCCGGTACCCATTGAATTGATCGGCCAAAGCGTTATCAGTCCAAGCCTTGGACAAACTGCTATCACAAAAAGCATGAGAGCAGGACTAGCGGGCATTATCGCTGTTATTGCATGGCTGGTATTCAGATACCGCTTACCAGGAGCAATCGCCTCAGTTGCACTTATTATTTACGTAGTATTGTTTTTCGCAATCATGAAATTAATCCCTGTGACGCTCACGCTTGCAGGTATCGCCGGATTCATTATGTCGATCGGTATGGCAGTAGATGCCAATGTGTTGATCTTCGAGAGATTCAGAGAAAACGTTAGAAGCGGAAAAACAGTTTCCTTTGCCCTCAAAGAAGGATTTTCTGCAGCATGGAGCTCCATTTCGGCATCAAACGTTTCAAGCTTGATTACAGGATTCGTACTATACGGATTCGGAACATCTATTGTACGGGGGTTCGCACTCACATTCTCGCTCGGAATTATCTTATCGATGTTTACTGCTATTACGGTAAGCCGCAGCATCCTTACTATAGTATTTGCAAACCCTAAAACCCATACAGCATTTTTACTTGGCGCTCGCCCTAACAAAGATATCAACTAAGCTATGATGAAGAATCCTAAAATTTGGATGACTATATCAGTAACGACAATTATCGTCAGTACGATTCTCATTTTCACTATCAAGCCCAACTTCGGCATCGATTTTACCGGGGGATCTTCTATAGAAATCCAGGCTAACCCCGAAAAATCAGATCAAGTAAAGCAGCTCCTTGCAAATCAATTTCATATCGAAGCGCAAGCGGAGGGTACGCAAGACGGAACCATTCGAATCAAAACTCCGTCTATCGATGATGCAACTCATGCAAAAATTATTACCACATTGCAAGATGCAAAAATTATGACGGGCAAGGAAATTGCATTTGAGCAAATCGGTCCGACAATCGGAAAAGAGCTTCGAACAAAGTCTACTCAAGCAATTCTCATCGTATTGATTGTGATGATTATCTACCTGGCATACACGTTCAGGAACGCGAGCGGACTGCTTGCTCCATGGAAATTCGGTGTTGCGGCCATCTATGCCCTTATTCATGACCTGTTCTTGGTAACTGCATTCTTCGTAGTGTTCGGCAAATTGTGGGGAGCAGAAATTGATACACTATTTATTACCGCCCAGCTTGCGATTCTTGGATATTCCGTAAACGATACGATTGTCATATTCGACAGATTGCGATCTGAATGGATGTCATCGCGGGGCAAGAGCTTCTTGGAAGTAATAGACCGAGCACTTAAGCTAACAATGGGGCGATCCATAAATACGTCGCTTACAACATTACTCTCATTGACTGCTGTATTAATTTTTGGAGGATCATCCATTCGCTGGTTCGTGGTAGCGCTTATTATCGGTATTATCACAGGAGCATATTCATCTATCTTCGTAGCACCGCCGCTCCTGTACTACATTTCAAAGCGAAAATGATTCCAGATAGCGTTCGCGCGCAGATACGCTCTTGGATTGATTCGGCGCATGCAGAACAGCCGATTCTGGCAATTTCCCATAACGAAGAACAGCTAGAAGAGCTGTGCGCCTTCGCAATTGCGCATGCATTGCCGGGCAAGCAATCTGCTTCAGGCAATCATCCGGATGCGATCATAATTCGCGCTGAAGAGGGTAAAAAAACGATATCCGTAAAAGATATTAAAGCATTTAAAGCAACTATTTCCTCAAGACCAACCTCAGGTAAACGAATCGTGTGCATTCCGCACGCAGAAGAACTGCTTCCGGAATCCGCAAACATGCTTCTAAAAACACTGGAGGAGTCTGCAGTCTCTACCAGATTTTTATTGGGCTCTCCTGCAAAACGAAGCGTCCTTGCAACTATTAAGTCGCGATGCATAGTTCTCGCATTAAGCGATGAAGAAGCGAAGGCGGAACCTATCGATATGCGCCAGCTGCTTACAACATATTCCGCCATACGGCCAACCGGGCCATATACCGATGAAGAATTGAGAGATATAGAACGCATACTGCATGCATATACCTTGCAATACGGCTCAAATATGCAATTAGCAAAAATGGCCACAAGATTGAAAGAATACTATAAGACAGCAAGTATTCCCGGGGGGAATATAAAGCTGGCTTCCGATATCCTCCTTGCGTCTCTTACTGAATTACGAAATACTATATAGCACATATGTCTATACCCAAAGCAGAAACAATATTTAAAGAATCTCAAGAGGAAGCATTCAATTGGTTTTCAAGCGAAATTGCAGGCCTTCGCTCTGGCAGAGTAAAGCCAGCCATTATTGAAGATATTTCCGTTGAAGTATACGGAGCCCGAAACCCCATTAAAGCCGTCGCCAGCGTTTCGAATATGGATGCCCGCACGCTTGTTGTTTCTCCGTGGGATAAAAGCACCATTCCCGCAATTGAAAAGGCGATTATAGAAGCAAATGTTGGAGTGATGCCCACTATTGATGGCGCAGTATTACGACTTAGTTTTCAATCTTTGACAGAAGAAGTCCGTATGCAGACAATCAAGACGCTCCATGCAAAAGCGGAGGAAGCTCGCATTCGAATGAGAAAAGGGCGAGACGAGGCGTTAAAGTTCCTCAAACAGGAAAAAGAAGCTGGCAGGATGTCTGAGGACGATTTTTACGGAGGAAAGAAGCACTTGGATGACTTGATCGGGAAAGCACAAGATGAGCTCCAAAAAACTATCGACTCTAAAGAGCAGGAAATCAAAACGATATAGTAATATTGTCGCATTTCTTTGACATCAATCTACCATTAGGCGTATACAGGAAGCAGGTTGAACGTCTGCTCCTTTCCTCTTTTTAGAAGGTACGTTGATGAAAGTGGTAAGATCGCGCATGTTATCTCGAGCGCTTTCTCATTTTCGAAAAACCATGACCACGGAGGCCAACCCAGAAAGAGAGGCTCCCGCGCTATTTCGAGGCATTTTCTTAACAATCCAAGACTACAACGACCGTTTTCCGAGATTCAAGACCATTATTTTCGAAGAAGCCATTCAGGAGCTAGATCGACACCTTGGCCCTCCGGCAAATCGATCCCCAGACTCAATGACGCTTCCTCAGTGGGTTCTCAAAATCGATTCTTCGGCAAAAGCTCACGCAGCAAAATGCCATCAAACAGAGTCGAAATTAGAAGACTTCCTCCTCAAGTTACTTACAGAAAAAGAGTGGGGGAGTCGCCGCAAATGGGTTCTTGAGCTGTGTGGCTTCAAGGACCACTTAGTTTCTCGGCTTATCGATTGCGCAACGGTGGGAAAACCAGCAAATCGGTACCCTCATCAACCAAACCAACCTTCTAGAATACGGAGAATAAAACAACGAACATAAGCGTAGCTTCTTACGCCAACCGCAACCCACCCCGGACATATGATCTGGGGTTAGTTTTTGCCCGAAAACTCCACTAGCGCCCAAGGGCAAAGCAAGATACGCTTAAGGGTATGTCTATTTGGATTATATTGATTTTTATTGCAATGCTTCTGGTGCTGGTATTAGTCCACGAATGGGGACATTTCTTTGTTGCGAAAAAGGCGGGATGCAAAGTTGAGGAATTCGGATTCGGATTTCCACCAAGATTATTATCTAAAACATGGCGCGGAACGCTTTACTCTCTTAATCTTTTCCCGATAGGCGGATTCGTGAAGATAGAAGGGGAAAATATGGAAGAGTTGCCAACTGGCGAAGCCCCGAGTCCGACCAGCTTCGCAAGCAAGTCGGCTTGGTGGAGAATCGCAATATTGTCTGCAGGAGTTATTATGAACCTGCTATTTGCGGTTGCGCTGCTTTCTGTTGAAAGCGCAATCGGCGCACCAACGCTAGTAACGGAAAAGAATGCGAGCACGCTCACCGATAAAAAAACATACACTGTTGAAGTTGCAAAAGACTCTCCGGCCCAGCAGGCAGGAATGCAAATATATGACAGGATAGTTGCCGTTGAAGGCATCCAGGACCCATCGCTTGCCGCTGTTCAGCAAATAACCCGCGATCATGCTGGAGAGCCAATACACATGCAATTAGACAGGAACGGCCAAGATATTTCCGTAACGGTAACACCTCGCGTAAACCCTCCTGAGGGGCAAGGTGCACTCGGTATCAGCTTAAGCGAAACAGGACTGGAAAAATCCCCCATCTACCTAGCGCCGATCAAGGGCATTGAACGCACAGGGATTATGGCGTGGACAATTCTGTCGCAATTCGGAATATTGATTGCGAAATTATTCGAACATCAATCCGTAGGGCAGGCGCTCACCGGTCCGATCGGAATTGCCATATACACCAAGCAAGCAGTCGCAATGGGGTTATCGTACTTCTTGGAATTTGCGGCGATGATCAGCATCAACTTGGCAATTATTAATATTCTGCCGATTCCCGCATTAGATGGCGGGAGAATTCTATTTGTAGGGATTGAGAAAATAGTCGGCAGAAAACGGACTGCATCCGTTGAGCAATACGCCCACACCATAGGATTTATCGCATTAATTGCGCTCATACTGTTTATAACATTTAAAGATATTCATCATTACTTTTAATCTATGAGATACTCTTCGTTTTTTCTTCACACAAATAAGGACGCAAAAGAATTTGATTCCATAAATGCAACACTTCTGCAAAAAGGGGGATTCATCGACCAGACGATGTCGGGCGTATACACTATGCTGCCCATCGGTCTTCGCGTACTCAATAAAATAGAAGCTATTGTCCGAGAGGAAATGGATACTATCGGAACGGAAATGCTCATGCCTGCGCTCTCTCCGCGATCACTTTGGGAAACAACCAAGCGAACAGAAATTGACGTACTACTCGAAGCTCGCGGAGCAAACGATGCTTCTCGCAAGCGCAACGATGCATCGTACATTTTAAACTGCACTCACGAAGAACTCGTCACTCCGATTGCGCAAAAATCTAAATCGAGCTACAAAGATTTTCCATTTGCCGTATATCAAATTCAAACAAAATTCAGAAACGAAGAACGCGCAAAATCAGGCCTTATGCGCGGACGGGAATTTCGCATGAAAGATTTATATAGCTTCCATAAAGACGAGGACGACCTGCTTACTTATTACGAGCAAGTTAAAAAAGCATACACCACCATTTTTGAACGCGTTGGCTTAGGAAAAGATACTAAAATAACCCTTGCATCGGGAGGAGATTTTACGACTGGGTTCTCTCATGAGTTCCAGACGATTTGCAATGCGGGAGAGGATATTATTTGCATCGATACTGAAACGGGAATTGCGTACAACGAGGAAGTTGCGCCTGAGGGAAAGACCTATGAAAAGCATACTGCGAGCGAAGTGGGGAATATCTTCCCGCTCAATATCAAGTTTTCAAACGCGTTCAATTACACCTACATGGATGAAAACGGCAAACCGCAGTTGGTATACATGGGCAGCTACGGAATCGGGACCACGCGCCTCATGGGCGTCATCGTAGAAAAATTCCATGATGACAAAGGAATTATTTGGCCAAAAAGCGTTGCACCGTTTACTGTCTATTTAGCAGGCTTAAATCGCGACGATGAAGATACGGTGCGAAAAGCGGATGAAATATACACTGCCCTTAAAACAGCAGGGATTGAGGTTTTATATGACGATAGAGATATTGCTCCCGGAGCAAAGTTTTCAGATGCAGACTTGCTAGGAGTTCCGTATCGCGTAGTAGTTTCTAAAAAAACGGGTGACCAGGTAGAAGTAAAAGGCAGAACAGAAACTGAAACATCGCTAGTAGATATCGCTACCTGCATCGAACGGCTGAAAGGATAGGCGCTGTATGGGATTTGTTAATAACTTTTTTGGCCGATTCTCGCAAGATATCGGAATTGACTTGGGGACGGCAAACACGCTGGTGTACGTGCGCGGAAAAGGCGTTGTTATTAACGAACCTTCTGTTGTCGCATTGAATAAGAAAACAAACGAAGTGCTCGCGATTGGAAAAGAAGCGCAACGCATGGTCGGCAAAACGCCGTCACATATCGTAGCCATTCGGCCACTTCGCCACGGAGTTATCTCCGATTTTGAAGTAACAGAGCAAATGCTTTCATACTTCATTCAAAAAGTGCATGAAGACGGTTTTCACTTTTTGCCTCGCCCGCGAGTAGTGATCGGCATTCCATCGTCCGTAACAGAAGTAGAGCGGCGCGCCGTTGAAGAGGCAAGCTTGCGCGCTGGGGCTCGAGCCGTATTTTTAATCGAAGAATCCATGGCAGCTGCTATCGGATCGCGCCTTCCAATTCATGAAGCAACAGGAAATATAATTGTAGATATCGGCGGGGGAACAAGCGAAATTTCCGTTATTTCACTAGGAGGAATCGTTGCGAATAGAACGTTGCGCATTGCCGGAGACGAATTAAATGAAAATATTATCCAATACGCGCGCAATAATTTTAATATGCTGATCGGGGAGCGAACTGCCGAGGAGATTAAAATCCGCATCGGGTCAGCAATGGATACGATGGAAATTCTCGAGGCCCCCATACGCGGACGAGATTTGGTAACAGGCCTCCCGAAAGAAGTGATCATGAACGGCATCCAGGCAAAAGAAGCGATGCAGCGCTCCATCTCTATTATTGTTGATGCAGTGAAAGCGTGCATTGAGGAAACCCCGCCAGAGCTATTATCTGACATCATTGAACAAGGCATTTACTTAGCAGGGGGAGGAGCGCTTCTGCGAGGACTGGCAGACGTTATTACAGACGCAACTCAAATCAGGACCCACATCACGGACGATCCGCTTACTGCAGTCGTGCGCGGGACTGGTATAGTATTAGAAGATATCGAGGCAGTACAAGAAGTATTGCTCCCAAGCGTTCATGGGTCCAAAATTAAATAGAGAAACGTATGAAGAAACGAAACAAGCTACTATTGGGCATCCTCGCGATAATCCTTATTGCGATATTGGCATCGTTTACTCCGATTGCGCAACATGCCAGAAACCGAACATGGGATCAAATCGTGGGAATAACAACCGCTGTATTTCACCTGAACAAGCCCGCAACATCGCAATCCCAAAACGATAAAATCAAGGAACTTACCCTAGAAAATACTCGTCTTACGAGCGAACTTGTCGATTACAATCGACTGCGGTCCCAACTTCGCGCACCTTCGTTTGACGCAATGCAGGCAATTTCCGCACATGTAATCAGCCGCCCAATCGACACACTCCAATCGGAATACGTTATTAATAAGGGCATAGAGGAGGGAGTCGGGTCGGATGACGTGGTAGTCGTAAACGGGTCTGCGCTTGTAGGGTTTATATCACAGGTATCCCTTCATTCCGCAGTCATACAAACTGTCCTTCACCCCAAAACATCCATAACGGCAGAAACAGTGGTAACCGATTCTGGCGCAACTCCTGCTCGCGGACTTGTCACCAGCCAGTTTCAAACATCGATACATATGGGAACAATTCCTCGAGACGCTTCGCTTACCATAGGGCAAAACGTGGTCACCACGAGCAACGGATCGCAAATTCCATACGGCGTTGTGATCGGATCGATTTCTTCGATTAGCAAGCCAGAAAATGAAGCATATCAGCAAGCAGTCATTCAGCTTCCGTATAATCCTGATACCGTTGAAGCCGTAACCGTACTTGCTCCAAAATGATGCCCGTACGACAGTTTCTTGCCGTAATCGTTGCAATTGCCTGCATGTTTGCGCTGCACCATTTCTTGAGATACAACACCGCATCAATCTTTCTTGCACCGCTCGGTATTTCATTCTTGCTTGCAACAATCTCTCCGGCGCCTGTCGTCATTATTGCAATTGCGGCAATTGTGTGCGAACTTATTTCTACTCTCATATTCGGAAGCATAGTCGTCTTGTTTGCCATACCGTTTTTCGTGCAATGGCTTATGAGAAATCCGGAACCAGGCATTACATGGAAATTCTTCTTTACGACGTTTCTATGCGTTACGCTGCAAATCATTGCGATCGTTATCGCAAAAACGGGATTCCATGTACCCGCACTGCACAGCATTCCTTTCGGTATTATTGGAATTCAATTGGCATGCACCAGCATTATTACGTACATCATCACCGCTGTATTTCATGAGCACACTTCGCGCCTATGAACCTACATACATCCGATATCATCGAGGAGCCGAATCTCCGGCCCAAAGCTGCTACCAGAAGATTTGGCGCACTTTCTATTATCCTTGTATGCATCCTGCTCGTTGTTGCAACAAGGGGAGGATACCTGCAAATTGTTAAGGGATCATCGTTTCGCTCGCAAGCAGAACATAATCGGGTAGACAGCGTCATCCTTCCCGCACCGAGGGGAATTATTTACGATCGCAATCATACGCAGCTGGTAGAAAATGTTTCTAGTACGGACTTAGTATTTAAACCAAACCAACTTCCAACTGTTGCGAACGAATCATACTTGCTCGACAACCTCACGTCGCTTCTTCCGAACATTTCCCCCGACCACATTAGAACAGCGCTTGATCGATCGCGAAAAACCGGCCAAGAAACGCTCATTGCAAAAGCGCTTGATCATGACACGGTGCTTAAGCTGGAGCAAAATAAAACCAATCTCGCAGGCACGTCACTAGAGTCATCCCTTGTGCGCAAGTACTTGTATTCAGAAGTCCTTGCCCATATTTTAGGATACACAAATCCCGTAACAGCCGAGCAGCTCGCTTCAAACCAAAACCTTGTTGCAACAGACACTACTGGAAAACAGGGCATCGAGCTGCAATACGACGCAGCCCTTCGCGGAGAACACGGACTCACATATACGGAAGTAAATGCTGCGGGAAAACAGCAAACAGATTTGGGGCAAAAACCTGCCGTTGCAGGAGAAGATTTAACGCTTACTATCGACGCTGAATTGCAAAAATTCATCTATGGACTCATGTCCGATCTTGATGCAAAAGACCAAAAAGCAGGAGATGGGCCGATGCGGGGGGCGGTAGTTGTCATGGACACAACGAATGGCGAAGTTCAAAGCCTTGTAAGTTACCCATCGTACGATCCGAATTCTTTTTCGCAACCATTTCTGCGCAACAACACAACCAAGTACTTCAACGACAAGCAAATGCCGTTATTCAACAGAGCCGTTAATGGCGCGTATCCTCCCGGCTCGACAATCAAACCATTCCTTGCAAGCGCAGGGTTGCAGGAAGGCATTATTACGGAAAATACTACCGTAAATTCCGTGGGCGGAATCACGGTCGGATCATACCACTTTCTAGACTGGAAATCCGGAGGGCACGGAGTCACCGACGTAAAGAAAGCGATAGCAAATTCAGTAAATACATTCTTTTATATGGTTGCCGGCGGGCTGAACGGCCAAGGCGGATTAGGGGTCGATAAATCGGACACATACCTCAAGCAGTTCGGTTTTGATAATGACACCGGGATCGATCTGCCAAGCGAAGCGCCGGGGTTCCTCCCCACGCCGCAGTGGAAACTCACCACTACGGGACAGCCTTGGTATATCGGGGACACGTACCATATGGGAATTGGACAGGGAGGCGTACTGGTCACCCCGCTTCAAATGACGGCCGGCATCGCATCAATCGCGAATGGAACAACATGGTACCAACCGCATCTCGTACAGGGCAATCCTAAAAAACATGCAATCCCCGTCAGCCCAAGCAACGTTCGCATTGTCCAAGAAGGCATGAGAGAGACGATTACAGATGGTTCGGCAAAATCTCTTAATACTCTGCCAATCCCAATTGCCGGCAAAACAGGGACTGCTCAAATCGACGGATCCGATAAAACTCATGCCTGGTTTACCAGTTTTGGCCCGTACGGAAATCCAAAGTTCGCAGTCACAGTCCTCATAGAGCAAGGGGGAGGCGGCGACGTGGTTGCGGTGCCGATTGCGAGGGAGGTTTGGCAGTGGATCTACGAGCATGACCTGTCAAAATAGCGTGACAAATTGTGAACAAACGGGTCTTGACCTATAGCGCAGATTCGCTACACTAGTCCAACATTACTATTAATATATTTATGAAAGACCAATTTTTAACGAAAGAGGGAATGGCAGAACTACAGCAACGATTACATCTCATGAAGACCGTGCGTCGTCGTGAGATTGCCGATGCGATTCATACTGCAAAAGAACAGGGCGATCTTTCAGAAAACGCAGAATACCAAAGCGCAAAAGAAGAACAGAGCCGAATGGAGCAAGAAATTGCGGAGCTTGAGATGATGGTAAAAAATGCGCACGTAGTGGCAAAGCACAAAACAGATGCTGTCGGCATCGGCAATACGGTATTGCTCGACTGGCAAGGAACAGAGAAAGAATTCATGATCGTAGGGTCAAACGAAGCAAATCCTATGCAGGGCAAAATCAGCAACGAGTCTCCGATGGGGGAAGCGCTTATGGGAGCAAAGGTTGGAGAAACTATCCATATCCCGACTCCTGCAGGCAACAAGGAGTGCGTCGTCAAAAAAATTAGCTAGTAGCAGCAAGAATCCCCGCAAAAGCGGGGATTCTTTGTTTTTCAGCCTACCTATTCCAGTTTTTATATATATTCCGTACACTATACAGCATGGCAGAAGAACGATTGGAAGAAATGAGGGCGCTGCGCGCTAAAAAGCGCGAGGAGCTTTTGGCTTCCGGAAAACCGGCATATCCTGCGGAAGTGCGCCGAAGCATGACGTTATCCGAGCTGACAGAGCAATTTGAAGAAAAAATGAAAGATGGCGAGGCGCTGGTTTTACTAGGCCGCATCTCAGCAATCCGATCCCATGGAAGTATTGCATTCGTAGACATTATCGACGATGGCGGAAAGATGCAGCTGCAATTTACTGAGGAAAAATTAGGTGATCGTTTTAAAGAATTATCGGAGTATGACTCAGGAGACTTCATCCAGGCAATTGGCATTCCCGTATTAAGCAAGCGTGGAGAAAAAACGGTCCTCGTCACCGAATGCTCAATGGCAAGCAAAGCAATCCGCCCGATTCCAAGCACGTGGTTCGGATTAAAAGATATCGAGCTTAAATCCCGACAACGAGAATTAGACTTGCTTACCAATCCGGACACAAAAGAAACTGCGCGCAAACGATCGAAGACGCTTTCGTTTGTTCGCTCATATTTAGAAAGCAAAGGATTTATGGAAGTAGAAACTCCCATGTTACAACCCATCCCGGGCGGGACACTGGCTGCGCCATTTTCTACGCATCACAATGCGCTTGATGCAGATTTGTTTTTGCGCATTGCTCCGGAGCTGTATTTAAAAAGATTATTAGTCGGCGGATTTGAAAAAGTATTTGAAATTGGAAAAAACTTCAGAAACGAAGGAGTGGACAAATCCCATAACCCGGAATTCACCATGCTTGAATTCTACTGGGCATATGCGGACTACGAGGATTTGATGGATATGGCCGAGGATCTCCTTTCCAACGCAGTACTTACTATCAACGGATCATATGACCTTCCGAGAGTCGATAGCGTCATATCGTTCAAGCCACCATTTAAAAGATATTCGTATACGGAGTTGATTAAAGAGCGCACCGGCATCGACGTACTTACGGAAAAAGACCCGGCAGTATATAAGGCTGCGTTTAAGAAACACGGAATCAAAGCTCCTGATGTAGATAACTACGGGAAATTAGTAGACGAATTGTACAAAGAGATTGTTCGACCAACGTTGATTGAGCCTACTATTTTGTACGACTATCCTGTCGAACTTGTTCCGCTTGCAAAGAAAAAGGCGAGCAATCCGAATATCGCAGAAATGTTCCAGTTGGTTGTTGCCGGCATGGAATTAGTAAAAGCATATTCTGAATTAAACGACCCGATTGAACAACGAGAACGCTTTATGGAGCAGCAAGCGGAGCGCGACAAGGGCGATATCGAAGCGCATGCAATCGATGAATCGTACTTGCGCGCACTGGAATACGGCATGCCCCCGGCTGCAGGCTTTGGATTAGGAATTGATCGCTTAGTTATGCTTCTAACAAACTCAACGCACTTGCGAGATATTATTTTGTTTCCGTTATTAAAAGAGGAAGAAACGCTATGATCGATATCGGGTTATTACGAAATGAGACAACGCGCAACACAGCTATACAAGCACTCGAGAAACGAGGAGTAGCACTTGAAGTGGTTCACAACCTGCTAAAACTCGACGAGCAATGGCGCGAACTTGCAGACACAGTTGAGCAATTACGCGCAAGAAAAAACGAGGCGAGCAAAGAGATCATGAAAGCATCAGCGGAACAGAAGTCGGTGATTTTAAGCGATATGAAGAAAGTTGATGCTGAACAAAAAAAAGCAACTGAAACACTAACTCAATTATCCCAGGAACGAGATATCGCGTGGTCTAAAATCCCCAACATTCCACTTCCTGACGTTCAAGAAGGCGGAGAAGATGACGCCATTGAAATTGCAAAAAGCGATGTGCAAGTTCAAGACATGTCTGCAACACCAAAAAACTACACCGATTTAATGGGGAGCAGAATCGATATGGAACGAGGCTCTAAGGTTGCAGGAGCGCGCTTTACGTATCTATCGGGCGATTTAGCGCGACTAGAATTAGGCATTGCAAGCTACGTCATGGACATGCTTTCCAAGCAAAGGTTCACCCAGGTTATTCCCCCTGTATTACTCAACCAACACGCGATGTCTGGAATGGGCTACTTAGACCAAGCAGGAGATGAGGTATACAAAACACAAGATGATTTATATTTAGTTGGTACCAGCGAACAGTCTCTTGGCGCCATGCACATGAACGAAATATTGGATGGCAAAACATTGCCGCTTCGCTATGCATCGTTTACCCCGTGTTTCCGAAGAGAAGCGGGGAGCCATGGCAAGGACGTAAAAGGAATTTTACGATTACACCAATTCGATAAAGTAGAAATGTTCAGCATTACGACTCCGGAAAAATCTGAGGAGGAACATCAATTCTTATTGACACAGCAACGAGCAATTATGGACTCTCTTGAGCTTCCGTATCGAGTTATCAGGCTGGCGGCAGGCGACTTGGGCGGACCATCCGCAAAAACATACGACATTGAAACATGGATCCCGAGCGAACAGAAATATCGAGAAACCCATTCAACGAGCAACACGACAGACTATCAATCAAGAAGATTGAATATCCGCTACAAAACAGAACAGGGCGACATGCAAAAAGTGCACATGCTCAACGGCACCGCAGTTGCGCTCTCTCGATTACTTATCGCCCTTATTGAAAACCATCAGCAAACAGACGGCTCCGTAACACTCCCAGCATGCCTGCATCCATACCTTCCGTTTCAAAAGCTTGCTCCTGCGGTAGAATAAAGAGATGAATAGCGTTCGATGGCGCGTATTGCTCCGCAAATTAATGGATTGGTCGTCTGTTGCATTTCTCGCACTGCTTGTTATTGTCCCGGCCGTCTTGTTTATCTGGCTACTATTTTTCACTAAAACATTTTCCATCACCACCGTTACCATAGTCGACGCAAAACCGAACACGGAAATCGCAGTCCGCGCAATTGCAGAAAAGATCATTGGTCAGAATATATTATTTGCGCAAACAAAACCAACCGAACGAGAAATTCTGCAAAAAGTTCCGCAAGTAAAAGATGCTCATATCATTCGCAAGCTGCCGGGCACTATAAAAGTCGTCATTCAAGAAAAAACTCCCGTGCTGCTTCTTCTATCTGGAGGGACATACTATTTCCTGGACAATCAGGGAATAGCATACGAAGAAGCGTCATTGGATGCATTACCCGGAATAGTCTTGCCAGTAGTAAAAACCTCTGATCAAAATGCCAAGGTAACCCTTGGAGCTAGGGCGGTAGATGACCAATTTATTTCGTTCATTGCCGAAACTCTCAAAAAACTGCCGGATGCAGCAAATGCGCAGGTAGTTGAGATACAGATCCCTTCGCTGGAAACGCGAGAGGCTCATTTTCTGCTGGATAAAAATTGGACGCTCCTCATGGATACGACCAGGTCAGCAGACGATCAGCTCGATATCCTCAAACGCCTCCTAGAGCACACCGTAACAGCCCAGGAGATGCAAACATTGCAGTATATTGACTTACGAATACCCAATAGAGTATATTACAAATCGTCAGTTTCGAGTTGATCTTTTACAGCGGACGGTGAGAAGCTGAGCCCAAGCGATTGGGGAGGTTGTTCCGGTCGAGCAAAGACAAGCAGCAGTTTACTGCCCATTATGCGCAACGTCCTCATACGGGGCCTTGTACATAGTCTTATCGCTCATGATCGACTAAGACCTTTCGCATCTCACCGTCCGCTTCAATCCACGCGAACAAATCGTGCCACATGCTGTTCGTTGCAGCACTTCTTCCGATTTGTTCGTGGCGGTTTCTGTAGCCCCCGACCAGCTGTCGAGGTTTTGCCTAGCGATGAAAGAGAAAGTATCCACACACTTTCCTGATATCCTACGCAAAGCTCCAGCTGGCGGGGTTATTTTTTTATTTCACTTCAAACTGCCTGACTGTAATATCGCCCTGATATACGAACACTTCCGGAAACGTCCTACTGTTTACTTCGGTCCAGTTGCTCGGCGCTTGAAACGGCGTCTCCGTATATCCTGTCGTATCAATAACCCATACGGTGCCAACATATTTTTTAATATCGTTCGGGCCCGCAATATCGCTCCGTATCATAATCGGCCCTCCGCTAAAGTGCGACAATTCGCCCGTTTGTGAAAATAAATGAGGAACATTCGGAGATAAAAATTCATCAGCAGCATAATTTTCAATTGCAAAATATACATACGGGGAACTCACCAGCACGGGATCGTCATTTGATCGTTCCTGAAACACATATTGCGTCGCTCCGTGCGCGCCGGGCTTATGCATAATATCCAATTCGTTCCAGTATCTACTAGAGCTTGTACCAAGACCGATAATTGCCGCCGCTATGAGAAATCTCCTGAGTATCTTGTTGGGAACTTGCATCAATGCACATGCAAGCGCGCAAAACACGAAAATTCCCGCAAACGCAAAGAACCTGTCGTTATACAAGCTTCTTCCCGTAAATGAGACTATAATGCCCGCAACGAACGGGATGAATCCAAGGATAGCGACAAGTACCGTGGCGTCTCTTGCTACGCGCTTTTGAAAGAGCAGCCAAACCCATAAGCAAAGCACGCCGACAATCGGCAAGACAGAAAGAATAACAATCGGGAAATGATGCGGGGGTATTTCTTTCGTTGGAACAAAAAACTGATAAAACGTATCCGGTACCGAAGTAATCGCAATGGGCGGCACCCAATACGCCGTTCGAACCTGCTGATTTTGATGCAAAAACACAGGAATCCACGGGAGATACAATATAACGGCGAGCACGCCCGCAATGCCCGCATAAAGCGCAAGACGAATATTTTTTGCTCGAATAAGAAAGATCATTGCGAACAACGCCTGGGCAAAAACAGTAAAGTATCCGTAGTAATGAGTATATATGAGCGCCGCAGCTGCAAAGCCATATGCAACAGACCATTTTAAAGAAACATTCCTAAGAGCTTTCAATAATGCATACGAAGATAAAAAGGCAAAAATCATTCCGAGCGGATACATGCGCGCCTCCCATGCATACGAAATATCCCAGCCGGAAATAGCTAGCAGCGTTACGGCAAGAAATCCGACCTTTCGAGACTTGCACGCATACGCAGAAAATAGATATCCTGCCCAGAGCGCAATCGCCGAACAAAACACCGAGAACATGCGAAGGGCTAACAACGAACTTCCAAATATCTTACTCCAGCCTTGCAGGAAGATATAATATAACGGCGGATGAACATCCTGCGCATCGCGCGCAATCATTTCCGCAAGAGGGAAATGAATCAGTCTCCACGAAAATGCTTCATCGAACCACAAACTCCTGGCAGTAATACTGTACGACCGCACGGCAGTCCCTGCTAAAATAATAAAAAATAGTAATAGACCTGCTTGTAATCGGGACATTGTATTAGATTTCCAAGCAGTATATCATATAGGCAGAAGAATAACCCAACACAAACATACCTTTTATGGCTATTGATCCACGAACCATTGCACTCATCAAACAGCGACTTGATGACGCCGAACGAAATATCCAGTATGTACGCCAAGCACTTGAGGAAGAGCCTAACTTATCGCAACTCGAAGATACCGCCGATGCGCAACCCGCTTCATCAGAAGAAGTGCTAGAGGGCGAGCGTATTATTGAAGGTGTTTTTGATGGACAGAACATGCAAGGCAATGACGGGGAAGAATACCCGATTCCGCCAAACTACGCTTCCAAATCAAAAATCGTAGAAGGAGACGTACTCAAGCTCACCATAGAAACGGATGGGTCGCTCTTGTACAAGCAAATCAATCCGGTAGAGCGCAAGCGCGTAGTCGGAACGCTCGTCGTTGACGATCAGGGCAACTTCGGCGTAAAGGCTGAAGATAAAACATACAAAATTTTACTTGCGAGCGTTACTTTCTACAAAGCGCAAGAAGGTGACGAAGTAACCGTATTGGTACCAGAACACGGCGATGCCGAGTGGGGCGCAGTCGATCACGTTATTCATCATTGATATCCATGACACTCGAATCCATTCAACAGCGGGTACTCGTATTCGTACCCGATCGCTACCACACCATTGCAAAGCAGTTTGTAAAGTTTGGCATTACCGGGGCAATTGGAGCCATTGTCGATTTTTCAACATTCGGATTTTTAACGCGCATTATCGGCTGGCATACGACGTACACAATTCTAGGCAATGAAATCATAGCCGCAAATAACGTGAGCGTATTTTTAGCAATCTGCAGCAATTTTATTATTAACAGATACTGGACGTTTAAAGACACCACCGAAAGCGCAGCCAAGCAGGGAGCAGGATACTTTACGCTCAATTTTTTCACATGGATATTGAATCAAATCCTTGTTTCGTATTTCGCATTCCATGTGCTCTTTATCGGCCAAATGTTTGGATCCAACAAGGATCTTGCTGCAAAAGTTCTTGCGATCGGAATTATATTATTCGTCAACTTTTTCGGAAGCAAGCTATTCATTTTTAAGCATGGAAAAAGGGGCTAGCAGAATACGCCCGCTTGCAGTAGAATAGTGAGTCATGCCAGCGCTTTACCGACAATACAGACCAACAACATTTTCTGAAATCGCAGGCCAGGAACATATTACGGGCGTGCTTATGCAAGAAATTCTTACAAAGAAACTTGCCCATGCATACCTGTTCCAGGGCCCGAGAGGAACGGGAAAAACGACAACTGCCCGAGTATTTGCAAAACGCCTGAATTGCACTACATCCAACACAGCAGAACCGTGCGGCACGTGCGCATCATGCACGGCATTTCAAGAAAACAGATTCATGGATATTTTAGAGATCGATGCCGCATCCAATAGAGGTATCGACGATATTCGAGCGCTGCGGGAAACGGCATCGCTTGCACCTACTGGCGGAGAATACAAAATATACATTATCGACGAAGTGCATATGTTATCTGCGCCGGCATTTGCTGCACTATTAAAATTATTAGAAGAACCGCCTAAGCACGTCATCTTTATACTAGCAACAACAGAACTGCAAAAAGTGCCCGCAACTATCGCAAGCAGATGCCAGGTATTTCGGTTCAAGCGCGCATCGGACGCAGAAATGCGCACCAGGCTGACTCACTTGCTTAAAGAAGAAAAGCGAGAAGCAAATGATGACTTGCTATCGTTTATTATTGCCCGATCCGACGGATGCTATCGCGATGCGGAATCATTGCTTGGCCAGCTGCTTTCGCAAACAGACAAAGCGCTGACCGCACAAGAAGCATCCAGCCTGCTTGGAGTTCCTTCTCCGGAAGTTGTTCAATCGTTTATTACAGCGCTCGTTGCCTCCGACGCAAAAGAGGCGCTCAGTATTGCAACCAAAGCATATCAAGACGGGTTCGATCCGGATCAGTTTTTACAGGAATCTATTTATAATGCACGCGAACAAGTTATCAAGGAAGTTCTTGCAGGAAAGCCAGCGCAGCGCCTGACGATTATTATGCGGTCATTTTTAGTTGCTACCCAAGACATGGCCATCGTTCCGGATCCGATGATTGCAATTGAAATCGCAATCGTAACGGCATGCGCGTCGAGTACGCCATCTCCCATACAACGCCAAGCGCCCCAAACACCCGCACAATCCATTAGCCCCGCAGCAACCAAGCAATCCGTTGTAGCCGAACAACCAGCACCGCAGGCAGCGCCAAATCCTCCCGCACCAGTTGTCGCATCAGATAACCCCGCCCCGCAGGTCGAGGCTCGCCCCGATGGGCGGCCAGACGCATTACAAAACATACAAGCATCCTGGGACGACGTCATTCAAAAAGTACGCGCAAACAACCCTGTCGCTTCAACATTCCTTCGTGCGGTATCGCCAAATATGCTCCAAAATAACGCACTAACACTTGCAGTGCAATTCCCATTGCATAAAACATTCTTCGAAAAACCAGATATGGCAAACATGGTTACATCAGCAATTTTAGAAGTGACGGGGCACACCGTTAAGCTCACCTGCCAACTCCAAACGCAACCAGTATCCGGCATTGCAATGCGCGAACAAAAAATTACCAAAGAAGACGATCTCCTGAAAAACGTACAAGAAGTATTCGGAGCAAAAGTAGGCTGATACTTGACAATTGTATAATATATGCTATATATGTAGCACGCTGTTTTTTCGCGCACGTTCAAACCTTGAAAGGATCTTGCCATGCTTGACCTCCGAAAAACCCTTCCTATTCTCTCGACCATCCTGCCTCAGAAAGTTGGCATGCGGGAACGTATCGAAGCGGGGAGAACGAACTTCTTGGAACGATTCCCCGATTCCGAGACGTACCAGCCCGCCGCATACACACTATCGATACTTCATCCATCATCGCTGGTGACGGATCTTCCGCTATCCAATCCCGGCGCATGGATTTTTGGCAGAGAAGATGAGGGCATGACAGATAAATCGGTTTCGAAATTTCATTTCGCTTTAGAGTTGCGGAGAGACGGCACACTGACGATACAAGACATCGGATCAACCAACGGAACCATTCTCAATGACAAACAAATCCCACCTTACGAAATCCTTGTTGTTCCGCACGAGTCCGTGTTCATCGTCGGCCTGCTGCAAATTTCCGTCAAAAAGCAGTGAATCCACGTGGTTCAAACACGCATCGCAACCCAACCGCCACAGCGCTATGGCGGTTTTTTCTTACAAATAAAAAACCGACATCAATTTCTTGTGTCGGCGCTACCATCGATATACATAATCTCCACAATCGTTCGGTTCTGCGTCTCGAACAAATCCGTTCTTTTCCCAGAATTTTTCGTATGCGGGATCTGAAACTTGCGTCGCACGTATCTCGTGCAAATCTTTTTCTTTTGCCCAGGCAATTACTTCTTGCACTGCCTGGGAGGCAAATCCTTTTCTCTGAGCAGATGACGGTACTGTTCCAATATTTGTAATCACAACATCAGAATCAGTTTGCCAATCCATAAGCCGAAAACGGATGTGAGTCTCTGCGCTTAAGTCATGTAGAAATAGCGCAAAAAACGGAACCATACCGCATACGCTTCGCAGCTGATGATCATAGCCAACAATAACTCCTGCACGGCGCAATCCACGCGCTAATTCAACCATTTCCAGACGCCGGTCTTTAACGAGCTGAACATGTTCACGAATATCTCTTGCCATACTGCGGCCTTTCTAAAAAGTACGATCCGTATTTGTGTACTGCCATCTTGATGAAAATATTAAGAAAAGTCAATATTGGGCGACATAGCCTTTTCTTGCCGAAAATCAAATAATTCATTAGTATCAACATCACTCCCGGGTCGTCTAAAGGCAGGACAAGAGACTTTGGATCTCTGAATCATGGTTCGAATCCATGCCCGGGAACACGTAAAAATCTGTGCTATACTTTCTTCATGAACACATGGGGACGGGCGATATTCTTTATAGCAGCATGCGAAATTGCAGGAGCGCTTGGGTCGATCTTTACAGCACCTGAAATCACTAACTGGTATGCAACGCTCACAAAGCCAATGCTCAATCCGCCAAGCTGGGTATTCGGGCCGGTATGGACATTGCTGTATGCGCTGATGGGCGTTGCCGTATTTCTTATTTGGGAACAGTATCGAACAACAAAACAGAAAAAGAAGCGGAAAATGATCGAATTTGCACTATGGATATTTGTTGCGCAATTGCTCCTCAACACGATGTGGTCGATTATCTTTTTCGGGCTTCATAACCCCGCGCTGGCATTTTTGAATTTACTAGCCATGTGGATTTTTATCGCACTGACCATATACGCATTTAAACCCGTTAATAAAACGGCGGCCTATTTATTGCTGCCATATATTCTATGGGTAACGTTTGCGGGATATTTAAATTTTTCTGTGTGGCAATTAAATAAACAGCCTATCGGCTATGGGGCTGGAATCTGCACCGAAGAAGCAAAGATGTGTCCGGATGGCTCCTATGTTGGCCGCACCGGCCCACAATGCCAATTTGCACAATGCCCCGCACCTAGGGAATAGTACATAGATGGAAATCGTATTATCCGTAAGCCAGTGCGTAGAGGCAATTAACATTGCCTTGGATTCTCTTGGGGATTTAGTGGTGGAAGGAGAAGTATCCGGATTCAACGTGATTCATAACAAATGGGTCACATTCGACATTAAAGACGAAAAAAGCGTATTGAAATGCTTCATGACCGTTTGGCAGCTGCGAGTTGCATTAGAAGACGGCATGCTGGTGCGCGTTACGGGAAAGCCCAATCTTCGCGAAAAAGGATTTTTAAGTTTTGTGGTGCAGTCAGTAAAGCCAGCGGGCGAAGGATCGCTCAAACGGGCATTTGAACTATTGCAGAAAAAATTAGCACAAGAAGGATTATTTTCTCCGGAACGCAAACGCGCGCTTCCAAAATTCCCACAGCATATCGCACTTATCACATCAAAAGAAGCTGCTGCATACAAAGATTTCTTAAAAGTATTACAAGGAAGGCTGGGCGGACTGCGCATATCTTTTATCCATACCCAAGTACAAGGAGACGATGCGCCGAGGCAAATCATAGCTGCGCTTGCAACAGCGAATACGGAATTGGAAAACTTGGACGCCATCGTACTGGTGCGCGGCGGGGGGAGCCTAGAGGATTTAATGGCGTTCAACGACGAGCACGTCGTACGCGCCGTGGCAGGTTCCAGAACCCCTACGATAGTCGGCATCGGGCATGAACGCGACGTGAGTTTGGCAGAACTTGCTGCAGACATTCGGGCATCAACGCCGAGCAATGCGGCGGAATTAGTAGTACGAAGCAGAGAAGAAATTCTTGGAGATATTTCTCGCATGAAGCTGGCAATTTCTTCATCGCTTGCAACCCAGCTCCAAAGCAATCAAAACAATATTCGTTCAGCGATTCACGCGATGAGCAATCGGCTGCACCAGGCAACGCGAAATATCGAGCAATTAATTGATCGGGTTCGGTCTGTATCCGTACGAATTAAAGACAATATTGCTTCATCTCATCAAAAGATAGACGGCATGAAGCGCGTCCTTGCAGCATTATCGCCCCAGCAAATACTTGCACGAGGATTCAGCATTACACGGAATAGCTCCGGAAAAGTGATAAAGAGCGCACACGATATTCGTACTGGGGAAGAGCTTACTACAACGCTTGCAGACGGGTCCGTTTCTTCCGTTGTCCAGAAGGTAGGCTCGTGATAAACTTGCGCTATGACTGAAAAGAAATTTGATTTTACCAAAGGATATAGCGAACTTGAGGCTATTGTGAAAGATTTCGAATCTCGAGAACTGGACCTGGAAAAGGACTTGCCGAAATTTGAACAGGGTCTCAAACTGGCTAAAAAACTTCAGGAGAGGCTTCAGGAAATTGAAAATACGGTACAGGAAATCGAAAAAACATACACCTAATCAGCAATGAAGAAAATACTTATCTTAGGAGGGGGATTCGGTGGTATATCTACATACCAACGCCTTCATAAGTTGATTCATCCGGCAAATATTCATAACATACGCATTGAATTAATCAGCAAAACTAATTACTTTACGTATTCTCCAATGCTGCATGAAGTTGCAACAGGGGCCGTTGATCGGGAGCACGTCGTACAGCCATTAAGAGAAATCCTCACCTGTTGCGGAAAAGATTTTCACCAGGCAGATATTACCGGTATCGATCCGAAGGCGAAAGTCGTACACACAAACACCGGCGACCATTCGTACGACATCCTGGTTATTGCACTAGGGGTTGAGCAAGGATTTTTCGGCACACCCGGAGCTGAAAAATACGCGCTTGCTCTCAAGTGGCTTCCGGGAGCCGTTTCCATTCGAAACCGAATCATTACGTCATTTGAAATGGCGTCGGAAATGCATGACAAAAAAAATAAAGAGGCGATGCTCTCGTACCTCAATTTCGTTATTGTCGGCGGGGGCGCAACGGGGACGGAGCTTGCAGGCCAGGTATCGGACTTAATCCAGCACGAGATGAGACAATTTTATGGCGACGTACCGATCGGTTTATCGCAAGTATCTATTATTCATTCAGGAACTCGACTCTTAGAACAGCTTTCCCCACGAGCGTCATTCGAGGCAAAAAAACAATTATACAAATTAGGGGTCAAAACAATGTTGCGAGAACGCGTGGTAGAGGTTACAAAAAACGGCGTATCCTTAGCTTCGGGAAAATCCATTGCGAGCAACAGCGTATTCTGGACAGCGGGAACAGAAAGCGTTCTGCAGCAACTCCTGCCTAAAAATATGCTCACCGACAGAGGACTCTTAGTGCTTACACCAACATTTCAAACGCCGTCCTATCCAGAAATATTTGGCATCGGGGATTGTGCATCCATTACTGACAAGCAATATTCGTATCCTCCGTTGGCGCAGGCTGCCGTACAGGCTGCGAATCCGGTTGCAAGCAATATTATTGCGCATATCGCTAAAAAACCTCTTCACAAGAAGGCATATAAACATAAAGGCGATATTATCCCCATTGGAAACGGGTATGCAATTTATGAAAAAAATGATTTTATTACGACGGGTTTCCTCGCATGGCTGCTGCGCAGAATCGTATTCCTGCAAACCATGTTCGGCTGGGGAAACCGGCTGCAGATAACATTCGAATGGATTATCGGGCTCTTTTTGCCCCGTGACACGTCCCAGTTTTAGAGATACAATAAAGGGGATATGAAGCCTTCATCGATATCCCTTATTGTAGGACTTTCCATTCCCGTTCTCATGGTTATCGGTATTGCGCTCGCCATCATTATTCCAGGGCGGTCCATCCACCCCCAAACAGACTTTGTGTATGCACTCGGACAATACCCGACAGCAACCCAAATTGAGAATGGACGGCAAATACAGCATTCATACAGCATTAAAAACGGCCACATTACCGACTCAACCCTTACCGTATCGCCAAAAGTAGACAATGCGCCATACCTATACCAAGGACAGGGCATACCGAGATTCTTCATCCATCACACAGCAGCTGATACCAACGAGGAAGTTTCGTTTGATGATATTGCAAAGCGTACGCTCTCTGACGATTCTGTATCCCCAGACGGATTTACCATGACGTATGGATCATCCTCCGGAGGAATGTTCCCATTCTACTTTGAAGGACAAAACGACCGCGCAAGCGCATACCTTTCCAAGAATACGGCGAGCAAAAAAGTTACAATCATTACAAAAGGAAATGATTTGCCGTTTTCATTCGTTGCTTGGGTAACTAAATAAGAAGCTCCTATGAACAAAGAAGACCTCCTTACCGCAATCACCGAGAGCGCAGCCGCAAAAAAGATTACTCGCGAAGAAGTGCTATCGGCATTCAACAGAGGCATGGGAGAAATTCGCCAACCGGAGCGCAAATCGCTATCCCTTATTACGATCCTGTACGCAATCGGCGGACTTATTATTTTTATCGGCTTAGTACTGTTCGTCCACCAGCAATGGGGAGCGCTTAACACGCTTGCCCGTATCTTAGTAACACTTGGAGCTGGAATTGCGTCATACATAACAGCAACCCTCGTTTCTCGCACTAAAAATTTCACTGGCGTAGCATTCGCATTTAATCTCATATTCAATGTTCTCACGCCGCTTGGAATCTACATTACATTGCATGAGTATTCATACAGCTCGAATATTGTCAGCTATTCCGACATTATTTATGCGATCATGTTCATCGCAACAACGGCATCGATATTTATTACCAAACAAGGATTGTTCCGCGTATTTTCTATTGCATTTGGAAGTATGCTGTACTTCTCTGCGACACATTCATTGCTGCAAGGCTCCGCATTAAACACGGCCGAGATGCTTGAATACAGATTTTTATTGCTCGGATTTTCCTACTTCTTGATCGGATATGCGTGTAAAGAAAAATTCAGAGTCCTTGCTGCATGGCTGTACTCATTAGGATCCCTAATGTTCTTGGGGGCATCTTTTGCACTGGGAGGATATAAACCGAATGTACATATTATATGGGAAATCGGGTTCGTCGGCATTTGCTTTGGCATGATGGCGCTTTCCGTATTCTTGAAAAGCAGAGCAGTGCTCGTTATCGGCAGCCTATACCTCATGGGGTACATCCTGAAACTCACTGCGGAATATTTCAGCGACGTTGTTGGCTGGCCGCTCGCACTTATAGCATCGGGATTCCTGCTCATCGGCATTGGATATGGTACATTTATAATCAATAAACGCCTTCAATAACTATGAAATTCCATCCTATCGTAGCCGGAATCGCTGTTGCAGCTATCGCATTTATTGGAACAGCCCCTGTGGCATTTAACTTATATTCTAATCAGATTAAGACTGCTGCAAATAGGGCGGCGCTATCACCATCGCCGACCGCCACTCCGCTTGCATGCGACGCAACACCAGAAGATATCGCGCAGCTGCCTGCGACAATCTCAGCAATGGATCAAGACATTCAAACACTTCAAAAAGAGAACGCACCCGCAGATCAAATCAAAAATATTCAAGATGCAAAAAAATCGCTCGAGGATGCCATTAAGAAGTGTAATTATAAGATATAGCCTATTTCAGCATCAGTGCGCCTTGGCGCACAATTTCCAACTTGCCATTTTTCAGTTTTGCAATCGTGCTGACTAAGCCGGGTCGCAACTGGCCACCATCCAAAATACACGCGAGCGACAAATCGTACGTTGTCCCAATTTTTCCGGGAAACGATTTTTCGATACACTCTTCGTCATAACAGGCATCTTGTCCTGATATATTGGCGCTCGTTGCAGTAAGAGGAACACCAGCCTTCTCTGCAAGCTCAGCCATTACCGGATGATCAACTACGCGAAGACCCACTAAGCCGTCTTGAGCGATATGCATCAGCTGCTCTTTTGGTTTCACTAACAGCGTGAGAGCAGTACTGGCATATCGAATGAGAATATTTTTCTCTTCTTGAGATAACTCTAAGTACGTATCCCAGAGCGAATTATCCAAAAATATAGTAAATGTCTTTTCCTCAGGACGCTTTTTTGCATTGCGGAGCCGCTGAAGAGCATGCCCCTGCAACGCGTCTACAGCTAAGCCATACGATGTTCCGGTAGGGAAGGCTACTATTCTCCCTTCGCGAACATATTGAACTGCGGAAGATACGTCTGTTGTGTGAATAATATGCATAGAAAGCGCGTTTGTTCTATTGTACACTAAGCCGAGTATGCATAAAGTTACGGCCTTCTTCGTGGTATTGTGTGTCAGCTTATCCTTCGGACTTGGCGCTATTATTGCACATATCGTACATGCAGATCCCGCACCCACACCTCTTTCAGGAACCGCCAATATTCCTCTCGGCCTGCCGATAGACGGATTGCAACAATCAACAGATTCTTCCGGATTCCAAGCAACGAGCGCAATAGCGTATGATGGAGAAAATAATCAGATCCTATTCCAAAAAAATGCGTTCGAGCAGCGGCCACTTGCAAGCATTACCAAGCTTATGACCGCAATGATTGCAATCGATCATGGAATAGATTGGAATAAGCAAGCCGATATACTTCCAGATGAATATACGGTGGGCGGAGAGCTTGTGCTGGCACCGGGAGAAACAGTCACCATGAAAGATTTATTTAACGCATCACTATTAGGATCCGCAAATAATGCCACAAGAGCATATGTCCGCCAGCTTGGCATACCGACCGATGAATTTATTCAGGAGATGAACCGCAAAGCAGTGGAACTGCATTTAGAACAAACGCAATTTTACGATGTTACCGGACTTACTCCGAAAAATGTTTCGAGCGCATACGACATCGCCGTAATGGCGCATTATGCATTTACGCATTACCCGGAAATTTCTCAGGCCACGAGCCAAAAGGAATACGCATTCACCGTTCGCGGCACAAATCGAGAACATACAATACACAACACAAACAAGCCTGCACAATTAGGGCAAGTAACCATTACGGGCAGCAAGACAGGTTTTTTATACGAGGCAGGATATTGCTTAGTGCAAGAAGGCGCAGATGCGCTGAAAGACAGAGTAGCCGTTGTCATGAACGACCCGAGCGAAGATGCGCAATTTGCAGAGGTGGCAAAACTGATGAGCATGCACACAAAATAGTATTGACTTTATATACAAATAAGAGTATAATATAAACACCCTAATTGAGGGTGTTACTTTACAATCAAGCGAAAAGGGACGAAACGATGTGCGGACAAACCACATGCAAGCACAGCAAGAACAAGTGGGGCAACATGATTATGGGTGGCTCGATAATGCTTGCTCTCCTCATGGGGATCGCAATCATTCAGCAAGGCCCCACGGCACGCAAAGAGGTGGCAAACGGATTTTCCACTTCTGACGAAAAGCAGGAGGAAGCCATTATCCGGCACGGTATGAGCAGCCACGAGAAAGTTCTCCGATTCGAACCAATGGCCACATCGCGCGCCGTTCGAATCACCTGCGATGATGACGAAAGCATTCTGGTCATCATTCCAGAAAAGCTGACTGCGCGCCTAAGCAACGACGGAAAAGCTGTGGCGTTCAAGGATGTAAGCGGGAAAAATAAACTGCTCATCCTCACACACGATGACTCCGGATGGCAAATGGGCGCCATCGGGGAACGAGACGGCGCATGGATTCATGTAAGCAACATCTTCGACCTTGATCAGGAAAGGGTCCAAAGTGAATTGGTTGCATGGTCAACCGAAACCTAGGCGTTCTTAAACGCAATGCACACTCGCAACAACTCGGTAGGAATTCCTACCGAGTATTTTTTTATTTTGCCTCGCGCGTTCGTCCTACTCCGAGATACAATATTCCAGCTTCTGCAATGCCGTCTGCGTTCAACGCATTTTTCCCGTCGATAACAGCAACGACTCCGTATTGTTTCAAATTTTCAGGCGTAAGCATATCCACCAGATTCGTATGATTCGTTGCAAGCATTACCACATCCGCACCCATTAACGCTGCATCCAGAGAGTCTACCGTCGACATGCGAGCTACGTGCGGATCGAATACACGGAGCGAAACGTCCGATCGCGATTCAAGTATTTTTTTCATATCCAGCGCAGGGCTTTCTCGAATATCGTCGATATCTTTCTTATACGACAGCCCTAAGAGCGCAACAGTTATCGGTTCAGATAATTCCAATGCTTCTTTGGCACGATCGAGCAGAGCAACGGTAAATTCCGGCATGGAATTATTAATCTCTCGGGCAAGCTTCAAAAATTCGTGGTCGAATCCTACTTGGCGGGCTTTCTCGATCATGTAGTACGGGTCGACGCTGATGCAGTGCCCGCCCACGCCATTGCCTGGATAGTGGGGCATAAAGGCAAACGGCTTTGTAGAAGCGCCTTCGATCACGTTTTTAATATCGATACCGAGTTTATCAAATGACTTCGCCATTTCGTTCACGAATGCGATGTTGATATCTCGAAATGTATTTTCCAAAATCTTTACTGCTTCCGCCTCCATGACGGAATCCATTTCTTTTACCTTTGCATCCAAGATGCTTTCATAAAATTCTTTGCCTTTCTTTGTCGCTTCTTTGGTGAATCCACCTATAACCCGAGGAATATTCGCAACAGACCACTTTGCATCTCCCGGATTAACACGCTCTGGGCAATGGACGATATGAATATTGAGCTCGGGACGCTTTTTGATAATAGGCAGCACAACTTCCGTCATCACACCCGGGTTTATCGTCGACTCTACTGAAAGCAATTGGCCGTCCTGCAAATGCGGCAAGATTGACTCTAAGGAAGAGGTAAGAGGAGTTAAATCTGGAATATGATCATCCGTTACGGGAGTAGGGACAGCTATAACCACAACTTCAGCATCACTAATGCATAGCGGGTCCGTACTGGCAGAGAGCGGGTTTCCATCGAGCTGCTTTGCAACAAAGTCATCCTCGAACGGAGCCACTCCTTCCGTAATCTTTTGCACTTTTTTTGCATCAACGTCAAACCCTACAACATTCCACCCTTTATTGCGCGCAACTAAGGCTAATGGAAGCCCTACATACCCTAATCCTACGACTGCCACTGTTTTTTTCATATCTCATACGGTATCATGGTACGTATGAAAGTTACAATCTACACCACCAAAACTTGCGGATATTGTAAAGCGACGAAAGAATTCTTCGCGGAGCACAATATCGCGTATACAGAAATCGATGTGAGCTCCGATCAAGCACAAGCACGCGCAATGATAGAACGATCCGGGCAGATGGGTGTACCAGTGATCATTATTGGAGACGCGCCAAATGAACAAATGATTATCGGATACGACAGAGAAGCATTGGCAAAGGCGCTGAACATATCGCTATGACATACGACGTTTTAATTGTTGGATACGGGCCAGCAGGGATTACTGCTGCCATTTACGCTGCTCGCAAAAAATTATCCGTGGTATTGATAGGAGACTTGCCAGGCGGGGAAGTGCGAAATTCTGGAGATATCGAAAACTGGCCTGGTGATCGCACGACTGACGGCAACACGCTTGCGGATAAAATGATTGCACATCTGCAAGATCACAAAGATGGAGTTGAAATCGTACAAGACAAAGTTGCAAAAATTACCAAGCATGAAGATGTTTTTACATCCATCACTGATTCCGGAAAAGAATTTCAAAGTAAAACTGTTATCTATACGGCAGGCCGACATCCGCGAATGCTCGGTGTTCCCGGTGAAGAGGAACACAAGAACCTCGGAGTGACGTATTGCGCAACGTGCGATGCGCCATTATTCGGAGGGAAGAACGTTGCCGTAGTCGGCGGAGGAAATACAGGCGCAGAAGCTGTCATCATGCTGCAAAAAATCGCTTCGCATATCTACCTTCTTCACGATACAGACAAGCTCAATGCCGATCCCGTACTGGTTGCAAACTTTGAAAACGACCCGAACGTAACTATTCTCTACAACACCCAAACAACAAACATTAGCGGAGAACAACTTGTATCAGGGTTAACATACAAAAACAAAACGACACAAGAGGAAGCAACCCTTGCCGTTGAAGGCATATTTGTCACCATCGGAGCTAACCCAAACACGGAACCCGTAAAAGAACTGGTAGAACTTAACAAATTCAAAGCCATCCCCGCAGACAGATACGCCGCAACGAGCGTTCCCGGATTCTTCGCAGCAGGAGACGTTACGGATATCCGCGATGCGCAAATAGTAGTTGCAGCTGGCCACGGATGCTCTGCTGCACTTTCCGCAGGAGATTATATCAGCAGGCTTCCAAAATAATTCCGCCCCATGAATATACGGCGCATATTCCCATCATCACATTACGCGCTCTTGTCACTGTTCTACCTCATTGGAACAGAGCTTTGGTTTGCATTAAGTAGGTGGCCCGTATTGCTGTTCTTTATCATTGTTGCCGTACTCATTATCGGTATTATTTTAATACGATCAGAAGAAGGTTCCGACTTCCACCCCACCCAGGCAATCTTGCCGACGCTTGCGGCATTCGGATTTACCGCATTCGCAATATATCTCCCGCAAACGTTCTTCTTGCATATTTATTTTATTATTTGCTCAATTATTTTCTTTGCCATTCTTAAATACGGTGCAAAGCAGGCATGGCCTACCTGGAATCTGACTATATCTTTAGTAGTTTTATTTGCATGCACGGCATCCGTAATAGGCTGGAGGTTTTATTTATACACCTCAGTAGGATACGTAATTGCAATATTATTTCCAGTTATCAGTCTTACGGCATTTCAATCGCTCGTTCGATATACTCGATCCATCCAAGAAACAGCACTGCTGTCGCTCGCGCTCGGTCTCGTATTAACGGAAACCGCGTGGATACTGCAATTCTTACCAATGAATTTTATCGTTCAGTCCGGACTCGTCGTTTCCTTATACTATGCATCGATGCAAATTATCGCTTCGGCATATGAGCGGCGATTAACACGCCGCTTCATACTTGAGCTTGCCATCGCCGGGGCAGTCGGCATCGCGTTCTTGCTTGCTACAGCACGTTGGTCATAAGTTTGCTATACTATACATATGGCCTCAGAACCAAAAACGGTAAAAATTTCTCTCGGGATACTTATTGCGATTATTGCTCTCTTGGCATGCGTAGGCGCAATCGGGGGATATATAGGATCGCATATCAATAAAACGGCGCGCATCGAAGTTGCACCATCATCGCCAAACAGTTCAGGAACAATGATTCCAGTATCCCAGCAAATAACCGTTTCTCCCGGAAAGCTCGCATCTGACATTGCGGCGTCCAAGTCAAAATCGATATTCCTCCTGGTTCACAAAACAGCTAAGGGCGTAAAAGTATTTGCAACCGGAGTTGCAGTCACAAACGACGGGATTATCGCCTCCACTCAAAATGGCGGCACCGATCCGGTATTCGCACTCGGAGAAGATGCCACACTTATTGAAGCTACTCAAATCGGAACGGATGTGCTTACGGGAATACATTTCTTCAAACTGCAAAATGCGCTCATAAATCCTATCGACGTAACGCAAACGATGCCAAAAATCGGATCCACTCTTCTGGCACTATCTCGATCATCTGTCACGATCTCTCCGCTTATCCAAGCAACCGTGATGTCTCAAATCCATCCCGCATCAGCAGATACGCCTGAAGGAATTCAGCAAATAGGAGCAATCCAAATGTTGCCAAGCGCAGTACCAGGGTCTGCGATACTGGACGAAGATGGGAAGCTTGCAGGACTATTGCTTACCGACGACGGATCATCTGTTCTGCTGGCGCCAGACGTCGCGCAGGCAATTTCAAGGCTTTCATCGAATACTCTTTCTTATAATCCGTTTACGGATCTTGGATTCACCATCAATTGGAGCCTCCAGGAAGACGCTCAATCTCACTTGGGAATAAAAGCTGTGGTACAGTCTGTCGCGCCGAAGAGCATTGCCTCTCAAGGAGAGCTAAAAACGGGGGATATTATTACTGCGGTAAATGCAAACACTGTGAGCTGGGATAGCAATATCACGAATCTTCTTGCAGGCAGCCAAATTCAACTCACCGTATTGCGCAATGGCGTTTCCACCTCTATCACGCTCGCGAAACAAGCTTCGTAAATAAAGCCTATGGCTCGAATTCGACCAAATATCGTCCTTATTACAGCAAGCATTATCGTACTGCTTATTATTTTATCGCTCGCTCAAGAAGTAAACCGCCGCTGGCAAGTGCAAAACCAAATCCACGAATTGCAGTCTCAAGTAGATTCTATGCAGAAGCACCTCGTAGAGCTACAGCAACTCAATGAGTATTTTAAAACACCTGATTACAAAGAGCGCCTTGCGCGCGAACAGCTCAACTATCGCGCTCCCGGAGAAAAGGTCGTCCTCATTCCTGAAACGGCGTCATCCAACAGCCAAGCCCCTGCCACGACTGCTCCAGCAGCTCCTCCACAATCAAATCCGCTTAAGTGGTGGTATCTCTTTTTCGTGAATACCAGAAACTCATGAGCAGGCTAAAAATAATAAGTGTAGGAATTATCGCCATACTCATTGTTCTTACTAGTATCTGGCTCTACACGCTTTCGTTTTTAAATCCTACCCATGGCCTTTCAAAAGCATTTCCGTGGCCAATAGCCTGCAGTACGAGGGGCTGCATTACAAGCCAGGAGTGGTCGCATCAAAGAGCGTATGATATTGCATTTGCCGCTGCGACGGGGAAGACCATGCCATCTGATGCGTCAACGCTAACAACAATCATGCGCCGCCATCTCATCACCCATGCGGCAATCCAATCGCCGATCAGCCTGCAAGATGCAGTACGCTATCGTACGGCAATTTTGCACACCACAGACATCTCTACACTCCGACCGCTCGGCATTACATCGTTTGCAGATTACGATTCGAACATTATCTTACCGTTTTTGGAGCAAGAAGCGCTCATGAAACAGCGAGACATTACAAATACTGATGATTTATATAAAGACTTGGCGCATCAGCGAACTATCGTCCTCTTGCTTTTTCATTACCATTGGAATATTGATAGGGGAGAGGTTAAAGCAAAATAAATTAATGCGGGTATGATTCAGTGGTAGAATACGACCTTCCCAAGGTTGAAACACGGGTTCGATTCCCGTTACCCGCTCCAACGTAAAAAATACTCAATAAAAAATCCCCCTCGTATTCCGACAGGGGACTCACTAAAAACATTATAAATTTATTTCACCCATTCATGCACTTCGCGAACAAAGGACAACCGAGATAGCGCGGGCGATTGCTGTATTTCATCAAGCACAGCCCACAACTCTTCCTTGCTTTCTCCCTGCAACACATCGAGAAACTTTAAGAAAAGCTGACGTTCCTGGCTGGTTACTTCCAATTGCTCAATTTCATTCTCCCAGCTCTCAGGTGGATACGGGTCCATCTCTTCCTTCATTTTCCTTTTTCGATGTCGATCCGATATCCAGATAATCACGGTCATGATAACCGGTATCGAGAAGCCCACCCAAGACCCTGCTACGCTGCCGCGTGGTAAGAAAAAAAAGGCAGTGAATACCCCGCAAAGGCAAAGCACAAACGCCACGCTGATTCGAAAGATATGCGCATAACTAATCTCGTTCAATTTCCGAATAAACCAGCGCACATACAATCCTCCGACTATGGCCTTCATCTCTCCTCGTTCCGACGTATCCAGATACATGAACTTTCTCCTTGTAAGGAACAACCAGTCGAACCATTCAACAAGTGAACGTAGTACACTTGTTATGAATTGTCAAGTTATTTGAGCGGCTCCAGTGCAAAGTCGAGAGCGAGAGCTTTCGAAGAATTACTCTTAATGTGAAGCTTGTTGATAAGCAGCGTTTTGTATCCCGGCTTCGATACCGATGCGGTGTATTCGCCCTTAGGCGCCAAGATGAAGAATCGGCCGTTTCTATTCGTTACCTTTGTCTGCACAATGCGATTTGTCTTTGCGTCGTATAGGCGAATAATAGACAAATCAAGCATTTTTCTGGACCCTCTATCAACAACCGACCCGATACCGCGCTGATGAGATAACAGAATATACAACTTCAACATAAAGAGCAGCAAATACAGGAACTCGAATATAATATTAAGCTTGCCCGGCACGAGGAGAAGCAAGTATGTATTTATTGCGCCTCCAATGAACAGGAACACAAATCCAACTCTGTCTACAAGCTCGATCAATTGATCCCAATACCTTCTCAGCGCAGTATTTCCAGCAGGCGCAGATTCTTCTCGATCCATCGGCACGACAAGATGCGGAATTTTTTCAGGATCCTGATCCGTGATTTCAAATTCTTCTCCGAGATAAATTCTCTCTCCATTATGCAGCGTAACAGGAGGCTTCTTGCGAGCAGGGAACACGAATCCGGACTCGCTCACAACAATATAGTACTTTCCAACCGGGAGCAGGAATCCGAACTGGCCATCGTTGCCGGTTACTTGCGTTTCCTTTAGTTGATTAAACTGAGCATCGAATACCTGAACAACTGCTTGGGCAACCGGCTTGCCAAGATCGCTATCAACTACAATACCCCAACGATCTTTTCTCTTGTGAATCGTAAAGAATGAACCGAGGAACTGCCCCCACTGCGCAGCAGCTGGAATAATGTTCGATGCAAGGAACGGGGCGCTTAGTGCGAGTGCGACAGCTGCGATAGTACTTGCGGCAAGGCTTGCTTTTTCTGCGATAGCTTTCGCAATGACTTTTGGATCAATATTCAAAATCTTCGCAATCGCATTAGTAATTCCATTTTTAACTGCATCAAAACCATCAAGCACGGAGTCTGTCGGTAGTGTACTTGTTACAATACACGCCACATCGAGCGGATCGCAGGTGGGGGTAGGCGATGGAGTAGGAGTTGGCGTATCGCACGCCTCGCCCGGGATACATGGCGTAGGCGATGGAGTTGGCGTATCGCACACTTCTCCTGGAACACACGGGGTTGGCGACGGGGTGTCGCATACTTGCCCTACAACACATGGCGTTGGATCTGGAGTAGGGGTTGGCGGAGGGCAGTTTGGATTGTACCCAAACGGATTGCAGGATGGGGTAGGCGTAGGTGTCGGCTCTACGGATGTAGTAGGTGTCGGGGTCGGACCGTCTACTATTGTCACCATCGCACTGCCGTCGGCAGATTGCGCATATGCGGAAGGCAGTAGGCGAGCAAACAATCCGTGCGTGGAAGTATTTGCGTACCCGAGAAGAGACTGCAGTCCGCTTGCGTCCGTAAGCTTCAATAAGACATACGTATATGTTCCGGGCGGATCATTAAACGTAAGCGTTCCCAAATCTACGTTACAGGAAGCAGCGCTTGCGGGGTTAGAAATAGTCTTCACAAATGGCGTCGGCCTACTTTGATCCAAATTGGTATTCCAAAAACACTTTCCTCCCTGCGACATTCCAGTGCCGGGAGCTGTCCAACCGTTCGGATCATAACTGGATGCTGCATCTAATCCGATCCGAACAGGCACTCCGCGTGATACATAAATATGGGGTTGCGGGACAGCGCCGTTAGCGCTAAATTTCGCAACGGCAACGGGAGCAGAATTTGCGCCCTTTGGCAACACAACAATAGTAATAGAAGCAATATTAGACTCGCTCCCTTGCGCATCGGTAAGCTTCAATACTGGATATATATATCTCCCAGGAGCATCGTTAAACGTTTTCATCCCCAAATCAACGTCACAGGCAGTTGAGGTGGCGGGACCGTTTATCGTACGTTCATACGTCGTCACGCCAAGATTTAAATCAGTGTTCCATTGGCACTTTCCAATGGGCACCATCCCATATACCCCCAGGCTTCCGCCAGTCCACGTATCAGGATCGTAACTGCCTTGCGCCGTTAAATAGATATGAGAAGGAACGCCCTGCGTAACTGCTTGCTCCAGGCCATACAAGCTCGCGTCAGCCCTTACTTGAGCAACGGCGACGGGTGGGTGATTGGCGGAATCTAATACAGAAACATTAATAGTGATTTGAGCTTCAAGAGATACTCCTGCAGATGCATCAGTAATCCTTAAAACATTATAGACATATGTTCCTGGAGGGTCGTTGAATGTAAGCATTCCCAAATCAGCAGTACATGCTGCCGCACTAGCTGGATTTGGTATTGTTTTTGCATATGAAGTTGGAACTGCTTTACTGAGGGTCGTATTTATCTCGCACTTTCCGCCCTGAGAAACACCCGTAGTAGGTGTTGTCCAGCCATCTGGATCAGTGCTGCTAGCTCCATTAATTATTACATGAACTGGTGTGCCTCTTGGCACGACAGCACTCGTACTAACAACGGAACCATTAACGCTCACTTTTGCAACCGCAACCGGTAATCTATTTGCAGGAGGAGTAACTGCGTTAATTTGAACACCTGCATAGGAAACCATTCCGGTATTATCCGTAATCTTCAGAACCGGATACGTACCAGATGTTTGAAACGTATGGATTCCGAGATCAATTCCTTTACCGCACGCGCCCGGGGCTCCTGGGTTCGAAATTACGTGATCATACGAACCATTATATACGGCACCGGGAGAAAGCGAGGTATTCCACGCGCATGATCCGCCATTCGATATTCCCATTACAGGATCATTCCAAGCACCGGCTCCATTACTAAAATTATATACATACGAACTGGTGATAGGTGCATCTATTGATGAGGAACCATCGCCATATAAATGTACGGGGACACCCTTTGGAACAGTAATTGTCGTATTATTGCTCTGGTAACCATTTTGAGTAACGCCAACCCCCGTAACAGAAACAAAGGCTCCTGGGCGATGCAGCGTTATTCCTACTGAAGCACTTGAAGGGCCCCTTGCACCTGCAGCATCAATAACATTAAGAAAGAAAGTGAATTGAGTAACATTGCTATTATTAACGGTGACTGTTCCGATATCGAATTTACAATCAGCTGGACTGGCAGGGTTTTGCACCGTCTGGTAGACAGACGATCCGCGGTACAGCACACAACTTCCACCCTGAGAAATTCCCGTACCCGAAGTTGTCCAACCATCAGCATCGGAACTTGCGGACCCATCAACGACTAGATGGACAGTCGCTCCGTTCGGAATAACCGGTTGCGTATTCTCAGCTCTTACACCATTCACAAAATAGGCAGCCCTTGCAGATGGTGCTTGGTTTGCATGAGCAGAAGGAGAAAAACTTATCCCGAATATCGCAACGGCTACGAATACAAAAAAACTTATAAACAATCGCTTCATAACCTCTTTATTATGCCATGTTTACAAAAAATATTATACACATGCATACTTACAGCATGACATTTACAGAGCGAGTGCTTGAAATTGTAAGGAATATTCCGAAGGGCAAGACAATGACATACGGGGAAGTTGCCGCGCTTGCCGGGAGCCCGAATGCCTATCGCGCAGTAGGGTCGGTCATGAAGCATAATTATGACCCAAGTATCCCATGCCATCGCGTTATTAAGGCCGACGGCACGCTAGGGGAATACAATAGAGGGGCTAGGAAAAAAGAAGCGCTCCTTCGCCAAGAAGGGGCTCTATAACTGGCAAATTTCCCGATATTCGCTACACTACGACTTACCGCCATCTTAGCTCAGTCGGTAGAGCATTACACTCGTAACGTAAAGGTCGTGGGTTCGATTCCCACAGATGGCTCATACTTGTATACTTACACCATGCAATTAGTTGAATTACAAGCGAAGATAGATGACGTAACCGGGCGGCTCACGAAAGTGGCCGACCGTCTTTGACGTTGCAACCAAAACAACGCGAGCCGAAGAAATACACACGCTTCAGCAAAAACCGGACTTTTGGAATAATCAGGAAGAAGCAAAAAAACTGACGCAAGAACTGGCAAATCTGCAACGCGATATTGATTTTGTATCCGGATTAGAAAAACAGCTCGCCGATGCAAAAGAATTACTTGGCATACTTACAGATGCTGATGAACAATCGCAACAAGAAATTTCAGAACACCTGAAGAAAATAGAAAAAGAATTATCCGATAAAGAATTTTTACTGCGATTCAACGGTCCCCATGATGCAAACAACGCAATTGTCACCATTCAATCGGGGGCAGGCGGAACAGATGCGCAGGATTGGGCCGAGATGCTGGAGCGCATGTATATGAGATTTGCAGAACAAAAAGGATGGGGAGTCACGCTGGTAGATCGTGCACTTGGCGAAGAGGCGGGGATCAAACATTCTACGTTTATTATTTCAGGCGATCATGCGTATGGGCTACTCAAAGGAGAACACGGCGTACATCGACTAGTGAGATTGTCACCATTTAATTCAGATAATTTGCGCCAAACATCGTTTGCCCGAGTGGAAGTTATTCCAGAAATCGCGGAAGCAGAAGCGCCAGAAATCGACCCGAATGATTTAGAAATAGATACCTACCGAGCATCAGGTGCCGGCGGACAGCATGTGAATAAAACAAGTTCTGCGGTGCGCATCCGCCATATCCCTACAGGCATTGTTACTGCATCGCAATCCCAGCGATCCCAAGCGCAAAATAAGGCAACTGCAATGGGAATGCTTTCCGCAAAATTACAGCTTCTCATAGAGCAGCAGAATGTTCAGCAAGTAAAAGACCTTCGAGGCACCCACCTGGAAGCATCCTTTGGAAACCAAATCAGGTCGTATGTCTTGCATCCGTATACGTTAGTGAAGGACCATCGTTCGAATGTGGAAACGCGAAACGCACAAAAAGTTTTAGATGGAGACATTGGCGATTTTCTTGTGGTATACTAACAAAACTTCCCATGATTACCTTTACGAAAGTCTCCAAAGCATATTCAGAGAAAAGCCCCGCGCTGTCTGACGTCACCATCACAATTCCGACAGGGGATTTCGTTTCTATCGTTGGGCAATCCGGTGCGGGCAAATCTACACTGCTCAAGCTGCTATCTGCAGAAGAAAAGCCATCAGCAGGCAACATTGTTATCGACGGCTGGGATATTACCAAAATCAAGAATTGGCAGGTTCCATATTTGCGCAGACAGATCGGCGTAGTGTTCCAAGATTTTAAGCTATTGCCTAAATATACGGCATTCGAAAATATCGCATTTGCAATGGAGGTAGGGGGTGCTGATCCGAAAGAAATCCGATCATCCGTTCCGCAAATCCTAAAACTGGTGAATCTGGTCGATAAAGCAAACACGTACCCGAACGAGATGTCGGGAGGGGAGCGCCAGCGCGTTTCTATTGCGCGCGCGCTTGCATACAAGCCTCAAATTTTACTCGCAGACGAACCGACAGGAAATTTAGATGCATTAAATTCGTGGGATATCGTTCAGCTACTAATTAAAATTAATAAGCTCGGAACGACCGTATTACTTGCAACGCACAATGACGATATCGTAAACGCATTAAAGAAGCGTGTAATAACGTTAAGCCAGGGCAAATTAATATCAGATCAACAAGGCGGAACATATAAACTATAACTATGATTGGGATTACACTACTTCGCATATTTCGTAATGCGTTTCGAAACTTCAGAAGAAACGTATGGCTATCTATTGCAACAACCGTCATCATGACGCTCACATTGATCGTGATCTCCTTCCTGTACGTGGTGAACGTTATCGGAACACAAGTATTAACCACATTCAGCCAAAAAGTGGATATTGCCGTTATTTTCAAACAAGAAACAACCCCAGACCAAATTGCAACGATTAAGCACGCCGTAGATAGGAGGCCAGACGTGCAAGATACGCACGTTACAACTAGCGAAGATGCACTTAACCAATTCAGAGAAAAGCATAAAAATGAACCGTACATCGAGCAGGCTCTCAGCGAACTGCAACGAAATCCGTTGCCAAATAGCATGTACATCGTGGCAAAAGACCCTCAATTCTATACGGATATTTCAAATAGCCTCAAGGACCCCGCATACAGCCAATACATCGATAAGGTGAATTTCGAGGATTCCAAATCAGTCATCGAAAAGCTTATCCATATCATGACAATTACGAAAAATACCGCGCTCATTGTTACCGGAATATTTGCAATCCTCGTGATGCTCATTATGTTCAATACGATCCGATTAGCCATCTACAGCTTCAGAGAAGAGATAGATATCATGAGACTGGTAGGGGCATCGCGCTGGTATATTCAAAGTCCGTTTATCGTAGAATCCATGCTCGTTGCCGTTATTAGCGTCACCATTAGCATCATTCTCACATTCCTGGTATTGAATGCCGGTGCGGATCAAATCAACCAATTCTTTTTCTCGGGCCAACAAGCAACGTTCGATATCTACGCATACACAGCATCTCACTGGGTACAATTAATCGGCGCCGAAGCAGGGGTTGCGCTCCTCCTTGCAATCATGAGCAGCTACATCGCAGTGCGACGATACTTGAAGTAATCTAGATAGTCTTGAGAATATCAATGAGCTTCGGGGGCACTTCTTCTACGTGCACAAGCTGAGACTGACTCATAACATCGTACAAGGAGGGAAGGAAACGGGAATTACGAATCATAATACGAACCAAATTACCTTCAAACCGATCTGTTGGCAAAATGCGAACTTCAAGCACACCGCTATGCGATCGTATTTTTTTCAGCATGTCGTATCGCAATTCTTCTACCCAGGCATCGATTATTCTCGGCACTCCGGATGCTACTGCAATATCGTCCCGCGAACCTGCATGAGTCAGCGTTCCGTGATGCAATAGCAATAACGGCAAATTCATCTGTTCCGCATTTTGAGTCACGCGCGTGGTAAGAAGGACGGTTTTGCCAGCGCATGCAATATCTAAAAATCGCTGCGTTTCTTCAACGCCGAACACGTCGAGCACATCATCTAGCAACAACACAGGAGCATCCGAAAGCGATGCGCGGATTAATCCGTACGCAATTTTTTCGGTAGAAGACAGCGTTTGCATATTCCTATTCGCTAGCTGCTTCATCTCAAGAAGTTCGAGTAATTCGCCGATGCGAGCAGGCAAGTGGGGTACGTCGTACTCATCGCCAAAATCTACCAAGTTGTCATATACTGTTTTACTAGCGTGCAATTCTTCATGATCAAGCGATACGTATCCAGCGCGCATTGCATTATCACTACCCAGACTGTTGCCGTTCACTACGACGCTGCCTTCGCTTATCTCCAAGTCTCCGCAGAGCATTTTAAGCAAACTTGATTTTCCGGATGCTGGGGCGCCATATACCACGACATGCTCTCCGTGATGCACCCTAAAAGATATTCCGTGCAGCGCATCCGTATCTGAGCCGCGATATCGCGCTTTTACATTCTTCACCTCAACAAACGCATCGTTCATACATGCAAGTATACCAAAAATAAAAGAGAGGCGATACGTGCGTACGTACCGCCTCGAATTCGAAAAGGCATTATGCTGTTTCCCTTTGCCGAGCTTCTTGTATCCAGTTCGAAATCTGTGGACTGGGGTTACGGTCGAATGCAAAGTGGTTAACGAGGTTTGTGCGCCTCCCATCCATGCTCGGATCTTCAGAAGCAATCCAGGATATCGTCTGAGCAAAATCGCGCAGTTCGCCCTGTGCCGCATGGTGCGAAAGTTCGCACAATTCGCGTTCGTATGCTTCAAACTGATCAGCAAATGCATTCAGCAGAACGCGACCAGGACAACTGAAGTAGTTATCGGCATTCTGCGGCTGAAGAAACAATTGAGCGAACGTTCCTGTGCGTCGCAACCAGGCAGATCGTCCATGGACATCGCAGATCCCTCCAATCCGATGCGCGTCAGCGACAATCATGGAGACCAAGGCTGCAACATCCTGACCATCGTCGGGACTGAATCCGACGCAAACAGTTTCTCGTGTTTTCCTGCCGAGAAGCGTGGTCATCTCTTCCAAGCGGCACATTCCATGACTCAGCCAGAAGAAATCCACCGGCTTTCTGCCGATCAACGACTTAAGCACGATACATGCCAATACTGACGAAACGCCACGATCTGAGATGACCAGATTCACATCCTCGATTCTAAGGGACCGGACCTTCATGTCGCACACTCGCTTTCCAGGGTTGAAAAAGAGCACTCGTAACAGAATCTCTACACACCAGGCTACTTACACCCTACGACCACTCCTGATCTTTTAAAACTTGACAATATTACTATTATATACCAAAATACACATACTCGCGAAACGACCGAACATTCCCATATCAATAAGGAGCTCGTCATGTTGCCAAGCATTTGGATTGCCACCCATGCACCGTGGTGGATTGTGATGATTGCAACGATTTGCATTACAACAGGATTGCTGTATCTCATCAGATGGAAGACAGAGGGCGTCATCTACGACGTGGCCTTCTCCAGCTGCCCTGGCGATGCTTCGCTGGCGCTCTATTGCGGACTCGTTGCCGGCATGTGCCAGCATGAACTTCCAAAGGGAGTCCATACAGAGGCCTGGTACCACATAACGGTCGCTATCTTGGCGCTCGTTGTCGGAATTGCGATCCAATACTTCGGCCTTAAGAACGGAAAGGAATCAAATAGCTGGAACAATCTTCCGGCTCAATGGTTTCACAACCTGTTCATCGTGCCAGTGCTGTCATACGCAGTAGTTAGCACTTTGCCAGTAGCTTGGCATAGCACTAATCTACCCTTGGCAACATCCGCTTTTGGATGCGCCTTGCTCTGGCTCATATTATTCGCAATCGACGCCGCGGAAGGATCACTGGATCCGTACAAAAATCCACGCATGCTTGAGGCAACAAAAAAGTAGCCCATATCTAGAAAGGAAGCTACATGTTAACTTATCATGTGTTGCTCGGCATTGATGGTCGCCCCCGAGACGAAAAACTCTACCCATTGGCCGAACTTCAAGAAAAACATGCCGATTTGTTTGAAAGACATGTCGGCAAGTATAGGGGTCGAGAATCCACACTGGTACGAGAAATTCCGCCCCTGGGTTGCGCGTGGCAAGAAGCAGTGTTTCTTATGCCAGTTCATCCGCAAAAGATCTGCCAAGCAATCGCCACGCATACAAACCGCCACATACCGACCGTCGCATATTTCACAATCGACACAAGCACCTTGGATCAACGCCGCTTGGCTGTTCGCATGTTTGAAACAGATCAATACGACCTTGAAGAGGTGCGGCTACTTTCAGATATTGAGCCAAGAGTTCCTACTGAGGTACCCGAGCGAACAATTGCGTATCTGAAAAAATTTCGAGATTTCAAATCGGAGCAAGATCGTCCAAAGTGGGTGATGTACGTACCGCACATTTTCCATCAAGGCAGCATTGATGTTCAAACCCTTGAACTCCAATACACAACGCCATGCGCTCCTTAGTCGCCGCCGTCAGGTTTTCTCACCTGGCGGCTTTTTCTTTACAAAACTTGTATTATTTCGCATTTTCATTGAAACTATTGATACATTCCCGGATCGTCTAGCGGCAGGACGCAAGACTCTGAATCTTGAAACTGGGGTTCGAATCCCTGTCCGGGAACATGGTATATTCTGTATATGAATGAAGATGACAAAGCTGTTATAGAAGCGGGTTACAAACCTCAATTAAAACGGAAGGTGGGCTTTTTTGCCTCATTTGCTATCTCCTTTTCGTTTATGTCGATAGTTATGGGGGTGTTTGCAAACTATGGATATGTACTGCACACAGCCGGTACTTTTGGTTTATGGAGCTGGCTTATTGTAGGCATAGGGCAACTTTTCGTAGCTTTAGTTTTTGCCGAAATGGCTGGTCGCTTGCCGCTGACTGGCTCGCTGTATAATTGGAATAATAGGTTAAGCCACCCCTCTATTGCTGTAACAGTCCACTGGCTAACCGTATTTGCTTACTGCATTGGAGGAGCAGGAATTGTAGTAGCCCTTATGTCCCCGTTGCAATCGTTGCTTGGCATAACACTGAGCATGGACGCTATTCGCGTCATTGGAATCAGCATATTTATCGTTCAGCTACTCATCGGTGTGTATGGAATTGGGTTGGCCTCTCACCTCAACAAGCTAGCGGTGATCGGGGAGATAATTGCGGTCGCTGTTTTTGGCTTGTTACTACTCATAATTGTCATGCTCAAAGGACAAGCTCACACGGAGTTATTAACAACTGTTCCGACTACACCCACACCATATTGGCCAGCATTTTTAATGTCTACATTATTAGGAGCATGGACAATTTTTGGATTTGAAACTCCGTCTGACTTATCAGAGGAAACTATCAATGCAAAACGCATAACTCCAAAAAGTATTATTAGTTCCGTTGTGGTGACGGTATTACTAGGTTTATTTTTCATCAGCGTTATCACAATCGCCATACCAGATTTAACCACAATTTCTGCCGCAACCGATCCAGTTTCATCAATTGTTTCTTATCATTTAGGAACCGTAGCCGACAAAATCTTCCTCGTACTTGTGGTAGTGGCCATGTTCGCTAGTTCACTGCTTTGCATAACATTGGGAGGCAGGCTTTTGTTTGCAGTATCTCGTGATAAACATTTCATAGCACATAAGAAATTCAGCACTGTTTCACTACGAGGAATACCATTCTATGCTTGCTTTCTGGTAGCTATCATTGAGGCAATCATATTCTTAACAATGTTTAATTTGGCGGCTATATATGCTGCGGCTGTGGTCGTTCTATTTCTATCCTACCTTATCACTGTGCTGAACTTTGCCTTCAGTGCACACAAGCTGCCAACCACTGAAAACTTTGCTTTGAAAAAATGGCATTGGCCAATTGTAATTATTGCGACTCTATGGCTTGTTGGTGAGATACTCGTTTTAACTATTCCTAAAGATTTTCATCTCGCCGCTCTTGTGGCGGGCATAATATTTGTATTTGCGATTGTTCAGTATCCATTACAGAAATTTTTTTCCGGGAAAAAGTTCTAATCTAGTCCGCTACGAAATAAAAACGACCGCTGGTTGAAACCATGCGGTCGGAACGTTACACGTATCCCTTTACGACGTAGAGGAGGCGGGCGAGGACTTCGTACGGCACGAATCGCAACTTGCTGCGGCACCATACTTGAGTGGATTCAGGAGGGTACGGCTTACCCATTGTGCACACGCTCACCACTTCTATCCCACAGCGGCGATAACACATTACCACTCGCCATGCGTGTTCCGGATGCGCCTCCACATGGATTTTGGTAATCCGCTGCGGCTGCAAGTAGCACGTTACCTGTTCATGCACCGTTTCATAAGTACCGACATACTCTCGATGATGAACATCGGAACTTTCAGCAGAACGATACCCAAGCAAACTCTTGTCGAGATATGCTCCGATTTCACCTTGCACGCAGAAGGGGAGTTTGTGCTCCATCGCGATGACAGCTACATGGCACGCAATCGCCTTGTTGCAGATATCGTCAGATCGACCAAACGTGCATGCGCACACGGCCTGGGCGTCATCGCTCCAATTGGGCAATCGCACTCTCCAACAAATAAAGCATTGAATACATCTCCATAGAAAGTACATTCCGGTATCTCCTGAACTATGAGTTCCATCAGAACATACTATATAAGCATATAATTATATATTAGTCAACTATTACCGCCACTTGTTCGCATATCTGTAAAAATAAAATAGCCCGCCTTGAACTAAGACGGGGCTACGAAGGAGAAGAGGGTTAGATGCATAGCATTATCAACTATAATAGATGGTCGCGTAGGCTCCGCATCCCGACAGCTCAGCAAGCAGGTTATGGGTTTTAATTGCAACGTCATTCCATTCCACATACTCTCCAGGATTTGCCGCGAGTCGAACATAGTCCTCCTGAAGTCTTTGGGCCTGCTCCAAATATTTTTCTGGGCACTCAGGCAACTGCGAAATTCCAATCAACGCAACCCTGCAGAAATTCACCATCCCTGCATCCGCATTACACGGATCCATCGAAATAATCTGTATAGCAACATCTTCTGCAACACTCTCCCAACTCATAAAAAAGTCCTTATTTTTAGAGGGCAAACGTCGAACATCCAAAAATAATCCGACGTATGAATATATATTAAAAATAATAAAAAGTCAATGGTAATCTTCTGTATACTACCAACATGACCATCACAAAAATCGGGCATTGTTGCCTCCATATCATTGAAAACGGAGTAGGGATTTTGACGGACCCTGGCATGTTTTCCAGCGAACAGAATTCTCTGACGGGCATTTCGGTTGTCATTATTACGCACGAACACGGGGACCATTTCCATATAGATTCCGTAAAAGAAGTGCTGAAGAATAATCCAGAAGCGAAAATTATAACAAATAGCGCTGTTGCGAAATTATTAGAAGAACAGGGGATTGCGTGCGAGATTGTAGAAGACGGTCAGAAAACAACCGTGAACGGAATTGACATTGCAGGATTCGGAACAGACCACGCCGTTATTTACAAAACAATTCCCATTGTAATGAACACGGGGTACTTAATTGCGAGTAGATTCTTTTTACCAGGAGATGCCTTTGTAACGCCGAATGTTCCGGTAGAAATTCTTGGCATGCCGATTGCTGGACCATGGATGAAAATTTCAGATTCGCTGGATTGGGCTTTGGCAATACAACCAAAAGCTTGCATCCCCATTCACGACGCAATTTTAACTTCTCGAACATGGATATATACCGTGCCGAAAAAAGTATTGCAAGATGCGGGAATACGATTTGATGCACTAGAACCCGGCGAGAACGTAGAATATTAGAATATATTTGGGTATAGTACATACATGAATATTGTTATCGGTGCGGATCATCGCGGATTTGCGATGAAGGAGGGGCTTGTCGCATGGCTTACTCAAGAGGGGCGAACAGTAGAAGACCTGGGCGCTCGAGATTTTACGGAAGGCGATGATTATCCGGATTACGCCGTACCTGTTGCACAAAAAACCGCACAAGACCCGGAGAATACTTGCGGCATTTTATTGTGCGGATCAGGAGTAGGAGTTGCAGTTGCCGCAAATAAAATCGCAGGAGTGCGCGCTGCAAACATTCAATCCGTAGACGTGGCAAAGACCGCGCGAAATGATGATGATGTCAATATTCTCTGCCTGGGCGCCGACCTTCTGACGCTCGACGAAGCGAAGGCGATTATTGCAACATTTTTAGATACTCCGTTTTCAGGACTGGAACGGCATGAACGCAGAGTCGAAAAGATAAAGAAATTAGAACAATGAGCGACAACATCGAAATCGTGCCCGCGATTTTAAAAACAACGTACGAAAAAATAGAAGCGGATTGGAACAAAGTCGCAGATACATCAGAACACATTCAGATAGATATTACTGACGGAATTTTTGCGGGCAATGAAAGTT
>CAYVFG010000003.1:0-67796 GCA_964450915.1 uncultured Candidatus Saccharibacteria bacterium | reverse complement strand
CAGTTCGTTCGATGCGCTTCATGATCTCTCCCATCAGCGAACGCTGCACTCCATCCGGCTTTATAATTACTAATGTTTGTTCTGACTTCATAAGATATTTATTTATTCATACAGTAATGTTGCAAAAAAGGCAAATCAGTTTCATGAAGGCACTTCATAAACCACGAATTGCCCTGAAATGCAAGAGCGGCATCGTAAGGCAAGTCAGAAAAAGAAAGTTTGGGCGAAATAGCGGAGGATAATTTTAAAATAAGAACTGGAGCCTTCGTTCCGTGTTGCTCCATATACACAAGCCTTGCCGGAAAAGCTCGCACAGGAACACTGGCAAACAATTGCTGTTGTATTTTTTCATTTGCATCGCCCAAAACAATCATTGATAAATCCCGCACATCAGCCCGAAATGCAATTGCAGGGCCTCCTGCCATAATGCGCAGCGTTATCCTGCCGGCCGTAATGCGCTGGCCATATTGAGCAAATCTATAGGGGATATGTCGGCGAAGTATTTCTGTAATAAGCATTTTCCCCTGAGAATCTAGTTTGCCTGGTTGTGGTAGCACAGCAACTCCTACATCATATCGATCAAGAATCGAAAGAAGACTCATAACATCTTCTGGCTTCCAGGTAGGGACGATAACAACTTCAATCCTTTTATCAAACCAAGACATTTTCGCCGGAAGTGAACTTAGAAGTGCTTCATCTCCTCCTCCGCCAACAAGCACTTGGATAGTTCCGTCTTGAACGATAAGCGCATTTCCATGTTTCGGATCAAAGCGCGTAATACCCACCCCTTCCTGCGGAACAGAAGACATGAATACAAAACAGATAATGAGTATGGCGCCCCAAACAATTCCACTTGTTATATCCATAGTTCTCGGAAATGCATTCTTCTATGATGCATATAAAGAAGCACAATCAATAGAAGCAGCGCATAGAAAGCAAAAACTCCCCAACCAGGCAAGGCGAGGTGATCAATATACGCATAGGGAATATGCTGGACACTAGATGTGATTCCAACTATCCACAAAATCAGAACATGAACAACATACGAAAAAAAGAGGGCTACGATAGGAGAAATTATACTCCCCACCAACACCAATAAAATAGCCACTAAGAGTGCGGGAGTGATGGGAACAATAAGTATGTTCACTAAAATGCTCAGCGTAGGAATTCCGCCGAAATAATACACAACGAGCGGGAGTGTTCCTATTGTAGCTCCAAGGGAAACAAAAAAGAGCGACGAAACAGGGTGCAGGCGAAAAGAAATAAGACGCAACATAAGAAAAATTCCTGTCACGGCTGCCATGGAAAGTTGAAATCCTGGCGATAAAATCGCTCGGGGATCAAACGTCATAAGAAGAGCCAGGACAGCAACAAGGACCGTAGATGCGCCAATAAGTACTTGCGCCCGGTAGGCGAGCGCGTAGAGGGTCCAGAACACGCCTGCTCGCACCGCAGACAACGGAGCTCCGATGCTCGCTATATACACCCACATAACACTGGCCATAATTCCAACCCTGAATATAGGCGGAATCGGTAACAACTGAAGCAGTAGCGCGAGAATTCCCACAAGAATAGAAACATGAAGCCCGGAAATGGAAAGCACATGGCTTATTCCGCTTGCACGAAATTCGTCTTGAACATTTTTCGATATCGTACCCCTGTCCCCCAACAACATTCCGATTGCAATCGAGGCATCGGGCTCGCTTAAATAGCGAGATAGCGTCTCTATTCCTTTTATTCTTAATGCATCAACTGCAGATCCCCCATTATGTAAAATATCTATATCTGCATGCTGGACAATTAAATCTATCCCATCGTCTTGCAAAAATATCGAGGAAATAGCTTGCGAGCCCTTGATGTGAGCCTGAGTACCGCCAACAAGCAATGGGAACCGATTGGTGTATACCAAAATTGAACATCCATCATTTCTTTTGAACACATATCGTGCCTGATTGAACGATATCGAGTATGCGTGATCGAGAGTAGCATATGAGGCTGTTTCTCCTTGGCAAACAGTGGTGCGCGGCTGAACAGTAAAACCGCCATACATATATCCAAGATAGGTCAGTGCAATAACTGCAATAAAAAATTGCGTTCGAAGATGCATATAATATGCTATTGCCACCATAGTCAGCCCACAAGCCCCAACCAAAACCGGAACTGCTTGGAATACTCCCGCAGTTATTCCAACCACCCACGAAACAACAAGCATGCAAACAGAAGCTCGCATGCTTGTAATCCTACATGAGTTGTATAGCTACTTAAACCTCTTCTTGTCCGAGATTCTGCTTGCGCTCGCGCATTTTCCTGCGGATAAATGTGGGCACTTCCAGATCCTCATCTTCTTGCTGCTGTTGCTGCATCGGCATGATTCTTGGTTTTGGCGCAGGCTGATTTTGCTGAGATAAATTTACAGACGGCATGCCATACGGAGATCGCATCGGCTGCACTCGCGGTTCGTTTTGAGGCATCTGCTGCTGTTGTTGAGCTTGCTGATTGGTTGCATAGCCAGGCGTACTTCGAGGACGGATAATCGCTTGCGGCTTATCAAAACCAGTAGCAACAACGGTAATTTTAATCTCCCCTTCTTCTACTTGGTCCGAATCAATAACTGCACCAAAAATAACCTTTGCATTCGGATCAGCATGCTCCGTAATCGTTCGAGCAGCAGCATCCACTTCATACATGCGAAGGTCTGGGCCAGATGTAATGTTAAACACGATCCCTTTTGCGCCGTCAATCGTCACGTCGAGCATAGGGCTATCAATTGCTGCGCGTGCAGCTTCCACTGCCCTATTTTCCCCGGAAGCTTTTCCAATACCCATAAGAGCAGATCCGGCATTTTGCATAATCGCCTTAATATCCGCAAAGTCTACGTTGACCATTCCATGGTGAGTAATCAAATCGGAGATACCTTGAACGCCCTGTCGCAATACGTCGTCCACCACTCGAAATGCATCAATGAGGCTTGTTTTCTTATCGATAATTTGCAGCAGCCTGTCATTAGGAATAACCACAGAAGCATCCGCTCTGCTTTGCAATTCCGCAAGCGCTTCTTCTGCAATAGTCATGCGCTGCTGACCTTCAAATGAAAATGGCTTTGTTACAACTGCAACAGTGAGAGCACCTACCTCGCGAGCAATTTCTGCCACAACAGGCCCTGCACCGGAACCGGAACCGCCGCCAAATCCGGCAGCGATGAATACCATGTCAGCCCCTTTTAGCAATTCATAAATTTCTTCTCGGCTTTCTTCGGCAGCCTGTTGCCCCAAAAGAGGATTCATTCCCGCTCCCAAGCCCTTCGTAACAGTTTGTCCGATATGAAGTTTTGTAGGAGCTGCAGAATAATGAAGCGCTTGTGCGTCAGTATTAACCGCAATAAATTCAACACCTTTAATGTTCGCCTCAACCATTCTGTTAAGCGCAGCGTTTCCGCCTCCGCCCACACCAACAACTTTGATGTTTGCTACGTTTTCAATACTGGCTCGTTTTAGTGGCATATCATCTTCATCGTACGAACGAAAAAAAGAATGTCAATAACAATATGTGTACAACCCGTACACACTTTGTGTTCACGAATATTTTTTTATGGCAAGAACGACTTGGTCCAATCTCTCAGCTTTTGGACGGTGCCGCTAATATCGGGTAAAGATAGAGATTTATGAGAAACTTCTTTGCCTTCTTGATCAAGCGCAAACGCAATCAGCCCGATTGCGACAGCAAATTCAGGTCCATCTGTTTGATCGGATAATCCGGCTAATTTTTTCGGATGGCCGATTCGTACCGGCAAGCGTAATCGCTTTTTTGCCAATTCAACAATGCCATCCATGTACGCTCCTCCGCCCGTCAATATCACTCCGGCAGGCAGCAGTCCGGATCGTCCTATATTTTTAAGTTCGCGATCAACGTGAGAAAATAGCTCATCTAATCTATCGGAAATAATTTCAGCAACTTCTTTTCTTGAAATGGATTCCTGTTCACCATCCTGACCTTCGACAACAATCATATCGCTTTGAGAGATGCCTTCTACTGTAGCAGTTCCGTGAGATAGCTTAATGGCTTCCGCAATCTCTATTGAAGTGCGAAGACCTATCGCAATATCATTCGTAATATGCGATGCACCTACGGGCAACACGCTTGTATGCAACAAAATACTTTCCTCATATACCGCCAAGCTCGTCGTCCCAGCTCCCAAATCAATAAGCACCACCCCTAACTCCTTCTGGCGTTTTTCAAGAACGGCAAGCGCTGCTGCAAGCGGAGCGAACACAAACTCATCAATATGAACACCGGATTGATTCACAACTTTGGTAAGGTTTTTAATTGCAGGAGAGGATCCCACAATTGCATGCGCCTCAACCTCAAGACGCACCCCTGTCATCCCGACAGAATCCTGAATATGCTCCTGCCCATCAACAATATAATTTTGCGGCAAAATGTGCATAATTTCTCGATTAGGCGGGAGAGATATCGCTTGAGCGGCGTTAATAACCCGATCAACATCATCGGGAGTAATCTCGCCATCCGCACGGCTTATTGCAATAACTCCGCGCAATTCTTGCGACACCAAGTGCGCACCATTTACGCTCACTACGGCCTTTTCTACAGGTATTCCAGAAATGCGCTCTGCGACATCGAGAGCAGTCCCTAGGCATGCGACAGCTTCTTCCACATCAGTCACAACCCCTTTCTGCATTCCGCTCATAACAGCTTTCCCGACACCGAGAATCTTTACTTCCCCTTCCTCGGATTGAGGATTTTTTTGCGCAACAACAACACGAACAGCACTGGATCCAATATCAATCGCCGTATATATGTGTGGTCGGTTCATAATGAAAATATTCTATACCTATTGTACCTAAAAAAGGATTGGAAGAAAAATCAATAACCCGACAACGCAGGCAGCGATAGTAACCACAAGAACTGCTCCTGCAGAAATATCCTTCACATTCCGAACAATAACGCTGTATTCCGGATGCACCATGTCAGACAGCAACTCAAGCGCGGTATTTATCATCTCAAAGGCCAGGACAAGCAAAATAGCAATAATGCCGATTCCCATATTCAAAAAAGATACGTGCAGCAAGATCATCATGAACAAAATAATTGTTCCAATAAAAAGCTGTATACGAATATTTCTCTCGCGCAAAATGGCAGTTGCAACTCCTCGAAGAGCAAATGCTAGCGCTTCAAAAAAAGACCTGCTCCTGTGCCAACGCTTCATACCGCAAATAATGTTACAGGAGCAAATCCTGTCTCTGCCAGAATTTGCTTTTCTAATTCTTCCGTTTTTAGCTCCTCTTTTTCAGATGCTTCGTGATCCATTCCCAGTGCATGCAAGAATCCATGAGTCACAAGCAATGCTGCATAATCAGCAAGCTCAACTCCTCGATCTCGCGCTTCATCGGCTGCAACGTTCATGCAAATAGCAATATCATGCTCATTCTCATCATATGAAAACGTCAGTATATTTGTCGGAGAATTTTTATGTCGATAGGTTGCGTTCATATTTGTTATTTCATCAACTTCAACACAGCGCAGCGTTACATGTCCACTATCGTGCATATCGAGCTTGTCGCATGCACAATCTAATAGCTTCATTATCTGCTCATGCGTAAGTGGAAATTGTTCACACTGCAACTCAAGCGTCATACATTACATGCGCTATTACAGCTTGTCGTTCGGTGCAGGAACAAGCGGGTTGTGTCCGTGCGCAACCTCGTCCCCATCCGAATATCCATCTCCGTCAGTATCAGGATTAAACGGATCAGTACCCATTTTACGCTCCACCGGGTCCGTCAACCCATCATTATCAGAATCAAGCGATCCTTGGCCAAGAGGGTTATACCCATTCTTCACTTCTTCGCCGTCATCATACCCATCTCCGTCAGTATCAGGATTATTTGGATCAGTCCCATATAGCCGCTCCTCCGCATTATTTACCCCATCCTTATCGGGGTCATCGCCATCCGAACCGATTTGAGCCGAGGAAGTAGGAGGGGGCGTGCTCGATTCCACCGCTACTGGCTGCTGGCTTTGAACAGGAGCAACTGTCGGAGTGGGCGTAATGTCCGCAGCTGTTTTTTGCACAGAAGATCCTGAAAACATTTTTATCGCAATAGCTGCAATCACGGCGATAAGCAAAATGACTACTCCCAACACAATAAAAACAAGGGTTTTTGCACTTCGTTTTCTTGTTGGCATTTCCGGTTTTACGAATACGGGCTGGTCAGTTTCAAGAGACTCATCAACCTCCGGAGGCGCAATAAGCGGATTCGGCTGACTTGTTTTATCGGGCATCGAAGATACATCCTCGAATGGGTCCGGCACATCAAATCCAGTTGCGGGAGCGCCTCCTGCAGGAGGAATCGGTGGGATCGGTAAATTGGGAGGAAGTTCATTGGCCATATAGTTTCTTCATTATACCTATAAATACAAAATAAAACACCCCGCGAGTACCGGGGTGTTTTACAATGGTCTCTATTTAGAAACGCTTGCCTTTCTTTTGAGGATATGCGAATTCGTCTATTTCTCCCATTTTGATTGCTCGTTCGCGCTCGGTCTGTAACTCGCTTCTTCGTTGAGCAGCTTCACGAACTTTCATTTTGCTTTGTTTTTTTTCGTGGTACCGAACTTTCTTCGCCTGTAACAACACTCCGCTTTGTTGCACAACACGAGAAAACCGACGGATTAATCCTTCGGAATTTTCATTATCACGTTTCTGTACTTCTAACACAGGAAAAAGTCACCTCCTAAAAATAATAACAAACTCTAGTAAACATCCTACCACGGGATAAGTTGCATGTCAATGACTATTTGACCGCACTTCCGCTGACTGCATTGCCATTAAAATAATCTGCCGGCTTAGAAACGCCCAAAACAGTAAGAAGCGTATTAATGAGCACGTACGCAAGCAATATAATAGCCAGTCCAATCAATGCCTCTATGACCGTCTTTTTGCCTGCCGCAAGATTTTCCTCGTCTACTGAATAGAGGAACATTTTTATGCCACCGTAAATCAAAAATAGAAACGCGACGATGGCGCCCATGCCAAGCAGATAATTAAAAATATTTACGAAAAGAGTAAAAAAATCGTCAATAGTGCAATCCTTTCCCTGTTGGCCTGCCGGACCGCACTTAATAAGACCGCCGGTTTGCGCAAAGCTGACAAAAGGCAGCATCGAAACAAATACAAATGCATACATCCGCGTTATATATTTCTTATTCATAACGATGACGCATTACAAATAAGCGGTCCTAAATCTTCTCCGCCAACAATGTGAAAATGCAAATGATGAACTTCTTGCCCAGCATGCTTGCCCACATTTGTAATGACGCGATATCCGGATTCGAAAATACCCGCGTCCCGAGCAACGTGCGTTGCTTCGTGAAGCAGCTTGCCGATCATCGAATGATCATCGCCTTGCATAGCATCAAGTGACTGCAAATGTTTTTTAGGAATTCCAATAATATGCACAGACGCTTTCGGATTAATATCTCGAAAAAACATCGTATCCCCGCCATCAAATAAAACATCGGCAGGAACAGCTTGCTCTGCAATACTACAAAAAATGCATCCTGATTCAGTCGACATACTACCACGTAGTATATCGTTTTTTGCTACTCACGTACAATATGTAGCCGTTTTTCCAATTCTTGCACGAGCTTATCCCGATCAACAACCTCTTGCATTCCGCTCTCCATGTTTCGCAAAATAACCGTATTGTCGATTACTTCTTTTTGTCCGATGATAATCGACCATTCAACCTTCAGCCTGTCCGCCATATGCAATTGCTGCTGCATACCATCCCTATCGATGCTTTCAGAAAACGGAATATCCGCATCACGAAGCTGCTTCATCACCCGAAGCCCAACAATCTTTGCTTGCTCTCCTAATTGCGCAATAAACAATTGGGGTTGATCCATAATCATCAAATCAATTCCTTCCGCCTTTACGCGATCGATCAAGCGCTCAACTCCGATCGCAGCGCCAATCGCGGAGGCTTCTTTGCCGCCCAATTCCTTAATTAAATTATTGTATCGCCCGCCGGCAGCGAATGAACTTTGCTGCCCCTCTCCTCGCGTAGATTTTGGCACAAATTCGAATACGGTATGCGTATAGTAATCCAGTCCGCGAACAAGCGACGGGGAAACTTCGTGCGGAACTTCAAGTTCTCGCAAGCTATTGAGAATAAATTCGAAATGTTTTTTTGATGCGTCAGACAAATGGTCAAGCAACCGCGGAGCAGTATTGCTTACTTGCATGCATTTCTCCTCCTTACAATCAAGCAATCGAAGCGGATTCGTAGTAAGACGTTCTTTGCAATCACGGCAGAGCTTTGTTCGATTTCTTCGAAAATGTTCTTTCAATAAACCGATATATGTTTTTCGTTCCGATGGCTCGCCTAACGTATTAAGCAGTACAACATAATCCTCTAAGCCAAGCGACTTAAAATAATTATGCATAACATAAATAAGCTGGACATCCGTAATAGGATTGCTTGCTCCGATAATTTCCAAATCGATTTGATGAAGTTCTCGGAATCTTCCAGCCTGAGGACGATCATATCGGAAAAATGAACCGATTGTGAATAATTTCACCGGCTTCGGCCAGCTTCGCATGCCGTGCTCGATATAAGCTCGAATAATGGAAGCAGTTGCCTCCGGGCGCAAGGAATAATTTGCTCCTTTTCCGCGAGATTTCAATTCGAATAATTCCTTATCAATAATATCCGTACCTTCTCCAATGCCGCGCGTAAACAATGCCGTTTCTTCAAACATGGGAGTTTCCAGCTGCTGGAAGTGCCATCCGCGCATAAATGTCTTCGCATTTTCTGTTACATATTCCCAATATTTCTGGTCCTGAGGCAGGATATCCTGCGTACCGCGAGGACTGTGCAATGGAAATTGAACTGTTTCAGCTGGGGATGTTTTCTTTTTAGATGGCATATGAATGCTCATTATAGCGATGAACGAGGTAAAAATCAAGCCTATGATTGAGGGGACACGAAACTTGGCACCAATGAATGGAATGTCGCAAGACGATCAAGTGGCCACGCACGAACCCAGACTCTCCCGACTATCTCACTTCTCTTCACTAGCCCCCACACTCTCGAGTCGGAACTGGACGGACGATTATCCCCTAACACAAAATACTCGTCGCTGCCCAAACGAACATCTACCTGGCCACCCGTAGTAACCTCAGGCGATAGGTACTGAGACTCGTTCAATAACACTCCGTTCGGATATGCGGCATTCTTTATTTCGATCTGCGAATTATCGATGATAACTTCGTCGCCTGGCAACCCGATAATTCTTTTAATAAAAAATTGCGACTCATCGAGTGGGTATCGGAACACAATAATATCATCTCTCTTCGGCTGACTTAATCGGTACGACAACTGATCGATCACAAGATATTCACCATTATGAAAGTTGGGCTCCATTGATGCACCGCGAACGAAAAATGGCTGTGCAATGAAGTATCGAATCGGCACGATAATGACCATTGCTAACAAAAACGCTTTCAGTAACTCCCAAAAGAATGAGCCTACTACCCACACGAGAGACCGATTCTCAAACGACTGTTCATCCATATTGGCAAGTTTACTAGGATGCAGTATGATATGCAAGACATGGAAGAACCACATAAAGGGCATTCAAAAGCATTTCGTATTACGCGAGCCATCCTTATAGTTCTCGTTATTTTCATTTTAACTGGCGCAGGAGTATTTGGATATAAGATTCTTTCTGCCAGCAACAGTATCAGCACTGCAAACCAAACAATCTTCGGACAACTTTCAGATCTCCTCTTTAAATCAGGCAACAAATTAAAAGGCGAACAGGAGGACCGAATCAATATCCTTCTTATGGCAATTGGAGGAGACGGACACGACGGGCCGAACCTTACCGACACTATTATGATCGCGAGCATTCAACCAAAGGAGAAAAAGATTTCTCTCCTCTCCCTTCCGCGCGACCTATACGTGCAAGTGCCGGGCCAGCAGTTCTACTCTAAATTAAATGCAGTGAACGCATACGGAGAAGCGGCAAAACCGGGAAGCGGAGCTTCCTTGCTTGAACAAAAAGTAGAGGAGATTACCGGACTTAAAATGGATTATTATGCCCGAGTAGACTTTACCGCATTTAAAAAGATCGTGGACGCAGTGGGCGGCGTCAATATCAAAATTGATAATGGATTTTTTGACTACTGGCACAAAATCGCCTTCCCTGCCGGAACAGAAACAATGAACGGGGATAGGGCGCTTGCGTACGTCCGAGCTCGATATGTAGAAGGCCCCGAGGGAGGAGACTTTAAGCGCACCGCGCGACAGCAACAAGTGGTTCTTGCGATCCGCGACAAAGTATTCTCCGTATCGACTGCGCTTGATTTCAATGCGATCAGCGGAATATTTTCGTCTTTGTCTGAAAATATTCGAACAGACATGCAGACATGGGAAATGAAACGATTTTTTGAATTGTTCCGCCAGATCGACCCTTCGAGCTACAAATCCGATGTCATGAGCACTGGTCCGAACGGCATCTTAAAAAGCGACACCGTAATGCTCGGCGGTGTTCCCGCATCTGTATTAAAAACACGAACAGGAGATTTTTCAGAAATCAAAACACTGGCACAAAATATGTTCGCGTCATCAACAGGGACGGACTTAGCTGCGAATCAAGCAGATACAACCGTACATAATATTGATGCGAATGGAGATATTATTCCAAGCATTTCTCCGTCAGCATCACCCACTCCAAACGCAAGCTCGACTCCAACATCCTCCTCTGCCACAATCGAAGTTCGAAACGGAACAAGCACCACCGGCCTTGCAGGAAAAACGGCAACAAAACTCAAAGGGCTCGGGTATAAGGTTATTGCGACAGGCAATGCCGCTTCAAAAACAATAACAAAAACAACGGTGTACTCTCCGAATGTCACCCAGTCTGACGATGCTACGAAAATCGCATCCAGCCTAAACGCATCGTCTGCAACAGATATCCCATCTGCGGAAGCGAAAACAAAAGCAGATATACTTGTTATCGTCGGATCAGACCAGGTGCAGCAATAGCCTCAGTTATCGCATCGAGCACGCCTTGCTTCTTGCTATCTAAAATCATTCGCTCTTGCTCTGTAAACCTTTCGAGCACAAACACATCAATAGGTTTCTGATCTTCTGGCCGCCCAATACCAATTCGCAATCTTGGAATATCTAATGTTCCTGCATATTCATGAATACTGCGAACGCCGTTATGCCCTTTTGCGCTTCCGGATTCTTGCAACCTCGCCTCGCCTAATGGCAATTCCAAATCATCATGAACAATAAGAATATTCTCATGATCAACTTCGTTATATCGCAGATATTGCATCACCGCTTTCCCGGACTCATTCATAAATACATCCGGATATAAAACAGTTATCTTTGCATTATTAAAAACAACCTCCTGAATACGCGAGTGCAACGACTCTTTTGATTGGACCGCCTGCACATCTGCACCCTTTTCTCGCATCAACTCAACCCAGCTCAACACAGTATCCTGGCCAAGATTGTGCCGCGTATTCTTAAATTTTTCCCCAGGATTTCCTAATGCAACAACTAAAACGTGCTTCATCGCTTTATCGTACTATTGTCCGCAATGTTCCGCCAGCAAGGTATCTCCTGGAATCTAGGAGGGGGTGATTCCAGTGAAATATTCTTAACTGGCAGAACGATGATGACAATAGTGAAAAGGACTCATAAATGTACCTTGAAACAGAAAAGCGTGTCAAAAGAAAAAGACCCGGAAGCGCAACATGTGCTGCGCCCCGGGCCCCCCCTTACAAAGCGGCGAGCACCTTCCAAGGTACCCTGCGTTTACCGCTTTGGAGCAGGAGCCGCTACTATAACACTTTATGTAGAATATGCAAGAAAAAACCCGATGAAACCAGAAGGTCTCAATCGGGTCGAGTCTGAAACTCTGTGCAAGTTCGCGTAACGCATCAAGCGAACTTATGAAATGTGCACTCCTGCTCGGGTCGCTGGTCTCTTCTTCCGTGAAGAGACGGATACGGTCAATGGGTCATGACGCATTTCCTCCTCCAAAGAATTCGGCCTAGTAACGACGCCCTATATCAGAGAATTACCCCCTGATAATCCGATTTAGGTTCTCGAGAATTCCCAATCGAATACTTAGAGTTTAATCTATTTATTCTTTTTCGTCAATGCTTTTTGCAGACTCCCAAGCAAGATCAAACAGCGCTCGCATCATGTTTGCCATTTGCTCGCTTTCGATGATTACACCAAACAATTTACCAGTAAACGATCCAATAGCAACCCTGTCTCGATAAATCGTCATGCCTGCTGGAACAGGAAACTTATTATGCGGAACATACCTTCGTTCTGTATGTCGACTAAACTCCTGAGATGACCAATACTTTCTCAATTGTTCAGAAGTTGTGGAAAATATCGTTTTACCTTTAATTCCTTTCGCAACACGCTGCACATAGTTCGTATGCTCGTCATCGGGGAAAACGCCCACAAGATGGTCAGCAGGAGTAAAATTGTAGATGGTATCCTCTGGGCGTGAATACATAACCAAATCTCTTCGAATTGCAGCTAAACCCTCTTTCCCCTCGAAGTATCGAACTGACGGTTTGTCGCCTAGTGCCTTTGTAAGCATCTGCAATTCTGGCAAAATTTGCTCCAAATCTTTTTGTTTTTCTTGGATTTCCTCTTCTTGCTTTTCGAGTAGTCGCAATAATTGCCGAGGCGCTTCTGCGGAAAACATGGTCTTCTTCCCTTCCTTGTATTTCGTCACAAGCCCTAACGCCATCAGCTCTTCTAAGATCACGTACGTCGTAGCTCTCACTACGTCAGCCTTTTTTGCTATATACTGGGCAGGAGAAGGCCCTAATTGCAGACACGAAAGATAGACGGATGCTTGCTTATCCTTCAAACCTAAGCTCATTAATTCTTGGATAAATTCCATAGGGGGGTTGCTTGAAAACAGAATGTACAGTAACAATATAAGAATGTCAATCATAGGCCTATCTCAATTTTGTCAAAGCATTTTGACAAAATACCAACCAGAATGGGAGGAGTTTCTGCATGACGTCTCAACGGAACTGACAATTTCCCCTGAAAAGGTGCTCGTTTCTATACCCGAAAATCTCAATATGATGTTCGCAAGCACGATTTCGGGCAAAATCACTTCTCCTATTGCGCTCATAAGCTCGCATACCGAGACCCATTCGGCAGAACAATGGGGAATAGAACATATCATCACCGACCAGCTCACAGAGCAAGAACTGGACGGTACTATATCTACAAAACTCTCAACATCCGCTCATGCGCTCCTTAGTAATCTCCCCAGATCATACTATGTTCCGAAAAGTATTGCAGACATGCAATTTCCGAGCAGCGAAGAATATCAAGCACGCATCCTTCATCTCACTCTCGGCCAAACGTACTCCATTACAGAACTTGCAAAAACATTAGTATCAACAGGATATATTCGCCACAGCAGCAAACAAGCCGGGTCCGGATTTTATATTATAGGAGATGAAGCGCGCATCTCGCATCCTCTTTTTGAGCATCCTATTTCTATTTCTTTTTTTGGGAATACGATTGATAAAATTATTGTTCGAAAAAAGAATCGTGCAAAAAACGAACACTCCGTTGCAATTCCTCCGCTCTCATTCCCACAAAAAACAGAAAAGCTTGAAACAGCATTTAAAAAATTTGTTGTTATAGCTCCTCAGCAAGCGCACTTCCCTACTGCAACAACTATTATTACAGCTTCAAAACATCCGGACATTATACTACCAACACGATTGCAAGAAATTCAAATGCCCGTAATCCCTGGAGCTATCAGCAAATCTTCGAAGACGTACTCATCGCCAATATCGCAAGAGCGAGCGCTGGAATTGATCGGAGCGCTTACTCCCGGCAGGCCGGCAGTGCACGCAGACCATGGTATCGGAATATTTGAGGGGCTAGAAAAAAGGATGTTAGACAATGCGGAACAAGAATATATTGTGTTGCGTTATGCAGACGGCGATACGCTTTCCGTACCCGTAGCGTTTGCGCATAAAGTATCCCCATATATAGGAGAAAGCTCGCCCGCACTGTATCGCTTAGGCGGTACCCTATGGCAAAAAACAAAGAAAAAAGCGCAACACGATGCTGCTGTATTCGCAAAAGAACTTATCGCAATCAATAAAGAACGCGAGAAGGCGAAACGAAGCCCGTATTATATAGATGCAACTATCGAGAAAAAGCTCGACGAGACTTTTCCGTATGAAATGACGCCAGACCAAGCAACCACCTGGCAAGATATTCAATCAGACATGCAAAAAGATATACCCATGGATAGGCTCATGGTCGGCGACGTTGGGTTCGGAAAAACGGAACTTGCCATGCGCGCAGCCCGCCATGCATTCGCAAATGGCAAGCAAATCGCTCTGCTTGCACCAACAACGCTGTTAGTCCAGCAGCATGCGGATACATTTAAAGAACGCTTATCCGATATATCGGATTCCATCTTTTTAATTTCACGATTTTCTTCGCAAAAAGAAATAAAAAAAGCAAAGCAAATTATTTCGGATGGCAAACCTGTTATCGTCATTGGAACACATGCAATACTGAGCAATTCCATCCCGTGGCAAAATCTATCCTTGCTCATCATCGACGAAGAACAAAAATTCGGCGTAAAGCATAAAGAGCACTTAAAAAAGATGCGATCAACTATCGACGTTCTCTCGCTTTCGGCAACGCCGATTCCACGAACACTATCCATGGCATTGTCCGGCCTTCGAAGCCTCTCTGTTATTGCAACAGCTCCAAAAGGCAGAAAGAATATCGAAACGAGTATTAAAAAAGTTTCAGATAGCGCGCTTACCCAAGCATTATTTCAAGAATTAGATAGAGACGGGCAAATATATATCGTTTCTTCTAAGATTAGAAACCTTGCGATGATTAAAGAGACCATTCAAGCACTTGCACCCCATGCGCGCATCGCCATTGCACATGCCAAGCTCCCCGACGAAAAGCTGAGCGCAATCATTCACGCATTTGACACACACCAACTGGATATCTTGATTTCATCCAGTATCGTTGAAAACGGCTTGGATTTACCAAATGCAAATACGATGATTGTTTGGAATGCTCCGCACTTCGGATTAGCGCAGCTGTATCAATTGCGAGGAAGAATCGGAAGACGCTCAAGACAAGGTCATGCATTGTTTCTATACTCCCAAGAAAAATTAACAGACATGCAACGTCAGCGCTTAACAGCCCTCACGGAATCCACTCGCCAAGGTTCCGGCTGGGATATTGCACGACGAGATTTGGAGTTGCGCGGTGCGGGCAATCTAATGGGCGCCGAGCAAAGCGGTTCTGCGTCGGCAGTCGGCATGTATATGTATCTCGATATGGTTGATGATGCGGGAGAGACAGAAATACAACGCGCAGACATCCATACAATGCTGCCCGCATATATTCCTGCAAGCTTTATTCCAGATACCGACACCAGAACAATGTGGTACATTCGCCTCTCTCGATCGAAGTCAGTTGAACAATTACAAAATTATATAAAAAATTTGAAAGAAGAATTTGGAGCAATTCCTGAAGAAGTGCAAAATTTGTCGCTCATGATTCAGCTGGAAAAGGCCGCAACAGCGTGCGGAATTACCGCAATGCAGACAAAAACAATTCGACCAAACGACGAAGATCCGTACGTTCGATTACTGGTAACCGGAAAAGATCCAGTTAAAATCCTCGAAAAATTATCTGCAATAAAAAATCAAAACGGCACACCAGCCCGCTGGCAAGCACGCGAAAGCACGATCTCTTGGGACACCGATACAATAACGCCTGAATTGATACAACAAATAATTTCCTCGCTTGCCGAATAAAAATATGGTTGAATAAGAGCATGAGAGATGATATCTCTGTTATCAAATTTGCAGATGAAGAATATCCTGCATTATTGCGCGAGATTCATAAGGCGCCGGAGCAGTTATATATACGAGGGAACAAAGAAATACTATCTTCGGAATTCTTACTAGGAGTTGTTGGTAGCAGAAAGGCGACGATGTACGGCCGCCAAGCATGCGCATCGTTATTGCCACCATGCGTACGCGCCGGTGTTACGTTAGTTTCCGGAATGGCGTACGGAATAGATACATTTGCACACAGAATTTGTGTCGACCAAAACATGCCGACCATTGCCGTATTAGGCTCTGGCGTAGATGACAAGTCGCTCTATCCGCGAGGCAATAAAACTATTGCACAAGAAATTCTAAAAACAGGCGGGGCGATTATTTCAGAGTATGAACCCGGCACGCCTGCATATTTAGGCAATTTCCCCGCCCGCAACCGCATCATTGCCGGGCTATGCAAGGCAACACTCATTATACAAGCGGCAAAGCGCTCTGGATCGCTTATTACAGCCCGCTTGGCAATGGAAGAAAATCGGGACGTCTTGGCAATCCCTGGCCCCATCACCGACCCTGCATGCGAAGGGACAAATATGCTCATTAGGGATGGCGCAGGCATGGTGCTCGATAGCACAGACATTCTTACACGATTTGAATTATCTGAAAGTGATTCAGAAACGCTCACCCATGAACCAATTCGAAAGGAATTGAAAATAATGGTAACCAAGCTATCCTCAGACCCACTTCACATAGAAGACCTCGCCGTACTTTGCGATATGTCTATCCAAGATGCTTCAGCAGGCATTTCAGAACTGGAAATGATTGGAGTTGTGGAACATGTTGGGGGAATGCAATACGTGAAGAAAATATAAATAATTTTGACATTACATCCGTTTCCCTGTTTACTGCCCACATATGAACTTAGTGATTGTGGAGTCGCCCGCAAAGGCGAAAACAATTCAGAAATATCTCGGCAAGGGCTTTGTCGTAAAAAGCAGCTATGGCCATGTCCGCGATTTACCAAAGTCCAAAATCGGCGTTGATGTAAAAAAGAATTTCGTTCCTACCTATATTATTCCAGAGAAAGCAGAAGAACGGATTAAGGAGTTAAAAAAATATGCGTCTAAAGCAGATATCATCTACTTTGCAACTGACGAAGATCGTGAAGGAGAAGCAATTGCCTGGCATTTATACGAGGTACTTGCGCCAAAGCCCGAAAAGGCAAAGCGCATTACATTCCACGAAATTACAAAAACAGCCATCCAAAACGCGATCCAAAATCCGCGAGAGCTCGACATTAACCTCGTAGATGCACAGCAAGCCCGCAGGGTATTAGATAGATTGGTTGGATACGAACTCTCCCCTCTTCTTTGGAATAAAGTGCGCCGAGGCCTGTCTGCAGGGCGCGTACAATCCGTTGCGGTAAGGCTTATTGTGCAGCGAGAAGAAGAAATCAATGCGTTCAAATCAGATGAATATTGGACACTTGAAGCATTAGTAAAAAAAGAAGGCACCGAATTTTCTAGTTTGCTTAAAGCGAAAGGTGGCAAAGCAATTCCAAAACTTGGCATCACATCAAAAGAAGAAGTGCAGGGGATCGAAAAAGAATTATCCGACGCAAAATACGTTGTTTCAAATATCGAAGTAAAGCAGCGCAAGCGAACGGCGCCCGCACCGTTTACCACAAGCACATTGCAACAGGCAGCATTTAATCAGCTAGGATTCTCCAGCAAGCGCACCATGATGATCGCCCAAGGTTTGTATGAAAATGGACACATTACATATATGAGAACAGACTCGTTAAACCTTTCAACAGAGGCTACTGCTGTTGCAGCTACGACTATTAAAACATTATTCGGTGATAACTATGCGCTTTCTGCTCCGCGAGTATTTTCCAAAAAATCCAAAGGCGCGCAAGAAGCACACGAAGCTATCCGCCCTACCGACCCATCCAAGACTCCAGACATGCTTTCTGCAGAATTCGAACCAAGCCAAATCAAACTGTATCGCCTCATTTGGCAGCGCATGATTGCATCTCAAATGGCAGATGCAATACTCAACCAGACAGCAATCGATATTACGGCTAACGACTATACATTCCGCGCAAACGGCATGACCGTGCAATTCGACGGATTCGTACGCGCACTCGGCGAGAAGGCAGCGCTTCAGGAATCCGTGTTGCCAGAACTTGCGCAAGGCGATGAACTCAAACTATCCAAGCTTGCACCCGAACAGCATTTTACGCAGCCTCCTGCACGATACTCGGAAGCAACCCTAGTAAAGGCATTGGAAGAACATGGCATTGGTCGCCCAAGCACATATGCGCCAACGATTGATGTTATTCAAAAACGTGGGTATGTGGAGAAGAACGAAGAAAAACGACTGGCGCCTACAGAAATTGGAACATTGGTAAATGGCGTACTTACAGAACACTTTCCCAATATTGTGGATATCGACTTTACTGCCAACATGGAGGCAAGTCTGGACGATGTTGCATCCGGAGATAAAAAATGGCAGCCCGTCATCAAAGATTTCTACGGACCATTCCACGCATTGATCGGTGAGAAAAACAAAGAACTCAAAAAAGAAGACTTAACGCAAACGGCAACGGATGAAAAGTGCCCGAAATGCGGAAGCGATATCGTCATCAAGCTTGGACGATTCGGAAAGTTCAAAGCGTGCAGCAACTACCCGGAATGCAAACACACGGAACCGATGGGTGATGAGAAAAAACTAGAAGAAGAATATTCCGGCAAAATATGCCCAGATTGCGGAAAGCCGTTAGTAGTAAAACGCGGACGCTTCGGCGCCTTCCTAGGTTGTTCCGGATACCCGGATTGCAAACACATTACGCCGATCGTTAAAGATACCGGCGTAAAATGTCCGCTGTGCGGCAAGGGCAGTATTATTGAAAAGAAGTCCAAACGCGGCAAAACATTCTACGCATGCGATCAATATCCGGAATGCAAAAATGCATATTGGAGCAAGCCGACTGGAGAAAAATGCCCGCAATGCGAAAGTCTCCTTGTGTATGGCGCAAAAAATACGATCCGCTGCAGCAGCAAAACGTGTAAGTTCAGCAAAGAGAACGAGCAAGAATAAATAACGACTTTCACCTACCGAACAATTCCATCAAACCAACTCTGGCATTGGTTAATTCCTTGGGGAGTTCCTGCGCACATCTGATGACTTTGGTCAGGAAGCGAACCAAAGGTACAGGACTGTTGAGATGCCCCTTGAATACTGGTGCATAGCTGCTGTATTGGCGCAGCAGGCAGGGCATCGCCCGCTGTTGGATTGCCTTGTACTCCGCAAGCAGGCAAGGCACTTCCGCACTCTACGAGCTTCCAATGGGAAATAGTAAATACAGAAGGGTTTACATGCACGATCGTATCCTGCGCCGCAAGAGCATTGCTTTGAGTAACAGCGGGGCAGGAAGACGTATTGAAATATCGTGCGCACGCAGTTGCAGTATGGAGTGCATTGCATTGTGCACGAGGAGTACCATTCTGCAAAAATGCGTCAGCAGCAACGGTGTCATACATGCCGTCCAAGAAACACGCCCCTGTTGTTTTAGCCCCCTTCCACGCTGCCTGCTCATCGAGCGTTGTTTGCGCCATCGTTGTTACAGGCGCAGTTGCACCGTGACTAACTCCGGAAAAGAGGAGCTGATCCCCATTCCACGCCTTGAGAATATCCGAGGATGCCCGAATGTTTTTTACAAGCGCGTCAACCCGAGTTGCTTCTTGGGAATACGGGGTCGATTGCCCGCCCTTGCTTGTTATGAAGGTCCCTGCGCACACCGCAACATACCCATCCTGCGCATATGCATCCAATATCTTGCCATACACAGTATTCGGGTTGCCGTACGAATCGTCGCAGTTCATTTCACCACCGCTAAAGAATATGACCATTTTCGAACAAGCTCCTTGCCCACAAGCAGGCGCGTTGTATTCATATCTCCAATAGCAAGGTTCGCTCACGCCGTTCATGCCGGAACATGAATGAACAGTTACTTGTCCTTGGCTTCGAGCAATGACAGGCGAAACATAGGCACGATGCTGCAGCGCAACCATTCCAAGCATCAAAACTACCAGAAAAGCAGCTACTAGCAACGCTATACTGACAGCAGACACCCTCATAATTTTAACAATTAATTCCGCTAATCCTCAATCACGTCGCGATCCAGGTCGTTGGATGGCAATGAGCGCTGGCCTAGTAAGCGGCCCACAAGCTCTTCTAGTTCTTTATCGTTTGTTGCGCGAAGCACAACTTCAAATGCCTTCTTATCTTCTTCGTATTTAATGTGAGTTAAGTATCCGAATCGCTCTTCGATCATGGGTGTGTACTTGAGCGACAATGGATGGCGATCCTTAAATCGATTGCGAGGAGTTGAAACGCCCGTCACCATCGTTCGCTGAATTCTGCGGGCACGGAGCTCTGCTTTTCGAACCGTAAGCCCTTCATCAACCAAATGATGATAGAATCGAATTTGCTTTTCCGGATCCGGAATCATCAAGATTGCCTTTGCATGTCCCATCGTAATTTTTCCTTCCACCATTCCGCGTTGAATTTCAGCAGGGAGTTGCAATACGCGGACAATATTCGTTACACCAACACGACTCTTCCCTACTCGCTGACCAATTTCTTCATGAGTCAATCCGTAATCCTCATTAAGCTGCTTATATGCCAGCGCTTCTTCAATTGGATTCAAGTTTTCTCGCTGAATGTTTTCGACAAGCGCAAACACTAATCGAGATTGGTCAGAAGAAACATCTTTTCGAATAACGCATGGAACCTTTTCCCATTTAAGAGCCTTTGCAGAACGCAAGCGCCGCTCCCCTGCAATCAATTCAAACTTGTCGTTATCCAATCTGCGAACAACCAAGGGCTGAAGAATTCCGTTCTTTGAAATAGATTCTTGCAAATCTTTTAATTCATTTTCATCGAACGATCTTCGCGGCTGGAGAGGGTTAATGGTAATATCTGCAACAGGAATATGGCGAACAGTATCTTCGTGTCGGTCCCAGATGCCGTCGTACTTCATTGCCTGAGCAACTAGTACCTCAGACACATCGTCATCATCTTCCGCCTCCTCGGGCTCTTCTGGCCGCTCTTCAGAGCGAGCCTCGCCCTGCGGGGCGGGACGAGGTAGTTCAACTTCTGGCGTAACTGGTTCCGTTTTCTCTTCAACAGCCGGCTCCTCGGTAACCTCCACTTCCTCAACCTCTACTTCCGCAGGCTCTTCTTCGATATCTTCATTTTTTTCTTCCACCACAACTTTTGTAATAGAAACTTTTTCCGCCACTTCATCTTCGTGCATACGAGCATCCTCCGGATCCAAGAAAATAGGAGTTACCAGTGGTTTTTTTGGCGCAGCAATCACTTCATCATCAGCATCCCGCTGCAAATCTCGAAAATCGCGCACCACGCCCGTTTCTTCATTTAATTCCTCCATGCTATCGATCTGCTCGAGCACATCGTCAGCGGATTGATTGTCGCGGCGTGAAATAAGTGATGCTAGTCCTCGTCCAAGTCCCATAGATAATAATAGTAGTTAAGAATAGAGATCCAACAATTCTTCAGACAAATATTCGTACGCTCGCGCTCCAGGAGATAATCGATCATACTCTAAAATAGTCTGTCCGGTGCTTGGGGCCTCCGCAAGTTCCGTATTGCGCGGAATAATGCTTTCAAAAACGTGGCCCGGGAATGTTTTGCGCACTTCGCGTACCACTTTGCGAGAAAGCGCAGTTCTGCGATCAAACATCGTAAGCACAGCGCCTAGCACCTGCAATCGCGGATTGAGATGCTTTCTCACTAAATCGACAGTATTTAACAGTTGATGCAACCCCTCTAATGCATAAAATTCGCATTGCACAGGTATAAGCAGCCTATCTGCTGCAGCAAGACCATTAATCGTCAATAAGCCCAAGCTTGGTGGGCAATCAATTAAAATAAAATCGTAACTGTCTTTTACGGCCTTCAGCGCTCGTCGCAACCTGTATTCTCGATAACTTTCGTCCATAAGCTCCATTGCAGCGCCTGCTAAGTCCGGAGTAGACGGAATAATGTTCAATCGCTCCAAATGCGTTGGGAAAATAACTTTTTCGATAGGAACTTCTCCCGCAAGCAAGTCATACAGGCTCGGAATCCCTTCGCCTACCGTAACACCGACCCCGGCAGTTGCATTCGCCTGCGGATCCAAATCTACAATCAATACGTTTTTGCCAGAATCTGCCAAATAGCTGCCAAGATTAACACTCGTGGTTGTCTTGCCCACGCCACCCTTCTGATTTACTACAGCAAGTGTTTCCGACATACGATACCTCAAATGGTATAGAGTTTTACACACCTACGCAATGGGCAGTTTTGCCCAGGCCGGTTTTAGCTACGTTGCGAGCCGAATAGGCATGCGGACTGGAAAATAAATGCATCTGGATATAGAGTGTAACAACAGCCGTGGTGGCGGAACGGTAGACGCACAGGACTCAAAATCCTGCGAAGGCAACTTCATGAGAGTTCGATTCTCTCCCGCGGCACAACACTATGACAGAAGAAGAGCGAAAAAACACCATTATTCTAGTTAACGAGCACGATGAGCAAGTGGGAACTGGTGAAAAGCTAGCAGTTCATCAGCAAGGCCTGTTGCATCGAGCGTTTTCAATATTAATTTATAATAGCAACGACGAAATGCTCCTGCAGCAGCGAGCGCTCACCAAATATCACTCTGGAGGCTTATGGACGAACGCGTGCTGCGGACACCCCATGAAAGACGAGCCGACGGACAGTGCTCCCCATAGAAGGCTTCAAGAAGAAATGGGATTTGATACGTCTCTTACAAAGCAGACAGCATTTATCTATAACGTTCCCGTTCCGCCAAATTTAATAGAACACGAATATTTACATGTCTACTCCGGAATGCACGATGATGTTATCGTTCCTAATCCAGAAGAAGCGATGGCATATAGATGGATTTCAAAAGAAGACCTAGAACAAGAAATTAGTGAACATCCCGAAACATTCACTCCTTGGTTTTTAATTATCACGAAGAAAGGATTACTGTTTCCTCATGACAACCGCTAAATTCCAGAAAACGATTCTTGATTGGTACAAAGGCAATAAGCGAAATCTGCCATGGAGAAATACGAAAAATCCGTATCGAATTATGGTTTCGGAAATCATGCTCCAGCAGACCCAAGTGTCTCGAGTGCTTCCTAAATACAAAGAATTTTTACAGGCATTTCCAAATATAAAATCGCTTGCGCAGTGCAAAGATGCAGACTTATTAGCAATATGGTCAGGATTAGGCTATTGGCGCCGAGCACGGTTTTTAAAGGAAGCATGCAAAGCAATTATTACAGATCATAACGGCAAATTCCCGAAGGACGTAAAAACTCTACTTACCCTGCCTGGCATCGGGCCGTATACTGCTGGTGCAATTTCCTGTTTCGCATTTGGAAATACTGAAGCATTCATTGATACAAACATTAGGCGCGTATATTTGCACTTCTTTTTTCACGATAAGACAGACGTCCACGATAAAGATATTCTAGAATTAGCAAAAAAATCTATCCCAAAAGAAGATCCTGCAAATTGGCACTGGGCATTATTCGACTATGGGGCGATGGTTTTAAAAGATAAAAAAATAAATAAAAAAAGTAAGCATTATACGAAACAAAGTAAATTTGCTGGCTCTTTTAGATCGTATCGAGCAAAACTAATGCGCACCTTACTAGCTCAGCCAGAAAAAAGCATGCCCAAGAATGCTGGATTAGATTATCTTGAAGAACTACTCAGAAACGATGAGCAAGATTACTCAGCAATAGAGATACTAGAATCCTTAGTGCAAGACAACCTCGTAAAACAGAGCAACACTCGTATTTTTCTATAACTTTAGGTATACATAGTACATGAATAAACCATCAAACCCACACACATTGGCATTTATAGGAGCAGGATACGTAGGACTTGTTTCCGGTACATGTTTAGCAGAAATCGGCCATACGGTCGTTCTTGTAGATAATAACGAACAAAAAATAGAGAAACTAAAAAACGGCCATATTCCGATCTATGAACCAGGCCTAGAAGAACTTGTAAAAAAGAACGTAAAAGAAGGCCGCCTTACATTTACTACAAGCCTAAAAAAAGCAGTGGAACAATCCGAAGTCATTTTCATCGCCGTTAACACTCCTCCACAGGCAAATGGTCGGGCAGACCTATCATTCGTTGCTGGAGCAACTCGAGAAATTGCAGAAGCTGCTACTTCTTACAAAGTCATCGTAGATAAAAGTACCGTGCCAGTTAAAACGGGTGAACGGGTTCTTGAAACGGTAAAGCAATACAATAAGCACGGACTCGATTTTGATGTCGTCAGCAATCCTGAATTTTTGCGAGAAGGATCAGCTATTGAAGATTTTATGAAACCGGATCGCATTGTTGTCGGAGTTGAAAACGAACGAGCAGCAAAGATTATGCGAGAAATTTACGAACCGATCGATGCTCCGTTTATTGAAACGAACGTAAATAGCGCCGAGCTCATCAAACACGCAAGCAATTCGTTTTTGGCTATGAAGATTTCATTTGCGAATGCACTTGCTCGCATCTGCGAACTATCAAATGCAAATATTGATCAGGTTACGTATGGCATGGGATTAGATTCCAGAATCGGCAAATCATTCTTAAATGCCGGTATCGGATACGGCGGATCCTGCTTCCCGAAAGACGTATCTGCATTTATTACTATTGCAGAAGACTTGGGCTACAACTTCGACGTGTTAAAAGAAGTGGAAAAAATCAACGAAGACATGCGCGAATTGTTTATCCAGAAAATCGAAAAGGCGCTTTGGATTACCAAGGGCAAGAAAATCGCATTGTGGGGGCTAGCGTTTAAAGCAAACACCGACGACATGCGTAACGCTCCAAGTATCACTATCGTTGAACGATTGCACAAAGACGGCGCTATTATTGCAGCCTACGACCCTGAAGCGCGCCACACTGCAAAAGAAGTGCTTGGCGATAAAGTTGCGTACGTATCCTCTAAAGAAGAAGCTCTTAAAGACGCGGATGCATTGGTGATTGTTACGGAATGGGACGAATTCAAAAATCCGGATTGGGACCTAGTTAAAAAATCTCTGCATAATCCAATCATCATTGATGGCAGAAATATGTTCGATCCAAAAGATATGGAAGCGAAAGGATTCGTATATCACAGCGTAGGACGAGGATAAACTCTCTACAGAATAAAAAATCGCACTTATCTAAGTGCGATTTTTTATTTTCGGAAGATATTACGCCAGCCCCAATTCTTTCATCTTCGCCTCTGCGGCGTCTAATTGTGGCTTGTCATTTACTGGGAACCAATATGAGCATTCAACCGTTTTAATCTTCTTTCCTTTTTCGTTAATTAGCTTCATCCATACATCCGGGGTTTCATATTCTCCGCGCGCTGATGGCGTAATTTCAACCTCAAAGAAACTCTCATCCATTACCATCGCTCCGCCCCAAATCAAATCAGATACAAACTCTTGAGGTTTTTCAACTGCCTTTACCACGTATCCATCTTCGTCAACTACAAGCACGCCAAACTGTTCCGGATTAGGAACTCGGTATGAATACAACCCTAAGTCTTGCTGCACAAGCTCTTTAAGCGCTGCAGGATCATAGATATCGTCAGCAACGCTACCGAACCACTTACCGTGAATCAAATCCTTTGCCGTAAAGAATGCGTGAGCTAATCCCAGCTGCTCTTCTTGCTTTACAAATGTAATCGGACGCCCCATATGCTCACCCGATTTAAAATACTCTCGAATTGTGGCCTCATGCGGGCCGCCCACAACGAAAATTAATTCTGTAATTTCCTCAGGAAGCGCTTGGAGCAAATATTCTACAACGGGTTTTCCTGCAACTGGTAGCAGCTGCTTCGGGCCTTCGTAGTACTTTGCCATGCGAGTTCCTTTTCCTGCCATTAAAATAATTGCTTGCATAGGTTTGGTTATACCACAGGTTTTTGGTTCAAATCAACAGGGTCAAGAAGCGTGGATTCTCCGGTAGCAGACACTTGAATATGCTCGCGTACAGCATCTGCATACCCCTCTCGACTGATAGTTATTCTGTACGTGCCTGGCGAGGGAAACAGCGAAAACTTTCCGTATGTATCCGAAATCTTCGTTTCTAGTAATTGCCCCGTTTTTTCATCAAACAAACGAATAACAGCCAAATCGAGTGGCTTTTGAGTACTGGCATCTCGAACAATTCCATACGATGAATTTTTTTTACGATTCCGTTTGCTCATTTCAAACTGCAGCGTACCCCAGAGCGATCGAAGCAGTCCGGAACTGGATCGTTTTTCATCAGTATTTTTCTTCACAGGCACAACAATGTCTATTGGTTCATCGTCTTGCTCTACTGCAAACGTTCCGCCGTCATACATCACATCTGCGATTTTGGGCATCGTAAAGGATGCTTCGGCGTCCAGTGCATAACCCGCAGCATGAATTGTTATTCCATATTCGCCCTTCGGAAAGCTCGTAGGAAATTCACCTTGATCATTCGTGGTGAGCGTAGAATGCAACTTGCCCGTTGCATCATAAATCATCACTTGAGCTCCGGAAACCGGAGCATGAGCCGCACTGTCCATAACTCGGCCGTGGGGGATAGTAGTCATAGATACATCCGAATATTAACACACAATATTAAGCAATTTGTTTGGCACGTAGATTATTTTTCGAACTTCTTTCCCGTCTATAAACTTACCTACATTTTCTTGCGCCATTGCCAATTTCTCAACATCGGCTTGGGCAGCATCGCGCGTTACTGCAATTTCTGCACGCACTTTGCCGTTTACTTGTACAGGGATAACAATGTTTTGCTCTTCTAGATAATTCTCATCTGCAACGGGCCATGGTGTTTTAGAAATACCATCAGCATGCCCCAACTGTTCCCATAATTCTTCGCACACATGCGGAGCATACGGCGAAAGCAACAAGATAAACTTTTCAAGACTTTGCTTGGAAACCACTCTTTCTTTTTCAAATACATTTAAGCATTCCATAAGCGTTGAAATTGCCGTATTAAATCGGAATGCAGCCGTATCTTCCGTAACCTTCTTAATTGCCTTATTGATTGCGAATAATACTGCATCAGAATTTTGATGATCCTCAGCCATACTTGCTTGCGCCAAACGCCACACACGCTCAATAAACTTTCTCGGTCCGCTCATGCTTGCCGTGCTCCATGCAACTGTTTGGTTAAACGGCCCCATGAACATTTCATAAATGCGAAGCGTGTCAGCGCCTACTGATGCCACGATATCGTCCGGATTCACCACGTTTCCAAAGCGCTTGCTCATCTTCCTGCCATCCTCAGCAAGAATTAACCCAACATGCTCTAATCGCGTAAATGGCTCTGGAGTACTTACAACGCCCAATTCATATAAGAAGATATGCCAAAAGCGAGCATAAATTAAATGCCTTGTTGCATGCTCAGCTCCGCCAACGTATAGATCAACGGGCATCCATGCTTTTTCCTTTTGAGCATCAACGAGCGCTTCCGAATTTTTCGGATCAATATATCGCAAGTAATACCAGCTTGACCCTGCCCACTGCGGCATAGTGTTCGTTTCCCGCTTAGCAGGCTTTCCGCACTTCGGACATGTTGTATTCACCCAGTCAGTAATTAAAGCCAATGGCGATTCTCCCGTTCCTGCAGGTTCATAATGCTCAACTTCAGGCAATACGACAGGCAATTGATCCTCGGGTACAGGAACAATACCGTCTTCTTCGCAATGAATAATCGGGATCGGCTCTCCCCAATATCGCTGACGAGAAAATACCCAGTCGCGAAGCTTATAATTCGTTGTTATTTTTCCAAATTTCTCCGTTATTTTTTTCTTCGCTTCTTCAGCATTTATTCCAGTAAATTCCCCAGAGTCAGTCAACACGCCACGATCATCAATAACATTCTTAATCGGCAACTCATATTTTTTCGCGAACGCAAAATCGCGCTCATCATGAGCCGGCACCGCCATCACAGCTCCTGTTCCGTAATCAGCTAATACGTAATCTGCAACCCACATTGGAATTTTTTCTCCAGTTGCGGGATTAATTGCCCACACACCCTTTAATTCAACTCCCGTTTTTTCTTTCGTAGCATCCGTTCTATCTATTTCCGTTTTCTTCGCAGCTTGAATGATGTATTTTCTCACTTCTTCTTTATTTTCCAGCACATCATGCTTATCATCAGTCGCTAATTGCACCCATATATGCTCGGGGGACAATACAAAGTACGTGCAACCAAATAAAGTATCTGGTCGAGTAGTGAATACGGGAATCAAGCCTGGCTTCGCACCTTCTTTTTTAAACTCAACAGTAAAACCAATCTCTGCACCTTCCGATTTTCCAATCCAATTCCTCTGCGACTCAATAATAGATTTTGGCCATGGAAGCCCTTCCAACCCAGCAAGCATTTTTTCTGCATAATCAGTAATTTTAAGCGTCCATTGGCGCATCGGGCGCTTTTCAACAACCGATCCGCAGCGCTCGCATTTGCCTTGCTCCACATCTTCGTTTGCAAGACCGGTCTGGCACGATGGGCACCAATTGATCGGCTCGAAGCTTTCATACGCCAATCCTTTTTTGTATAACTGTAAAAAGATCCACTGCGTCCATTTATAATATTCCGGGTCAGTAGTATTTATTTCTCGATTCCAATCATATGAAAACCCGATATTCTGTAATTGTTCTTTAAACCGAGCAATGTTTTTTTCAACGGCTACACGAGGATGCACTTTGTTTTTAATTGCATAGTTTTCTGCCGGCAATCCAAACGCATCCCACCCCATCGGATGCAACACATCGTAGCCTTGCATGCGCTGCATGCGGGAAAATACGTCCGTGGCAATGTACCCCTTCGGATGACCTACATGAAGCCCATCTCCGGACGGATACGGAAACATGTCGAGAACGTAGCTTTTCTTCGCTCCGGGCAATTCAGGCGTCGTAAACGTCCCTTCCTCAGCCCAGCGCTGTTGCCACTTTTTCTCAATTTCTGCGTGATTATATGCAATATCTGCCATAAATAGCAGTATACACAACTTTTATTGCCCGTATATAACTTTCCGCGCTGCCTCTATGCGACGCTTTACCTCTTTTTCAAACCCTTCATCGCCCGGTTCGTAATAGATATTGTTCTGGACGGAATTCGGCCGATATTGCTGCTTGACGATATGCCCAGGAAAGTTATGAGGATATTCATACCCAACTCCGCGACCATGTTGCTTCATATCTTCAATGGGAGCATTTACAACGTTGCCCGGTGGCGCATCGTTGCCATGCACTTCTACGTCTTGTTTTACTGCACCCATTGCCCGGGTTACAGAATTGCTCTTTGGAGCTGCGGCTAAGTAGCATGCAGTATGAGCCAAGTTATACTCCGCCTCGGGCAAGCCAACCCACATGAGAGCCTGGCTTGCTGCAGCTACCAGCATTAACGCATGTGGATCAGCATTGCCGATATCTTCGGATGCAAATATAAACATTCTTCTGATGATAAATTTCGGATCTTCTCCAGCTACAATCATTCTAAATAAATAAAATAATGCCGCATCAACATCCGACCCTCGCAAGCTTTTAATAAACGCTGAAATCGTATCGTAATGCACATCGCCCGCCTTATCATAATGCGTCACACTCCCATGAGCTGCCGCTTGAATATCTTTTATAGTAATTTCCCCCTTCTTTTTCGCTGCAATAATTCTCTCCAAAATATTCAATGCCCGCCGAGCATCGCCGCCGGATCGCTGAGCAATTGCATCAAGGCTATCTTTTTCAATATGTAATGCCGGATACTCCACAAGCGCATGAGCAATAATTTTTTTAATATCTTTGTCTTGAAGAATTTCCAGCCGAACTACTTGCGCGCGGGAAATAAGCGCTGAAACCACTTCGAAATACGGATTTTCTGTTGTTGCACCGATCATGATCACAAGCCCCTCTTCAACGGCGGGCAACAATACATCTTGCTGGCTTTTATTGAATCGATGAATCTCGTCTACAATCAGGACTGTCGATTTTTTTATTTTCTGCCACTCGCGTGCACGCGAAAGCACGTCGCGCAAATCTTTTACCCCTGCAGTAACGGCACTCACCCGCTCAATTGCTGCATCCATATTTCGCGCAATCAACTCTGCCAATGTCGTTTTTCCAACACCAGGAGGCCCCCATAAAATCAGCGACCCAACCTTTCCCTGCTCAATGGCTTTTCGTAACGGCTTTCCCTTTCCGAGCACCTCGGCATGCCCTACAAAATCATCCAAACTCTTCGGTCGCATCATGGCGGCCAAGGGCTTATACAACGCTTCTTGTTTGCGTTCTGTTCGTGACATAATGAAAGTATATCGAGAAATACTAGCATTCTCTATAGTGTTTCTACCCCACTTCGCCAAGGCTACGCGGGGTTGGCAAAAAAGTTTGCCAAAAAAAATCGCCGTACTAAGTGAAATCACTCAATACGGCTTGCTGTTGTAGTACGTGGACAAATGCTTTCTTTTCAGAGAATCACACAAGCGTGTGAATCAACGAAAGGCCTGCCAAGATCTTCCAGAGAAAGCGGCTTTTCTGATCCGCCGATCTTTCTTGCCTCCCTCGGAATTTTCCTGCGTCGACCAGAAGCCTCCAATTCTTCCCAGAGATCCCGCGGTGGCGTAGCGGCAACAGAATTCTCCTGCAAAAAACGAAGAAGAGGACCGCCTTCAATTGAACTCGACATGATCAACTCCATGATCAAACACTAAAGAAACTATCAAACACGAGGTACCTTGCCTCGCAGACCCCAAATTTATATACACCAAACTGTCAACGAACTGTGACAATTATAGGCCTTTTATTGGTCATTGTCAAATAGAAAACAATTTCTTGGCGTTGTTGTGCGTTTTTTGTTCTATCTCAGAAAATCCTACACCTCGTAATTCTGATATACTTTGTATGACAAACCTGCAATACGATGGATCATTCCGCTTGCCTCGGAACGGTTCTGGGGTTAAATACGGGCAATCTGTTTCAATAAGAATAGATTCTAACGGGATTGTTTTGGCAATTCCTCGCAATCCTTCTGACTTTTTAAACGTCAAAACGCCGGAAAATGAAATCAACATTCCAAGTGAGATATATTCTTGAGCCTGTTGCAAATTCCCGCTAAACGTATGGATAACGCCTTTGGGCCTATCGCTATTTGTATATGTTTTTAATATTCGAATAAGCTCATCATGAGCATCTATATCATTTCCGCTTCGAACATGGAAAATAATGGGGAGATTTTTTTGCTGAGCAAGCGCAATAAATCTTTTTAATATCTTTTCCTGAAATTCGATATCAGTTCCTCTGGAAAAATCCAACCCCACTTCGCCAACAGCTTTGCAAAGCGAGTTATCAGCAAGCTCGGAAAGCTTGCTCCAATCGCTATCTTGCATATGTTGTAACTCATGCGGATGCACGCCAACGGATGCAAATATTTGCAGGTCAGAGCCTGCCCTGTCGCTCGCGAGCGACAGGGCCTTTTTACTTTCTTCAATACTCGTTCCAACTTCAATCCAGCCAGTAACACCGGATGCAAACATGCTCGTAAGCAGAGCATCTCGATCTTCGTCGAATGCTGCGTCGTTTATATGCGCGTGACTGTCAAACATAGCCACAGCATACGTTGCGCGTTATACTTGTGCAATATGCTTTCCATTACTCATACAATCATCAGCATTCCCCTAGGAATTATTTTCCCAAATCCTATCCTTGCTTTCTGCGCTGCGTTTATAATGCATTTTCTATGCGACAGAATGCTCCATTGGAATATTTATCCGCATAAGATGAAATCATATCCATATGCTTATGTAGCCTTGGACGTTGTATCGGGACTCGGCGCAGCATATCTCATTGCTGGCAACGCCGCATTTTCCCTATCGATACTCGCAGCAATAGCAGGGGGCAACATGCCGGATACCTTGCACGCGTTCTGGAGCATGACAAAAAAGCATCAGAAAAATCGTTTTCCGAAATTTATTCAGGCGTATTTTAGTTTTCACGAAGCAATTCAGCGCGAAACAGATTCAGTACCAAAGGGCCTACTATCGCAAATCCTTGTAGGCGGACTTGCGATTATAATTACCCGTATTCTTATTTAGGAAACTTTTCGTTGTATCGATCAATCCCCGCCTGAATGCATTTCTTTGTTTCGTCCAAATCTGCCCATCCGTTGATAACAACTTCTTTTTTCTCTAGCTGCTTATAGACGGCAAAGAAGTGAGCAACTTCATCAAGCACCGGCTGAGCTACATCCGAAAGCTTTGTAACCCCTTCAAAACGCACATCATCTACTGGTACGCAAAGAATCTTCTCATCGTTCTCTCCCTGATCAACCATGCGAAGCATTCCAAGAGGACGCACAGTCATGAGTGTCCCAGGATATGTCGGGAAATTCATCATTACGATTCCATCCAACGGATCGTTATCTTCTCCAAGCGTCTGCGGAATAAATCCGTAATCACCAGGGTAATGCAATGGCGAGTACAACACGCGATCAAGCTTGATTAATCCATAATCTTTATCCAGCTCATACTTGTTTTGCGAACCAGTCGGAATCTCGACAATAAGGTTTAATTCATCAAGAGATTTTCCAAACGAAACGTCGTGCCATAAGTTCATAATAGTAAGTGTGATTAATAATAATATTACCCTGCTAGCTCATCATCACCAGCTGAGGTGGAGAAAAAGTCGCCTAGCATAATGCTAAAAATAGTTGCGATAGGTACTGCGAGAATGATTCCCGGCACACCCGCAAGCCTTCCCCCCAAAAGAACTGCGATGATGGTTACAAGAGGGTTCAACCCAACCGCCTTGCGCATAATATTAGGCACCAATACTTGGCCTTCTACCTGCTGAACAATAATATAGATAATAAGTGCGATAATGCCAAATACGAACGACTGAGATAGAGCTAATAATGTTCCGAATAGAGCGGACATAATAGGCCCCACCACAGGGAATACTTCTAAGATAGCGGCCACAACCCCGAGTGCAAGCGCATACTTAAATCCGATTGCCCAAAATATCAACCCGATCGCACATCCGACGATAATCCCCAAAAACAGCTGAGCTAACACCCATCTTCCTAATTTCGTCTGAATCCTATCAATCATCAGCTCCGCATACGCAACGTGCTGTTTTGGAATAATATAACGAAACAGTTTCTTTAACGCATCCTCTTCAATTACCAAATAAAATGCAATCACGAGGACGAAGAACAGAGAAAATACTCCGGTGAATATTGATTTTGTCTGCAAAAATACCTGCGTCGTAAGGTTCGTGAGATTATTTCCGAAACTGGTAAGGGCAGATTGGATCTGAACGGCTATAGTCTCAGGAGAAAACCCTGGGATTGTCCCCACTGTTCGCTCCAGCCCGCTTACGATTTGCGGAACTTGCTGTGCAATTTGAGTTGTCTGCTCTGCTAATGCAGGCAATACCAAGCGAAGCGCAATTGCTATAAGACCTATAAACAGCAAATACACCACGATGACAGAAATAGCCCTCGGAATATTGTATTTTCTCAGGGCCTTCGCAAGGGGCTCGATAGCAAACGCGATCACCATTGCCCCGACAAGCATAAGAAGAATGTCCTTGATGATATAGAGCAACGCAAGCAACACCGCGAACACCATGACGCGAATAATTGTTCCGGAAGATATTTCAATAACCTGTTTATTTCCTTGTATCATAGGCATAGTATTGCCTAATTATACAATTAGTTGAGCAATTTCTCAAACGGCGCAGAAGACTTCTGCGGACCGAGCAGCGCAACAGTGCGTTTGTCTTTTCGAAGAAGTTCACGAGCGATATCCTGAATATCGCTAATCGTAACCTTATTAATTTCTTTCATAATCTGGTCCGGCGTCTTAATCGTATGCTCCGTTAAATCCTGAATGCTGGAAAATAACGCAAGAGCATTCGTTTCTTCCAAATCAAGAACCAAGCTTCCTCGAGCCATTTTCTTCACTTTATCAAGCTCTTCTTTCGTAACAGGCTCTTCCATTATTCTGTCATATTCCTCCAAAATAAGCTTGAGCGCTTGCTGAGCCTTATCTGTTCGAACGCCAGATTGGGTTACAAAACTTCCCGCATCCGTATACGTATCGGAAGATGTTCGCACCATGTACGCCAAACCGTTTCGTTCGCGAACGCTGAGGAACAAGCGGCTGCTCATGCCCCCGCCCAAGATTGCTGCCAAAAGCCCTGCCGCATATTTACGAGGATCGTTTTCAGAAACACCTGGAACGCCTACCATCAAGTGCGTTTGATCCAATGTCTTTCTATACTCATGCACAAATTTTTTCGCGGGCATTTTCTTCGGAGCTGATTTTGGGTTCGTTTCCGCACCATCAACAAGCGGAGCAAACATATCCTGAATCATCTTCTGCGTTTTCTTCGGATCAACATTGCCCGCAACCACAACGATCGCATTACCAGTATGGTAATGCGATTTTACATACGAAAGAAAATCTTTGCGCTTAAATGCGCTCACTGTCTCGTGCGTTCCGTCAATACGGCGCCCAAGCGGCGTATCCCCAAACAATGCGGAATTCCACAAATGCTGAATATGGCGCATTGGCATATCCGTATACATCTTAATTTCTTCTTGAATAACACCGCGCTCTCGTTCGATTTCCTCTTCCGGAAATAAGGGGTTCAAAAGAATATCCGCAACGACTTCAGCGCCCTTTTCCAAATACTCAGATGCAACTTTTACATAATACCCAGTGTATTCTTCGCTGGTGAATGCGTTGAATTCTCCGCCGATATTATCAACTGCTTCTGAAATCTCTTTCGTCGTCGGGCGATTCGTCGTGCCTTTAAAAAACATGTGCTCTAAAAAGTGGGATAATCCACCCTGCTTCGGGGTTTCATATCTGGACCCAACCCCGATCAATACCATGATGGTTGCAGATGCCATCTCTTGGCGGGGTAAAATAATTGTTCTTAATCCCGAAGGAAGTGTTTTTTTGATGAGTGGAAATTTTGACATATCACCAGTGTACGTGTTTTGTACAGCAAGGGCAAATAAAAAAGCTGACGACTTACAAGAAAATCGTCAGACCTTGCTGCGCTACGTAACAATTGCTCGACGCACAAATGGCCGCATACTCTGCACATCTGGGTGAGCGCGAACTTTGCGCAACCCTTTTGCATAGTGCGCATCCACAGCCTGGACGTCTATACCCATAAGAACTGCGACCTCGCCTGCTGAATGGACGCCATCATCGGCAAGCCCCAGACGATAGCTAAATACATCCCGCTCCTCGGACTCAAGCTGCCCAATAACGCGCCCAAGCCCCATCGTGAGAAACAAAAGCTGCTCACATGGCCGAATTCGACTCAAGTCGATGCTTGGCTCTTCAAAAATTTGAGAAAAAACATGATTGAAAAGACTCTCTTGCTTTACTGGCATTCGACACCCCCCAATTCCTAAAGAACCAAACATGGATAGGCGTTCCGCCATCCCTCTATATGTCTTCATAGAGCAGTCTCAAAATACTGCCCTTATTCATAGCTGTCAACTATAAGGAAATTTTTTCGACGAGATATTTTTTCAGTTCCGTAATCGCAACACGCTCCTGCTTCATCGTATCCCGATCGCGAACAGTAACCGCATTATCTTCCAATGTATCGTAATCAATCGTCACGCAGAATGGTGTTCCGATTTCATCTTGTCTGCGATATCGCTTTCCGATTGATTGCGTTTCATCATATTCAACAGCCATATAGTTCGACAATTCTTCCGTAATCTTTCTTGCTTCATCCGTAAGCTCTTCTTTTTTCATCAATGGCAATACGGCGACCTGATATGGAGCTAGGTGCGCAGGCAGACTCAACACCGTTCGCATTTCCCCATCCACTTCTTCTTCCTTGTACGCAGACACAAGCACGGCAAGGATAGTACGATCTAATCCGAACGTAGGCTCAATTACGTGTGGAATATATTTTTCGTTTGTCACCGGGTCCGTATACGACAAATCTTTTCCAGAGTGCTCACTATGATTTTTCAAATCAAAATCGCCACGGTACGCCAATCCGTATAATTCTTTTTTTCCAAACGGAAAATCAAATTCAATATCAACCGTACGCGAAGAATAATGCGCACGATCTTCTTCGGGGACTTCAAGCTCATGAGCTCGTGCAGAGTCGATTCCACATTCAGAAATCCATTCATGCATTTGCGCAAGCCAATATTCAAAATATTTTCCCCAATCATTCGGATGCACAAAATATTCAAACTCCATAATATCGAACTCGCGAAGTCGAAATATGAAATTTCCCGGAGTAATTTCATTTCGAAATGCACGACCAATCTGCGCAATACCAAACGGAATTCTTTTACGAGAACTTGCAAGCACCTGGGGAAAATCCACGAACATCGCCTGCGCTGTTTCCGGGCGCAAGTATGCCTTTGCAGCAGCTTCTTCTTTTGGCCCCAAAAACGTTTTGAGCATTAAATTAAACGCAGCAGGTTCCGTAAACGTATCTTTCTCTCCACACTTTTGGCAAGGCGCATTCACGTCGACTTGATCCGCCCTAAATCGTTCATGACAATTCTTACACTCAATAAGAGGATCGCTAAATGTTGCCACGTGGCCGGATGCCTCCCATACCTTCGGATTCATAATCAATGCAGAGTCTAGCCCCACAATATCTTGGCGCTTTTGCACAAACTTCTTCCACCACGATTTTTTGATATTATTTCTCAGCTCAACTCCCAAAGGCCCATAATCCCAGCTGTTTGCTAATCCTCCATATATTTCAGACCCAGCAAAAATAAACCCTCGGCGCTTTGCCAGGTTCACGAGAGTGTCCATGCTGACTTGTTTATCCATAAAATAAGACTATAGCAGAATAGTGCGGATGACAAAGGCTATCTCCACTGTTTGATGTTTTTCGCAATATCGCGCTGTTGCTGGTTTTTTTCTTCTTTCAGTGCCCGCAGCTCTCTATCGCGCTCACTCTGGACTTCTCGGCGCTTTTTTGCTTCATACTGAGAAAACCATTTTTCAGCCTCTTTCGGATCTTTGTATTTTCGATAGTAACGATCACGTTCTTTTTGTAAACTTCTATTAATTTCAGCATCCTCATATCCCCATTTTTTTCGCGTGCTTCTTTCTTGCTCAGCATAATTTTGGGAATTCTGCTTATTCTGCCTGCGCCATTCATCCATATACGGGCTGGAACCAAGCACGTTGCCTATGATGGATTGCCCGCGTGCAATCTTCTGCAACTCTTCAGGACTTTTTTTCTTCGAGCCTCCGCCGAATAGTGCTGAATATAATCCCATGAAGCTATTATACCCCTTCTTGCTCAATAATTCCTCGAATTTGCTTCATCAAGTTCACGTAGAATGCCACGTTTGCCATAACTGCCAGCCGCATTCCTGAGGGCTGCTCGGCACGCATTAAATGATGGACATATGCTTTTGAATACGGACGCGTTATATCGGTATCGTTTGTATTAAATACGGACAAATCATCCGCAAAGACTGCCTTTGTAATGTCAATGGATTTGTATAATTTTTTCGGATCGATACTGTATTCAGGATCAACCAATGCCTTTTTAAGTTCCTCGATATTTAAATCTAAGAAAATTTGCCCATGGCGCGCGTTGCGGATCGGCAGCACGCAATCAAATTGATCGACACCTAATCGCACCGCCTCAACAATATCTTCCGGCTTTCCATAGCCCATGAGGTATCTCGGTGCATCTTCCGGCAATTGCGCTGTTGTAATATTTACAATTTTCTTAATTTCTTTTTCTCCTTTTTCCTGGAGCTCCCCGCCAATACTGTATCCAAAAAATCCGATGTCTCGCAGGAGTCCTGCAGCCTTTTCTCGCAGATCCGGATACACCCCGCCTTGAACTATTCCATATAACGCTTGAGGAGAAGCCAGGCGCGCCTGCTCGTCTTTACATCGCTTTACCCACGCTGTTGTTTTAATAATCGCTTTTTCAACTTCATCTTTTGATGCAGAAAACGGCGTACATACATCGAGCGGCATCACGATGTCCGGCCCCAGCTTCGCTTGCACTTGCATCGTGGATTCCGGAGTAAATCGATGAACACTCCCATCTAACGGCGCTTTAAACGTAACGCCGTCATCATCTATTTTTACATGATCGCCTAGGCTGAATACCTGATATCCACCCGAATCCGTTGTTATCGGCTTATCCCATTGCATAAAGGTATGCAGGCCGCCAGCCTTTTCCATCAAGTCTTCCCCAGGGCGCAAATGCAGATGATACGTATTCGCCAGCATAATATCTACGCCAAGCTTTTCCATATCCTCGCTCATCACTTGGCCGCGGATTGCAGCTTGAGTAGCTACAAATTGAAAAAACGGCCCGGGAATAGTTCCGTGCGGGGTCGTAAGTTCGGATAGTCGAGCTCGGCCGAGCTTCTTTAGTACTTCAAATTTGAACATTCGCCCATTATTGCACATCCCCGTTCTGAGGGGAAGCCGTCCTGGTTGTAGGCATATCCGTAACTTTTACCGTTACTTGATTGCCGGTGAACGTATCTTTTCCTGAATCCGAGACACTCTGCGCAAGCTGAACTTCTTGCCCTTTTTTATCTGCCCCTGGAGTTATGGCAACTTGCATATCTAACTCTTCCAACGGCAGCGATCGCCCCGTTAGTCCTCGCAACGGATCGATCGTCCAGACGATTGTATTAGTTCTCTGGTTGTAATCGATAGTGCCGGATGATTTATAGCTTTGATTCGTATAGGTAACCCCATCAGGAAGAATAATCGTTACTTGGTTATTTTGAACATCATTAAGCGTAGAGCCCACTTTTGTCCTGAGCGTATACGTTGTCTGCTGCCCTACCTGAGGAGGAAGCGGCCCCGTACTCTGAATACCTAATCGCCCATCATCATAGAACGCATCTGTTGCGAGAAGAATTCCCGTCTGTATGGGCATCGTAAATCGATCAGAAATTATCTGCCGGGTCTGCCCGGTAGGCGCTGGCAAATCCGGGCTATCCAACGACGCCGTTGCAATAAGTTTCTGATTTTTACCGCTCGGAGGAAATTGAATATAGGGCAAAATATTAAATGAATAGGTAATCTGCCCGCCCTGCCCCGGCAAAATTCTCTGCAATTCCGGAAGAGACGCCGCCGTCCATGTAATCGTATTCGTTTTCGGATCGTACGATCCTGAATGAAGCTTGAGCGTAGACACGTCGAGACCCGGGCCTTCGAAATGCACCTTCATAATGGCATCCGTAAGCCCTGTCGTGCCGGTATTTTTGTAATTCACTGCGCCGTCAATGCTTTGTCCGGTACTGACAATAAGCGTCCCCTGATCGTTCTGATTAAACGTCTGCGTTACCGCAACTTGCGACGTAGAAATCGTAATCACATGCGCAATATTTCGCAGCGTGTACGTTTGATTGTTTTGGCTCTTGTTGACAGCAATGCCCAGCGTGCGCGTATCACCAGGATTTCCCTGCACATAGAGCACTGAGTATAAATCAACTTGATCGAGAGGTTTTATTTTCGGAAGATTCCAATACGAATCCAATACAGAAAAATCCGGAGAAAATCCGCTGTCTTCTGTAGCCAAGTCCATCCCCGGATCGGGAGATAATTTTAATTGCGCATTTTCAATCGGCGTATCTCCTAAGTTTCTAATATGAATAATGGCCGCAATGCGCTCGCCTACGGCAGCAGTCTTTGCAGCTTCAACTGAAATATCGAGCGGGATGGCGGAGAGCACCGTGCTTGCCGTTGCAGAATTGCTGATCGTTTGCTTTGGGAACTTTTCCGGGCTCACCGTAATTTGCGCAGATACGCCCGCAGTCGTACCCTGATCTCCTAGTAATTGCCCCGTAACCTCGAATGTTTCCGCTTGTCCGGCAGGCAGAGCAGAAAGCGCTACGGTCATGTCCTTAACGCTTACTTGAGCAGACGGCGTTGATGATTGATAAATAAATCCTGCCGATGGAGTAAACAGCACATTCACCGCGCCCCATGCCACATGGCTATTATTGCGAACAGTAACGGTGTATTTCATAATTCCGCCCGCAATAAAATTCGACGGAGCCGTAATATCAACGCCGATCTGGGAAGAACTTACCTGCTGAGTTCCTCGATACCACATCGTAAGCGCAATAGCAGACGAAAAAATAATAATACCGATAATGCCGATTCCAACCCAGGTAAGAATCTGTTTTCTTTTTTTCATTTTCCCCGTCATTGCATCGACCAAATCCGGCTGACTTTCAACTTTTGATTCGGGCAGGACGACTGGCTGTTTCGGGGTAAATAATTCCTTGCTCCGTTTTTTTAGCTCTTCCGGTTCCTCGCGAGCATACAAATCCTTCCGCAACATTGAAATATTGCTATCTTCTTCTTTAGGAACTGGAACTTCTTTTTCTGGTTCTTCCGCCATGTCCTATGAGTATACCACTGTTCGAGCGAGCAGGTCGTTCATTACCCGAGCAACTCCGCGAGCGTCGTTTTCAGACAACGCAATGCGCGGCGCATGATCAGGGTGTTCTGCCAAATATTTCACAACGAGAGGAGTTTTATCTTTGGCGGAAGAAGCGGCCCATAATCGCATATCGGGCATTACTCCCGCATGCTGAATAATCTGCAACGAAATTGCAGCATCCATCACAATCCTTTTTTCTGGCGATAGCGATGGATATAATTGCCATCCAGCGACTAAAGCATCGAATAACTCCGGAACCGCCTGGCGCTCTGTAAATAACCGCTGGAACACCGTTATGTGTTTGCACGCTCGCGCAAATGCATCAGCATCGCCTCGCAATGCATGGAAATAATCCTGAGTCTCTACGTTCCCCATATATAATCCGGCTTTGCTTTCTGAAATATTTGCAAGCACTTGCGTACACGGCTCCAAGTGCCCGCCCCTTGCAGACGGAATTTTGCGCACACCCTTTGCAATAACTTTTATAAGCCCTTCTTCTTGAGTAAAAAAGGTCATCAATCTGTCCGCCTCCCCGATGTTTTTTCGGGAAAATACGAGCGCGGAAACGGTACGAGAAGAAGGCATAATACTAATCATTATACCACCCCTATTGACAAAAAAACAACTCTCTGCTAGGTTAGCGGTAGTTAGTTGCACCTTTCCATCAGTCTTAGCTCTGCAGCGTTGGCCCGCGTTTTTGCAGAGCGTGTACCGGGGGACCAAGCGAGCAATCTCTTAGTCGCTCCGGGCATATTCGCCCCTCTTTTAATCTACTCAATCGAGTACATTAACCGCAGGGGTTTTATTTTTGCTCAATTAAGCAATTTTTTATTATTTTAGTATAAATAGATTTGACAAAAATAGAACATAAAGCTACTATGTCTAAAGTCAGTTTTGTTCTTCGTGCGGATGCAACCCATCAGCACACCAACCCAAGGCTCGAAAGGAGCATCATGAAGGATCCCAGTCGGCTCAGTTGCAGCGCTTCTCCCCTCTATTGTTTGAAAAAAGCCCCGACCGCAGCCCTGGCCTGATCGGCGTCGGCGACTGATGCGCAATGGTTGCGTGTCGAAGTAAGCCGGACCGAATTCGTCTACCACCAAAGGAAGCCCCGATGCATCCTCTTGAGCCCCCCTAGGTACGCTGCGATTAGCAGCGTGTCTACCCCTTCCACGATCGCGAATGCGTGGAAAGCGACCACTTATGGCAATGACTTTTAGTCTGCGGCCCGCTAAGATGACGCTGTGGAAGGGTTTGCGCCCGGCTTGAAGGCTTGATCAACGAGAGACTGATCACCCTTTGAGCCCTGCGCCCAGTCCTCCGTGAAGTGTTTCAACACTTCCGGAGGCTGTTTTATTTTTGTCAAAATAATTTGACAAAAATAACGGGAAGAATATAGTAGTAACTAGCACATTTACATAGTGATGTTTGTGCTAACGAAACCTGTATTGCTCCAGCGATCAGATTAGTTGAAAAACATCACAAGGAGGATCCCTCTTGATCCAGCTGGCTTGCGACGGTTCACCAACCGATAGAAAGGAGAGCCTATGAGGAACACGATAACTCTTCACGGACACCACGGTTACGTGACGATGACGCGCGACCCTCAACCTCCCTCGCAACGACAAGAACCCTTCGGCGCATGATCGGCAATAATGATTGAACTTCTCCAGAAACCTCAGTGGAATCACTCATCGAGTTGACCTCCCTGTTAGGAACGCCTATATAAACAGGCCTGGACCGCGCAATCATTTATTAGTGACATGCAATGAAGACCTTTTCGCCTCGGCGCACATATCTTGAAAAAGAAATGTGCGACCGGGGCTCTTTTTATTTCTTCACCGAAATTATTGCAGTTGCACCGCTCAAGTTCACTTCCTCACTTGCATCAGCGTTTTCTAGCACATCAACAATACCCGTTGCCTGCAAAGCGGTTGTGAGCATTTCTTTATACGACGACACAGCATCAAGAATTTCTTGGTTATCCGTTTTAAGTCCAACCGTAATTTTATCATCAAGGGCATATCCTGCTTGCTTGCGCAATCCTTGAACATACCGGATCAGATCGCGAATAATGCCTTCCTGTTTTAGTGATGGCGTAATTTCCGTATCCAATTTCATTGCATCAATGGCGGAAATCTTTACTTCCTTTACGTTCACCTCTTCTTTAATCATTTCCAAATCTTCCGGGAAAAATTCTTCTGCAGATGCAGGCAATTCAAGCAGCGCAAGCGGTTGGCGTACTTTGATTTTCGCAACGGCGCGAGTAGCAAGAGCTTCGGAAATCGTTTCTCGAACATGCTTTGTTCTATCAAGAATCGCCGTGTCATAAGAATCTTCTGCCCCCGGCTTTGGCATATCAGAAATTTTATATGGCCACGAAACCAAATGCACCGACTGTTCCCCTGTTAAGTTTCGATACATTTCCTCCGCAACAAACGGCATGAATGGCGCAAGCGCTTTGCTTACTCGAACAAGAACAGTGTAAAGCGTTCCGAATACTTCTTGTTTTTCTTGGTCGTTTTCCGGATGCTGCAAACGTGTTCTCGAACGCCTCACATACCAATTGCTCAAATCATCAATATACGTAACAAATTCTCGAGCTGCATAGTCGATTCGATATGCGTTTGCATGTTGAGTAACATGCTGAATAAGCTGATGCGTACGAGCAAGAATCCATTGATCAAGAGAGTTTGCAGACTTCGCATCGTCTGCACCAGCAACGAATCCGTGAACCTTTGCATACCGAGTGAACATGCTATACACATTCCAAAGCGTAAGATACACGTTGCGCTGCACCTGGCGCATGTCTTTCTCGGAAAACTTATATGGTTCGCCGAGTGCGCTGCTGGATAACAGATAAAATCGAAGTACATCAGCACCATACTGCTCGAGCACCGGTTCAATTTCCGGATAGTTTTTTAATTTCTTCGAAAGCTTGCGCCCATCTTCTGCGAAAATAATTCCGGAACCGATTGCATTTACAAACGCCGGCTTATCTGTGCCAAGTCCAATATTTTTTTGCGTTAACCCTGTTGCAAGTACGTGCAACACGTAAAACCACGCGCGAGTCATTTCAATGCTCTCCGCGATAAAATCTGCCGGATACCCCGCCTCAACCATTTCCTTATTCTCGAACGGATAATGATACTGGGCATACGGCATACTTCCGGAATCGAACCAAACGTCGAGAACTTCCGGAATACGCTTCATCGTGCCAGAACATTTTTCGCACGACCACGTAATATCGTCTACGTATGGGCGATGAATGTCTTGAACTTGCTCATCCGTAGCTCCCGATTTTTCCTGCAATTCCGCAACACTACCAATACAAACTCTATCCTCGCATTCTAAGCATTCCCAAATAGGCATCGGCACACTCCAGAACCTATTACGAGAAATTGCCCAATCAGGCGCAGATTCTATACCTTTTGCAAATCGCCCTTCTTTTAAGTGCTCCGGGATCCAAGTAATCTGCTGATTATTCTCCAGCATCTTTTCTTTAATCTGAGATACTTTCAAAAACCAAGAATCAAGCGCCATGTAAATAAGCGGCGTATCGCATCTCCAGCAGAATGGATAGCTATGCGTAATAAGCTCGCGCTTAAATAGCGCGCCGTTTTTATCTAACTCTTTTATGATATCTTTCTGAGCATCAAATAAATTCCTACCCGCCCACATCGGAACATCCGCATTATAATTGCCTAGCATGTCTATATTTCGAACGATGGGCAAATCATTCTTCTTTGCCACATTAAAATCTTCTTCTCCGAAGGCAGGCGCCATATGCACCAAGCCGGTACCATCCTGCGCAGACACATGATCGCTTGCGACTAGTCGAAAAGATTTACTTTTATCTTCATCGCTCGTATTTGATGCAAACAACGGCTCGTATGTATACGCCGCAAGTTCATCTACAGCGATATCACGAACAATTTGAGCCTCATCACCAAGAACATGCGCAACGCGATCTTTTGCAAGAATATATTCTTTATCATCTTTTCTTGCGACTACATAAGAAATCTCGGGATTATACGCAACGGCGACGTTGGCAGGCAGCGTCCAGGGAGTTGTAGTCCAAATCAGAAGCTTCACTTCTGATTTGCCCTGAGCCTGTCGAAGGGCAACATACACACTCATATCTCGCGTATCCTTATATGCCATACCAACCTCAAAGTTCGACAATGGAGTTGCACAACGAATACAATATGGCGTTGAACGGAATGATTTATATATTAAATCCTGATTCCAGATCTGTTGAAACACCCACCATTCCGACTCCATGTAATTACGATCAAGCGTAGAATATTCATTTCCATAATCTGCCCATCGCCCAATTCGCTTGAGCGTATCTCTAAATATATCTACATATCGATATACTGTTTCTTTACACTTTTGATTAAAACCCTCGATATCTTTTTCGATATCTTTTTTTGTTTTTATCTCCAATTCTTTTTCAACAATATTTTCAATCGGCAATCCGTGCGTATCCCACCCTACTCTGCGAGGAGCGTAGTATCCGTGCATTGTCTTATACCTTAATACCGTATCTTTAATTGCGGACTGCAATACATGCCCATAATGAGGCTTGCCCGTTGCATACGGCGGGCCATCATAAAACGTAAACTGCTTTTTATCTTTGTTTTGATCCAATGACTTCTTGAAAATCTGCTCTTCATCCCAATACGTCAAAACATCCCGCTCAAGGGAATTACTATCCACATGCGATGGTACTTCGCGCATCATATTACTTCTTTCCACCAACCTGGGCGTATAGTTTTTTCAACTCGCGTGTTCGCCTTGCCCAATCAACCTGATTCAAGTCGTCTTCCTCCATCACGACAATGCTTTTCACAGGATACTTATGCGTATCCGCCAAAATCTTTTTATCCGCATTGCTGTTTACGATAATTCGTTGCGCGCGCCTGCATAACTGCACAAATGCCATGCGGGCTCCGAGCATGAACGTCTGCGAGAAAATTCCAGATTCTCCTTTTCCGCGAGGAACATAATGAAACGTCGTAATGATCTTCCCGGGGTACATAAAGGGAATAAGCCCTTCCGGGGAATGGAATACGTCAAGGCGTGCAGCCGTCAAATATGATGCAATGAGCGCATGAGAATACACAACGGGCAAATACTGACGATATTGAATGAAGGGGAAATGCTTGATTTCCACGTTTTCCCGCTCAAATTTCTTCGTCGTTTTCTGGCGACTATCGAAAAACAGCACCCACGTATGCTCCTTTTTCGTATCGGATTCGATCAAATGAGTAATTAATTGCTCCGTATAGCGAGCAATGCGCTTATCGTAGCGCCTATGACTCTTCACGATTATATGTGCATCAATACCGATTCGCATGCTTGTAGCATACGGCAGATGCCCTTTTTAGGCAAAAACCTTGCTACATCACATCCGGCTTGGAAATTCCAAGCAAGTCGAGGGTTTTCGACAATACAAATCGCGCAGAAAGGGCGATCTGCAAGCGGGAGAGACGAAGCGTTTCGTCTTCTTCTGCCAAAATCGGCACATCTCGATAAAATACGTTTACAGCACGTGCCAAGTCGTATGCAAAAAATGCCAGCTGATGCACCGCATACGAACCTGCAATATCTTCAATGATTTCCGGGAATTTGTGCAAGGCAAGCGCCAGTGCTCGCTCAGAATCGTTTGTAAGCGAAACTTTTTCTGAAATTTCTGTATCACCGTCAACCGCAATACCCATTTCTTTTGCCTTTCGTAAAATAGACTGTAAGCGAACATACGCATACTGCACGTAGTATACCGGATTAGCCTCGCTCTTTTCTTTCGCAACTTCCAAATCGAGCACCATATGATGCTGCAGTGCGTGCTGCACCATAAAGAAGCGGGCGGCATCGTATCCGATTTCTTCTATTAAATCCTTAGGGCCGTACACATTACCCTTTCTCTTAGATAACTTCACCGGCTTTCCGCCTTGCGTGATCGCCAAAAATTGCGCGACTATCATGTGCAATTTTTCAACATCGTTCCCAAGCGCAGATAGCGCCGCTTTCAATTTCGGAATGTGGCCCTGGTGATCGGCCCCTAGGAATGTAAAAATCATATCGTATTTCCTGTCGAACTTATCCTGGTGATACGCAATGTCCGGGGTGATATACGCATACGATCCGTCTTTTTTAACAATGACGCGATCCTTATCATCGCCGAATTTCGTTGTCTGTAAAAATTCTGCGCCCTCTTTTGTAAATGTCAGTTCTTTTTTGCGAAGTTTCGTTAAAACGTTTTCAATTTCGCCGCTATCTCGCACCACGCGCTCCGAACTAAATACGTCAAAGCTAATCTTCAAGTCGTCGCTAATTGTTTTCTTGATGGCAAGCAAGCATCGTTCCATGGCAAGCGTGCTGATTCGCGCGAGCAATTCTTCGTTTTCCAAATCAGCTTTATCGAATTTCTTTTTTTCCGTTTCCGCAAATTCCTCGGCAATATCCTTTGCCATCTCTGAAATATATTCCCCTTGATACAAATCTTCGGGAAATTCCACTTTATGCCCCTCCTGCTGAATTATTCTTCGCAATACCGACTCACCCAATCGCCGAATTTGCTCCCCTGCATCATTAATATAATATTCTCGCGTCACGTTGTATCCGGCGCACACAAATACATTTGCAAGAGTATCTGCGCTAAACGCAGTGCGGGCATTGCCGAGCGTGAGCGGCCCCGTCGGATTCGCGGAAATAAATTCCATATTAATCGTCTTCTCGTTTCCGATATTGCACGCCTCGCAAATATCTTCATGAGAAATATCGTCCATGCGAGATGCTAAGTAATCCGTGCTGATCGTAATATTCAAAAAACCTGGCTTTGCGGCCTCGATCATTTCTACATATTCCTTTTTCGGCATGTGCTTGACGATAACTTCAACAATATCAAGGGGATTTTTTTTCGCCTGCTTTCCAATTGCCAAAGCTACCGGACTGGCATAATCTCCATGCCCAACGCTTTCGGTTTGCTTCACCATAACGGCCATTTTTTCTGCGTGAGCAGGCAGGTCGCCAGCCTCCACCGCCTTTGCAATTCCGGCAGAAATATCACCAATCAGCGCTTTTCTGATGTTCATCATAGATACAGTATACTACAGGATATGATTACACTTTTTCAAGCAATTACCTTAGGAGCACTTCAAGGAGTAACAGAGCTATTTCCAATATCAAGCCTGGGGCATAGCGTTATCTTTCCCGCACTGCTTGGCTGGAACGATTTGCAAAATGATCCGTTTTTCTTGAACTTTTTAGTAGGTACGCACCTTGCAACGGCGCTTGTCCTTATCGGTTTTTATTGGACGACATGGATTGCATTGGCAAAAGGATTTTTCGCATCGCTTGGCAATAGAACGCTTGTAAAAACAAATGCAGATGCAAAACTTGCTTGGCTGCTTATCATTGGCACAATCCCTGCAGGATTGCTCGGTCTTATATTCGAGCATAAATTAAAAACGCTATTTGCCCTTCCAAGCTATGCTGCATTGTTTTTATTGCTCAATGGAATTGTTTTATATGTAGCGGAATTAATCCCGAAAAAAACAGGATCAAATATTCAAAACGTCACATTCGCACAAGCGCTCTATGTAGGTATTGCGCAGATCGTGGCGTTATTCCCAGGATTCTCCAGGACGGGGGCAACTATAGCGGGGGGTCTATTCGCAGGTCTTACCCATGCTGATTCCGTAACATATTCATTTCTCCTTGCAACGCCAATTATTTTTGCAGCATCAGCACTGAAACTTCCCGGACTACTCCACGGCGCAGGCCAAGTGGCGCTTATGCCAACAGTAGTAGGTGCATTGTGTGCAGGGGTTGCAGCGTATTTTTCCATCAAATACTTAACCAAATTCTTTCAAACAAATACGCTCAAACCGTTTGCAATATACTGCATGGTTGCAGGAGTACTTGCAAGCATCATTCTCCTTGTTCGATAATTATTAATAAGAAAATACCCCGCAGAGCGTATGCGGGGTTTGACTAATTGGGTTCCTCCTTTATTGGTCGCAAGGAATTGTCATAGACAATCGCGCACTCTTTTCCGGTATGCGTCTCATATACAATCCGCATACCGATTCCGGCAAAATTCCACTTTGCGTTTACCGTCCTATCGACAAGTTCGATTCTCAACACTCTTTTGCGTTCCTCCCAAAGCGCTACCTCTCCTTGAGACTCCCAAGTAGAGTGGCCTCGAAAGTAGACTTTAAGAACGTTGCTGTATCGAACGCATAACGCGCTGATACTGCATCCTTCAAACGAATTGGCTCCGAGCAATTCATCGGGTTCCAGCGAACATCGAAGGAGCATTGAAAGAAATGCGGCTCCATTTGGACCAATGAGAAATTCGTTGTTTACAGGATCTCTCAAAATAACGTATCCGGAATTCAGTTCCGAAATCACGCACCTCTTCACTATTTCCAACCGACCAAACAACACGCTCAAGTCGCCCGACTTCATAGAGCACGTCCTTTCTTACGACGCGTAGGGTAAATGTACAGTTTTGTTATTATCTTCTTTTGTTCGTATGTTGCAACCCTTTATTCAACAATCACTTCCTTGTCGTGCATTTCTGCGCTCTTGGATACTTTGATCCACCACGCAGTGATAGCCCCCAAAAGCATCACAAACCCTGCGACATAAAACACCGTTCGGTATGCAGTTACTTGCGCCTGCAATTCCATAAGCGCAATTGCTTCATGATACTGCAGAGCATTTGTAATATTGATCGTACTATTGCGTGCAATAGAAAGCAGATTTGATTCCGTAACATTATGTAAAACAGTTGCGAATAATGCTACCCCGAATGCTCCTGCAATATTTCGCGCTAGAGCCAAAATAGAAGACGCCACACCAATTTCCGTATCAGGAACAACAGCCGCGATAACTCCGGTACGCTGCGACATCCCAAACCCGATTCCAAATGCCATCACTGCCATTGGAATAATCAAATCCCACGCACTCGAACGCACATCAATCCCTAAAAACATAAATAGCCCGATTGCAGACACAAACGTGCTTCCCATAATAACTGTTCGAGCGCTTACTTTCCCGGTCAAGCTTCCGCCTAGGGGAGCAGCAACCATGATTGCAATTGCCATGGGAATAAATAAGTATCCTGTTTGCGTGGCGTCATACCCTAAGAATGTGGAGGCAAACACGGGGATTAAGAAGAAGCTCCCCATCATTGCCATAAATACGATGAAATTATTTATAAGGACGTTTGTAAATACCGGTAATTTGAAAAATTTAAAGTCTACAATCGGTTCAACATGCGTCGTTTCAATTCTGTAGAATATTGCGGAGAAAATAGCTACTGCGATATAGCATGCGACGCTTTGCCACGATACCCATCCCCAATCAATGCCCTTATCGAGCACTAAGACAAGCGAGGCGAGCGCGCCTCCCAACGCAATTGCGCCCCACCAATCGAACGAAACTGTTTTCTTCAACGACGTAGACTCCGTAACGAAAATCCATGCCATAAGCAACCCGACTAGTCCGACTGGCAAATTAATTAAAAACACAGATCGCCATCCGAATGCGTCAATGAGCGGGCCTCCGATCAGCGGACCGAACACTGCGGCAACGGCAAACGACGCAGACCAGATGCCTAATGCTTGCGCGCGCTCTTTTCCCTTATCAAATGTAACGGCAAGAATTGCCATGGCAGTTGGATAATCCGCGGACCCTGCAATTGCCTGAATAACGCGAAAAATAATCATGGAAGTTAAATTCCAAGAAAGCCCTGCCAATACCGAACCGATAATAAATATAATAAAGCCAAGCAAGTATACTTTTTTACGGCCAATCGTATCTCCGAGCTTTCCCCAGATAGGAACGAATACGGCATTGGCTAAAATGTACGCAGTTGCAATCCAACCTGCGCTCGTTACGGTAATACTGAAATCATCGATAATTTTCGGCAACGCCAAATTCACGATCGTCTGATCGAGACGGCCCAAAAACGTGCCGATAATAACCGTAAACAGTACCCACCATTTTAACGAACCGCCGTTTGCCATAGCAGACTACTTCTGTACCCAAACTTTTGCAGACATTCCGTTCTTGAGCTCCGGATACGAGCTCGCATCGAACCGAACTTTTACGTCGAAATCTTGCTGCGCTCGCTTATCGGAAATGCTGAATACCACATCCCCGGATCTGGACGTATTAGCAACTTCATCAACAACTCCGGTAAATTTTTTAGATCCGAATGCATCTACTGTAAACATGGCCGTTTGCCCAACGCGAATATCGCTCAATCCTTTGTTCTCCTGCACTTGCCCGTCTACGCGCAAGTCTTGCGGGTGAATCAGCCTCGCAACAACTGTTCCGCGATTTATAAGCGAACCTACTGTATTCAGCGTATACACAATCTGCCCCGATGTTTTTGTTTTCACCAGTTCATTCCCAACTCGCACTACAATCGTATTTTCGTTTACTACGTCTCCTTCATGAACATATACTTGCTCAAGAGTGCCCGATGTTTGCGGCGACAATTCAATAGCAGGAGCTGTGATAATAGATTTTTCAATATACACTCTGCTATTTTCAATTCGAATCCAGATAGCAATGCCCGCGATAAGTGCAATGAGCCCTATGATTATTCCGATTCGAACGCTTGGCCTGTTCCAAATTCCGATAACGTGATCAGTTCGATTTGTAACTTGTTCTTGTGACATAAAAGTTATTTAGAGCTAAAAGATAGAACTAAGTCGCCAGATGATACTCCGGAAATAACCTCGTCATATCCGTTTGTTCCGCGAATACCAAGCTGCACTGTTTGTTTATGAGATTTGTTTTCCGAATCTGAAATATTCACAAAATACGTATCGCCATCAGAAAATACCGCGTCAGCTGGCACGGCGAGCACGTCCTTCTTTTCTGCAACAGGAATTGCAACATTTGCGGTCATGCCGGAAATAATATGACTATCCGGCTTTACAAACTCAAGAGTAATTCCATATGACGCTACTCCCGAATCAATCGTTGCAGCAGGGTCAATAGACGTAACGGTCGCGTCAAATTTTTGAGAACCTAGCGCATCAATCGTAATGGTTGCATGTTGCCCCACTTCGACATTTGCAATGTCTTTCTCGGAAACACTGGCCGTAATTTTAAGCGCTTGTGATAGCAATGTTGCGCTGGACTTAGCAGGAGATGCATATTCTCCAACATGCACATCTACGGAACTAAGCACTCCTGAAACAGGAGCACGCAAAATTGTTTTACTAAGCACCGCATTTTGGTACCCAAGCTGCGCCTGATTTGCAGACAAGTCGCCAGATGCATTGATCGTGCTCGATTTAAGCGTTTGAGAAATCTGCGCCGAAGCTACCTGGGACTCCGCGCCCGATTCTGTCTGCTTTACGCTTGCCTGTAACGCATGCAAACTTGTTACCGCTTCGTTATACGCATTTTTTGCACTCGCAAGCGCCTGCGCCGAAGTTATATATGTGACCGACGTAGTATCAATATCGCCGTCGTTGCTCACATCCGTAAAAATATCCTGCATCTTGTTCATGTATGTGCGAGTATCAAGCACTTTTTGCGTAGCATTTGCAATACTTGCCGCATCTGCCTTCTTAAGCTGAGACAACGCAGTTTGCGCGTTTACAAGACTCTGTTGCGCCGCCTGCTGATCGCCGATCACTACAGCGTTGGCGCTTGCGCGCTGCATTGCAATATCTGAAGCATCAAGGGTTGCAAGTACCTGCCCGACCTTTACCGTATCGCCTTTTTGGACAAGGACTGTTTTTACAATTCCGCTTGTTCCGAACGCCAGCTCGTGCGTATCAACAGATTCTACTTGCCCTGCCGCAGATACTTCTTGCACAACATCGTGGTTGCCAATTGCAACAGCATGCATGACAGGAGCCGGCGTCATAAAAATGCGCGCACCGAACCATCCCGCGCCAGCAAGAACGATTACTGCAATACTTCCGATAATAATATTATTTTTGTTCATAGAGTTTCTCTAAAATAGTTGTAAACTGCTTTACTTCCGTGTCGCTTAATTTTTTTAACACTTCTTTTAAATGCTTCGCCATTATTTGATACGACTTCTTTACTTCTGCTTGGCCTTTCTTCGTAATCTTGAGCCGTACTATTCTGCGGTCATTTTTATCTGCAATTCTGTCTAAATATTCGCCTTTTGAAAGATGGTCTATCAAAGCTGTTGCAGAAGGTGGTGCTACGCACAGGTATCCGGATACGTCTTTCATGAGCGGGTTCTTATGTTCATGGACGAACTTAAGCGTCTGCAATTGCCCGGGGGAAAGCGTAATACCCTCCGCAGACTTTATATATTCCTTCGTCTGCTTCGCGACGCCGAATATAAGCGTTATTAAATGGTCTAATTGTTCCATATATAAATAGTTAGATTAACTAACATAATACACGAGGTGTAAAAATTGTCAACATCGAGTAATATAGAGCGTAATATGTCAGTAAAAATCGGCTTATTTACGATGTTTTCTTTCCTATGTTTTTGTATTGCGGGGTTTGCAATATATGCATTTTTTATAACTGAAAAAAACTTACCTGCCGGAAAAAACAATTTTTCATCCGCACTCCTGCCATTGTCTCAATCCATAAGCGACATGCTTTCAAATGGGCTGGGCGCTTCCCCCGTGCCATCCGTATCGCCCAGCGCTCCTCGAGAATTTAGTACCGTGTGGTTTACGGACTATTCCGGCGATCGCATCGCTGCGATCAACCGCGCAACGGGCCAACTCACATGGTCTCAAACATTTTCGTTCCCGTCTGTTACGGATAGCGGACAAGCATCCAACGTCGAATTTATGACCGTTGCGCCAAATGGCGACATTATGGCAGCTACATCGAACGGCATGCTCATTCAGGAATTAGACCGCACTAGCCACGAAGTCGTATGGCAATATGGCGTATTAAACCAGCAATATTGCGACAAATGCCTGCATCAACCTAAAAAAGCGTACCTGCTCAATAATGGAACAGAAGTATTAGTAACAGACGCAAACAACAGGCGCGTTGTTATTATCAATAAAGCTACAAAGCAGATCGTTTGGGAGTATGGGCACAAAGCGGAGATGAGAGATGCGCCAGGATACTTAAAAGGAAATCGATTCGCCATGCCGCTCGATGACCAAGGTTCTCGAATTTTAATTTCCGACACGCTTACAAACAAAATCATGATTATTGATCGAGCTACAAAAAATATCGCTTGGCAATGGCAAGATGTCGGGGGCAAATGGCTGCAAAATGTATTCCCCACTGCGGACGGAACGTTTATCGCGGAAGATCATTTAAAAAACGAGGTGTTTGAAGTTACTGAAAATGGCCAAATTCTGTGGACCTTGCACCAGCTCAAAGACGGATCAACGCTGAACTATCCGACAGATGCCATTAAGCTCGGCAACGGCAACGTTCTTATTTCTGAGGCCGGCAAACGAAGAATTATCGAGGTGAACCCCCAAACCGGAGAAATCGTATGGCAATATAACAAAGCAGGGCTCGCTACTTCAATCGCGGTCGAATAACCCTACTTCGTTTTAAATTTCGGACCATGTCCGGGGATAACGAAATCTGATTGCTCAAGAACAAGCGCGCGACTTTTCGCAAGATCTTCTACATCCGTTGCATATACATCTGATTGCGTGTCGCCTTTCCACCAAAATACATCGCCACAGATTGCGACGATACCATCTTCCGTGTCTGCAAATACCGTCAAGCTGTCATACGAATGTCCGGGGGTTGGCTGCAAGCGAATTAATTCATGCAAAGCCGTGGGCTTTCTGTCGTAATCAACTCCCTTCCACACTGCCCATGCATCGATAACTGGAACATCCATAAACATTCCCGTATTGCGACTGTGATCCAAATGATGATGCGTATGAATAACATGTGTCACATCTGATACTTTCAAGCCTTGCACTGCCAAGGCGTCCGCAATATCTGACTGCCTTTCCACCGTTCCCGGATCTACAATAATCACTAGATCATCAACACGCATCAACACAATATTCGGTTGATATCGAGCAGTTCCATGCTGTTTCAAGCTTGACTCATCAGCAAAACCCTCTATAAGCACATCCAATCGCACCTTAGGCATATAGTGACAGTAAACCAATATATACAACCTAGCAAAATCCATTAAAAAACAGTATTATATGAGAACACATGCGTATTGTTTGGAAAAAGGTGACTAGCATCGTCGTGTTAGCTAGTATGTTCTTCGCGGTTGCTTTGCAATCTGCGCAAGCTGTTACGTGTACCGATGCGGAGAGCTGCAATGCTGCCATCAAGGCCTTGCAAGCAAAACTGGCCCAAGGACAACAAAAAATTAACGAGAAACAGCAAACTGCCTATAGCTATAAACAAGCTTTGGCGGACTTAGGCAGCAAGCTCCAAACAACTCAAGCGCAAATCAAAGATACCCAAGGCAAAATTTCCGACACCTCCACTCAGATTGACCAGGTGTCAGGATACATAGATTCCGAACAGCAGCAGCTTACCCAGCTCCAGGCACAGCTCGAATCTGAAATCGTGCAATTGTACACTGAATCACAAACCCCCCAACTTGCGATCCTTCTTTCCGGATCTTCGTTTTCAGAAGTGACGAACGACATGGATTACTTGAAGCAATTACAAGACAACATTCAAAAGCGAGTAAACGACACGCGCGCTCTGCAAGCAGATCTTCAGCAGCAAAAAAATAATCTGCAAAAACAAAAAGATTCCTTAAGCAACCTCCACGAAAATCTTACCGGGCATCAAAAAGATTTATCGTATCAAACGAATCAAACGAATTATTTATTGTCCGCAACCAAGGCGCAAATTCAATCGTATGCAGCAGACCAGGCAGTCATTAAGCAGCAGATCGCAGAAACGCAGCGAAAATTACAGAACTTAGTAGCGCAAGCCCACTGGGGTAACGATATCGTATCCGCCCCTGCAGCATCTTGGTCGTACAATCAATTAAATTATTACGACACGCTCGGATACAGTCCATACACCGTTCATGATTACGGATGCCTCATCACATCGCTTGCCATGGTTGCAACAAAGAAGGGATACCATGTCACCCCCGCACAGATCGCAAACCACCCAAGCTGGTTTACCCGAGGCGGGTACGCAAACACAAATGCAGTTGCGTCGGGCGTTGGACTTTCTATCCAAGAAAAAACTGGCGTAAACTGGGCTACGGTTGATGACGAACTCAAGGCGGGCCGCCCAGTTATCGTCAGCATCTATTTACCGCAAGTAGGCGCAATTAATTCCGACGGATCATCCCATTTTATCGTCATCCAAGGAAAAGTTGGCAACTCATACCAGATGCAAGACCCGCTCGGACAAAACAGAAGCTATGGCCTCAACTATGTTCGCTCAATGATTGTTTTACGATAACGATTCTATGAATATCTTTTTAAAGTGGGCTATAAATGCGCTCGCTATCATTATTACCGCATACATATTGCCAGGAGTAGCAGTAACCGGCCTTACAACAGCACTCCTCGTTGCGCTCGTTCTCGGCTTACTGAATATTTTAATTAAACCGTTTCTCATCCTCCTTACTCTGCCGATAACAATTCTGACACTCGGATTATTCACATTTATTATTAACGCGGTGCTGGTAATGCTCACGAGCAGAATCGTTCCCGGATTCTTCGTTCAGGATTTTTGGTACGGATTATTATTCAGCTTGGTATTCTCTCTTATTACATCCGCATTCTCGGCACTAGAACAACAAACAAAATAAGACTATACGGCGACAAATATTTCGGTTCTCACTGATCGATAATGCGGTTATTTCAAATGACTGGCAAGAAATCCGAATGCGCTGCCTAGCAATGGCAAGTCTGTAAGCTTATTGAGCACTACTACAACAATCGTCACTATTATGCCCGCACCGATAGCGGTACCAAAACCAGTAGCAATTCCGCGAACAAACGTAGCATGCCACTTCATATTTTTATTTAGCTTGCGCACTTGATTCGTAAGAGCGTCTAATTCTTTTGAGCGAGACGAATCATTCATATAGCTAATGCTTTGCGTATTTCGTTCAACGCCTCAGCATCCGATTTCCCCTCCCCCTTTACTGCTCGATCATCTTTTGTAAATAGCCAAAACGTATGCAGCTCTCCATTTAATCGATAATCATTATGAACGGCCACCATCCACCCTGCTGCGCGAATATCGTCCGGAGTACTCTGGGAGTCTGCGGGGCTCATACTACAACGGCGTCGGAGACCCTTGATTATTGCAATTATGACTCAGCGTTTCATTCAGGTGAGTTATTTGCTCATACAGCTTTCCGATTTGTTGTCGCAACGAATTCAAATGCTCATCTGCCACTACTATATTTGCAGAAACAGCATTAATTTGGCTCTTCAAGAACTTGATCGTATTTTTATCAGTTGCTTTTTTCAACTGACCTTGTAATTTCAATAACGAATTTTCAAGAGAAAACCTATCTCTTTCCGAAGCTTGTATTTGCTTGTTAATATCCTCAATTTGCAACTGAATACTGTTGATATGCTTAACAATATCCGATACCTGAGCGCTGCTCAGTGGCGTGCATGAAGGAGATGGCGTCGGGCGCGGACTTGGAGATGCGGAAAATGTTGCGCTCCCCGAATACACAGCACCCCGGAGCGAATACCCGAAGATACTTGCAACTGCAATGAGGCACAGCACTGCAACTATTCCACCTGCGATAAAAAGATTACGTTGCCTGATTTGATCTTTTTTATTTTTCTTAGAAGCCATATGCACATATCATACACCCAAATAAGAGATGTATATAAAAACGCCCGAGCTCGAAAGCGCGGGCGAAACATACACAACAAAAAGTGCGTGGCTCATTAGGCGGCGAGGAGTTCCAGTTGTAAAAACTCGAGCCGGAAAAGCGTCCAGGTGATATCTCGTTTTGACTGGAAAATGCGATACGCATATTCCAGCGCAACAAGAAGCTGGCGCTCCCACTGGGTTCGAATCCCTTCGCTGAACTGTGAACATCCTTTCAACTCCGGCCCTCGCTGATCATAAAAACGAAAACAGCTCTCCTTGAAGTCGATAAATGTCTCGCAAAACAGGAAATCGATCATGGATCGGTATCGATCCATCCCCTTGTGAACCGCAACGTGTTGCAGAGCACGCAGTCTATCGACATTCTCAGCAAGCCATCTCTCAACAAGCGGAAAGACGTTCATCGTCATTCCGCCATCCACCGGCATCCCTGCTTCCGTTGAAACCCCTGACTCCGTCACGATTCGCATAGCCCTTGAACCTTTCATGTGAATAACGTGCAATCCGAACACCTACAGCCAATCATAATAGACTATCGGATTGATATTGTCAATATTGGCGTATTTCATTTTTCCAAGAAACAGTCCTCCTTATTTGCTGATGCAGTACCCACTCCTACTTATATCCCAAGATATCTCCAGGTTGGCACGGAAGCGCTTTGCAAATAGCTTCTATCGTTGACAATCGAATGCTTTTGCCTTTCCGTTTTTCAAAATGGAAATCATTGACAAAGGAATGCTGTAAAGCACAGAATAGCCGTAGCTCTCTCACCAACTCAATTCATATCTCCAACACAAAGGAAGATGCCATGCGCCCACCCGAATGGTGCGTTGAAACTCCGCCGAAAAATCTTGTCTGCAGCGAATGCGGGCAAGGGTGGAACATTTTGGGGTCACGCCCTGATCTGGACCACGTGATGTCCTACGAAACAACGCAAGAAATCGGTCTCGATCGCTTTGTCGGAAAAAGCATTCGCACAGTTTTAGCCGGAATTTTCAGCTGTCGGATCGATGGACTGTATGAGATGGACCCCTTTTGGCACATAACGAACGAACTCCTCATTCCCGAAGGAAAGTATAGCCGCAGAGGAAAAGAGGACGGCATTTGCCTTGATTACCTCGTGCAAAAAGGCGACGTCGGAGTCTTTAAGATCGTGCGCTTCGCTCACTTTGCATGCAACCGAGCCCGACTCACGACAGAAGGCCGCAACAGTTTCGACGCGATGTTTCACAAAGCCGGGTTCTCTCAAAAATGGTTTCAAGCAATTCCTCACGGGCACTTCCCTGCCGTTACTGCCATGAAATGCGAGCCTTGGTACATTGCACACACGGAAGTGGGCCCCATCCGCGTCGGCTGGCAAACAAGAGTTCTAAATATCAACTGGGATCAAATAACTCCCAAGCGAGACCTCGAGCATCTTTTCACAGAAAGCGTTACGAAGATGCCGTGCGAAGTTCACGCGAACGATACGGCTCAGGGAATTCAATTCCTGCAACGCATCAGAGAGGCGCTTGTATAGCACGCGCTTCTCTAACACAAATACGTCGACCCGCTCACATGAGTAGGTCGACTTTTTCTTTTCAAGAAAAAACGGACTGCATTTCACAAAAGAAATACAATCCGTTGGTTTGGCAGCAAGCGAGGCTGGCGCTACTGTCTTCAGTACTTGACTCCAAGATTGTCGAAGGCTCGATTTCTCGGCCGACTGAAATCGTAAATCCAATCTTCGCGCGCCCCCACCCTCGATAATCCCAAGAAGCTGAGAATTAACTTAAAGAACCGCGTCATCGAACATCTCCAAATTCCAGGACAACACACCAAAACCAATCAAACACAACAACATAATATACTATCTATATGATTTTATCAATAATAAATGAAAAATGAGTAGGTATTGACTTTATCCAAGAATATATAATACTAGCTAGGCCGAGAGAGGTCGTAGTAAGCGCACAAGTTCGAGCACAAGCTCTTACCTGAAGGACGTGGTACCATCGTTTCACATACCATAGCCCACGCATTGCGCCACACTACTTCTCTCGGCTTTTTCTTTTGCTTTACTATTGCAATACAAAAACAGCTCGCGTGATGTGCGAGCTGTTTTCCTTCTTAAATTTCTTACTACTTGATAATGACAAGCTTTGCAGTTACGTTGCTATTTGTGCTATTCCACACCCCGAATACTCGCACGTTCGATCCAGCCGTTACACTGGCGAACGAAACGATTGCTCCTTTGTGTTTGTAGATTGTCGAGCTGTTCGTATTGATAGTCTGCGATCCTCGATGATTGCTTTGGAGCACAAAGCTTGATCCGCTCACCGATTGCACAGTTCCATCGAACTGCCCATGGCGCGCCTGGAGAGAAAGATCTCGAATCGTTGTTGCCGTAATGCTCGTGCTCGTAGGAATTACTCCCCGCACTTGCAACACGTCTCCGATCTGCATATCAGAAACCTTCATCGGAGCATTGAATCGTCGAATGGTTTTTGCATTACTTGCATCAACTGAATACGTAACGCCTTTTGAAAGCACGCTGATCGTAGTCCCATTTATCCCGGTAATCGTTCCCGTAATCCACCCTGTTTTCGCCGCTTTAATAATAACCGTCTCGGCTGCTACGTTTTTGTTTGTCTTATCCCACACCCCCTTAACAGTCACTTGCTCCCCAACCATAACATCCGAAAATGTTTCTGTTTTGCCTTGCATGGTAATCACCGTGCCGCTCGAGACATTAATAGTCTGCTGATAACGGTTTTTGGTTTGCAATACAAAACTATCCGTTCCGATAGATGGCACAAACCCCGAAAAGGTGCCCGTGGTCGCGCTCGCAAAAGCCCCTGTTGGCAACGCGAGTGCCAAGGCCAATGCAACGACTAAACTTTTTACGTATGTATGCATAGAATTATTTATTAAGAATAAAATGTGTATACCAAATCGGTATGTATAGGTTCACTATACCTTCGAAAATACAACTGCGCATGAGCATTTCATGAAGATACGGAGACGGATTTTGGATAAAAAAGAACTCGCAACTTCATGTCGCGAGCAGGAGCATTTTTCCAGATCGGATTTAAACTTTTTTCCCCTTTTCGTAGATGAAATACTGAACCAAAGTAATCCCCCACATGATAATACCGATGCAGAATGATACTAACGGCAACCATGCTTTTGTAAGAATAAAGAAGCCGATAGAAGAAGCATAAAAGCAAAGAGCAATCAGGATTGTTGCAATGGGCTGCCCCGACCGTTTTTCTTTGTAATTCTTTTTGATTTGAGCAGGAATGCCGATCAACACCAAGGCAAGGGAAAAAACGCTTACCAGAATGCTGAGTAGAAATGTTATGTCCATCATGAATCTTTCTTGTTAGAAAAGTTATTTGGAAAGGACGAATACATTACGATCAATGTACGTTTATACTATTACCTTGTCAAAGGTAGGCACTACTCGGTGCCGTTGAAACACGGTACGAACAGAGATGCTGTAAATAAAATTAATATTTGAATAAAAAAACAGCCACAGAGGAAAATTCCAATGTGACTGACAAGATCGAGATTCTTCTGAGCTCAATCATCCTTAATCTTACTTATACTATCGGCAAGCTCAGTAAGATCCGCAACAAGGGCGCGCAACCCTTCCTCTAGAGCACCACGATTTCCTGCTCCAGAAGCCTTCACGACCTGCAAAAAATCCTTACTGCCCAGATCGAGAAAAACCCCGAAACGATCCTTTGTCTGCCTCGCGAGACGCTCCAGACTCTGCCATTGCTCGGTTGGCCGAAGACGTCTCTTGTCCCCACCAGGAGATTCGCGAAGCTGATTAAGAACAAGTCGTCGAGCAGCGGATGCCGACATACCATCGCTCATAATCTTCTTCGCAACATCAACCTGAACATCGTGAGCGAGCCGCACCAACAACAGTGCTACTGAAAACGGAAGAGTGGGGCGGAAGATTTGAAGTTGATTTTTTTCATTCGCGTCGACATCAGAAACCCCTCGCTCATCTTCGTCTTCATCAGGAGGAGTCAGCATCGCCTGAACTTCGGGAGCAAGTTTGGCCAAACTTAAATACTGACTTACCCACCCCTCTGACTTTCCAAAAATCTGAGCGATTTCGGCATTTTTCTTCCCATCTTGCTGAAAACGACTGATCGATGCGGTAATCTCCAGCGGATCATGGTCTTGCCTTCCAAAATTGGAAGCTACGCAATGCTCATATTGAGTAGCAACGTCCTCAATACCATCCTCAACAAATGCCTTAAACCTCCTGTCTGGAATGAGCAAAACCGCTCTTAAGCGACGCTCACCATCAATGAGCTCTGCGTCGTATTGGGGATCGTCATGCACCAAGCGAACCTTCCCCGGATTGGTTTGTCCCACAAAACGGATGCTAAGAGCTAGCCGCTTGATCCCAGTAAATCTTTTTCGAATTTGGTCCGGAAAAGGACGTACCCGTTGAGGATCAAACTCATACACCTGGCCACAGGTTACTAACGTCCTAACAACCTCCCCTGAATCACCTCTTGCAATAATAGGAGAACTTGAGCCCTTCATGATTCGACTCCTTTTCTATTCAGTTTGATTGTGCAGATTCGTCCCTGTTTCTAGATTTATGTAAATGACTAATTATTGCAAATCCCTTTATTCCTGCAATAGGGGATTAATAGTGAACATCCTTCAAAAATCGTTAAACCAAAAGAGCTGGATTTTGAGAAGTTCTTTGCGGATATTAAGATGTTTGCAAAGAGAATTGAGGACTTGGCGTTAGCGTAATACGAGCAAGAAAAAACCGTACTACCTTTCTCTTCCTACTTATACCAAGACGCTTGCCAGCCCTTCATCATCGATATTTCTTTTTCTTGGGCCGTAATAATGCCATTCGCTAAATCTTTAATCTCCTGATGCTTTACATCTTTTAAAGCAGCCTGTGCCATATCTACAGCTCCTTGATGATGAACAATCATCTCAGTAAGGAATTCCTGATCAAATGCGTCGCCTGTTTTCCCCACAAGCCCTGCAGACATTTGCTTCATCATGTCGTCCATATCTGTATCACTACTATTTCCCATCATAGATCCATTCGGCATCTGGTGCATGCCGCCATTCATCATAGTTGCAGGAATTTGTGGCGCAGGTTGAGCACCGCGCACCGCGTATCCGATTCCTAATCCTACTATAAGAGTAATAATAATTGCTGTTGTTGTTTCATTAGTCATACGACCAAGTGTATCGTGTGAGGATAAAAAGAAAAGGAAGTTTCAACTCCGTTTATCAATTAAGCGATGCGCGACGAAGCAGCACTGCATTTATGGCAACAATTACTGTAGAGAATGACATAAATACAGCTGATACTGCGGGGTTGAGAATAATGCCCCAATGCGCGGCTACTCCCGCAGCAAGAGGTAATGCAACAATGTTGTATCCTGCCGCCCACCACAAATTCTGAATCATTTTACGATACGTCAATTTTGAGAGAGTAATAATTTTCGGGATATCTCGCGGGTCATTCTTTACGAGCACGATGCCGGCAGATTCAATTGCAACATTCGTTCCAGCTCCGATAGCAATCCCAACATCTGCCTGGGTTAATGCCGGAGCATCATTAATACCATCGCCAACCATGGCAACCTTCTTTCCCTTTTGCTGTAATTCTTTTACCTTATCTGCCTTATGCTCTGGCAATACTTGTGCAAAATATTCTTGAATATTCAGTTCATGAGCAACCCACTTTGCAACCCCTTCCGCATCGCCTGTTATCATAGCAACCTGCACGCCTTGCTGCTGTAATATTGCAATTGCTGACCGAGATTCTTCTCGAATAATATCGCCGAGTGAAATAACGCCGATAAGGGCTTTATCATGCAATACGTAAATAATGGTTCGCCCAGCAGTACTTTCTTTCGCAATGCCCTGCTGAACATCCTCTGGCAACGTTGCGCCCGATTTTTCCCATAAAGACTTGCCGCCAACTTGAATCGCCTTCCCTTCAATAACTCCGCTTACACCCTTTCCTGGCAAACGCGCAAAGTCAGAAATTGCAACAATCGGAACTTGTATTTTTTGAGCATAACTTACAATCGCTCGCGACACCGAATGCTCTGATTTCGCATCAACTGAAGCTGCGAGCCGTATTACTTCTTGTTCCGTATTACCCGTAGTTGTAATAACCGAAACGACTCCATATTCTCCTTTTGTCAGCGTCCCTGTCTTATCAAACAAGACCACGTCTATATTTCGAGCAGCTTCTAATGCCAATCGTTGCCGCACTAGAAACCCATTACGCGCAGCCATCGTAGTGGATATAGATGCAACAAGCGGAATGGCCAACCCTAACGCATGCGGACAGGCAACCACTAACACGGATACCAAGCGCATAAATGCGAAGTCAGCTCCACGTAATGGCAACCATACGAACAACGTAATCAATCCGGAAACAACTGCAACAATGGTTAAGTAAAATGCTGCCTTGTCTGACAATAATTGAAGTTTTGACTTACTTGACTGTGCTTCTTGCACCAACCGCATCACACCTGCCAAAAATGTATTCTCACCAATTTTAGTAACACGAACTCGAAGAGAGCCGTCCCCATTGCTCGTGCCTGCAATAACCTCATCGCCAACATGTTTGGAAACTGGCTTGGATTCTCCCGTTGCCAATGACTCATCAATATCAGACTGCCCTTCAATCACCTCACCATCAGCCGCGACTTTCCCTCCCGGGCGAATGATAATCACATCATTAACGTTCAGTTGGTTCAAAGCCACTGTTTCTGTTGCAGTACCTCGCTCAACTTCAGCTGTATCAGGGAGCAATTTAGAAAGTTCTTGCAATGCGCCTTGTGCCCCTTTTACTGCACGCATCTCAAGCCAATGCCCGAGTAGCATCACATCAATTAATGTCGCCAACTCCCAAAACATCGTATCTGCTTCGCCTCGAAATGTTTGGAATAGGCTGTACACGTACGCAGTTACAATCGCCATGGAAATGAGCGTCATCATCCCAGGAACCCTGCCCTTCAACTCCCGCATAGCACTGGTCAAAAAAATCCAACCACCGTAGAAAAAAACAATCGAACCTAATACTGCAGGAAGCAGCCATGATCCAAAAAATACTGGCGCCTGCCAATGTAAAAATAATTGCGGTAAAGGCGAATACAGAAGAATCGGAATCGTAAGTACTACGCTTACATAAAATTTCTTGGCGAACATATTAGTACTATGCCCGCTGTGCTTGCCCGCCGAAGCCCCGCTGTGGTGGGGCGAAGGCTGGGTCTCCACCAACTGCATTCCGCATTCTGGGCACATACCAGGAGCATTTCGCAGCACACTCGGGTGCATAGGGCAGGTATACGTTTTGTTTTCAGTATGATGAGTGTGTTCCATATTCTTTGAGTATACCCTAGGAGGTCAAGGGTGCGGATATAGAATATTATAAACATCGTTCGATGCCGTTGAAACACGGTGCGATGAGGATGAGAGAGATGAGTTTTGAGTAAAGAAAAAGCCCATCTTTTCACGTAGATGAGCCTGGAAGTTCCTGGACAGGTCTCGACTTCGTAATTCAAAGATCGAATACACCTTTCCAACGGCTTGGCCCAAATGTTGCTGGTCGCAAATCTTCGAATAAAGGATGGGGGTCTAAATTCATGGGAATATTGAGGGATGTCGACTTGTCCGGAGGTGCTTGAGCTGCAGATGATGACTCGGCTGGAACAGGTTGATCTGTTTGTTTGGGCTTCTGTAGAGGCGTCTTTTTGCGAGCCATTACTGTCTCCTTTTCAGTTTATGCGGATGTTGTTTGTAGTAAAGAACTTTCCTTTTTGCCTAGAAATCCATTTTCCAAGTAATCTAACTATTTCATTTTAAACGGTATTTGTCAAGTTGCGGACATCGCTCGATGCCGTTGGAACACGGTGCGAGGGGAGAAGAATAGTTTTTGAATAAAAAAAACGCCTCAACTGTTTTGCAGTCAAGGCATTTAATGAGCAATTGCGCGAAAGAACAACTTCAGGCCGCAGGAAGTTCCAGGCCGACGACTCGCTTTGGATCCAATCCTTCTGCGTCAGCATTGAAATAGAGGATATTGGTGCCGTTGAATCGAACTCGGGGACCTTTTTCGGGAGTATCCTCGATAACGAACGGAGCGGTGAAGTTCGGAAACCTGATCGGCTCGGCGTTATCGACGGCTTTCCAATCTCCTCTTGGCAATCCCATGGGGCCGCCAAGCTCTACTTCTGCGCGCCACTTGAGCTTGATGACAACCCAATCCGTGTCGTCGAGCTCGATACTCTCGAGAGGACCATGAAGAGCCGTCTTCCCGTCATTCAACTCCACATAGCCCTGTGGCTTTCTTTCAACAACTTGGGTCCAATCCATCTCAACCATTTCACAACTCCAATCTTTTCAAAAGTACGCTCAAACATTAAGCACACCAAAAACAGTAATACTTAAAATAGTACATGTATCAATAAATGTCAAGTTGAACATGCTTTTAAAATCGTTAAACCAAAAGAAGTGGATATTGAGAAGTTCTTTGCGGATATTAGAATATTTGCGATGAGGATTGGGAATTTAAAGTAAAAGAAAAGGCACGCTCGTAAAACGAAACGTGCCTCAGGGTTACTGATAGGAAGAAACATCCTGATGCAGTAATTCCATGACGCCAAGCTTGCAACTCAACTTGTCCGGCACATCACTTCTATCAATGTGCTCAAGCTGTCCATAAATACGCAGATGACCGATGCGCAAGAAGGATGAGTCTGCGGGCCCAAGAAGCAAATCAAGAAGCTGGAGAGTAGATTCTGAAGGATCAGGAAATCGCGTAAGCAATTCACCTAAAAGATAATGGCACGTAGGGTGGCGAAGACGATGCTCCTCATCCACAAACGTAACCATCTCATCAAGAAGGCTTTGGAATATCCCTGGGGAACGCTCTCTCCACAGCGCCTTTTCTAATTCGTAAATCATCAACTCCTCAATAAGCCTTTCACGGTTCGGCCTTGCGTCATCCGAATAAACCCTTCCTTCTCTCGCTGCAAGAAAGGCATGAGTTACTTCATGAATAGTTAGCACACCCTTCATAAACGACGATTCATCTAATTCGGGACAATGAAAAGCAATGACATGAGTATCATCTCGATAGGTAGCAAGAGCTTCCGCAACCCGATCCTGAACCTCCTGTGACGCACTCTCGATGTCTTCTGGATAAACAGCATAAAACTGAAGAGGCGAAATATTTCCTTGGCCACCCTTCCGTTTATCGTACCAACCGATATTCAAAAAGAATGGATCATCTTCGCCACACTCAAGGTTTGGCTCGACGATCATTGCGGACATTACAAGGAACTCTTCAATCTCATACAACAATTCGACACGTGTTCTTTTGCAAATTTCAAGTGCGGCATCAATGTGCGCTCGAACGGCAGCAACGCGACGTTCTTGAGATATCATCTAATTACTCCCATTAATATTGATGACCAGAATCCGATCAGTTCAATTGGAATGAACAACTTTTTAAAATACTCTAATTACGAACTTACGTCAAGTGGTGGACATCGCCCGATGCCGTTGGAACACGGTTTATGAGAAAATACGAACGATGCAATTAATTGATAGACCAATTACTAGATCTTGACACCATGTGATATTTTCACTATATTCACCTGGTTGATATCGGAGCGTGTTATTTTGACCTTTCAAAACTTGGAGGAAGCAATGAAGGAAAAAGGCGATCTGCGAGCCTGTTTGCTCAAAACAATTCATCACACCGACCTGGCCAATCTTGCTGCCATGATTGAATTAACAAGCAGCGTTGACGATTGGCAATACCGCGCAGATTTGATACGAACGAACATCGAAGCAGCTCAAAAGCAGGCAGAAGTATTGATGGCGACTGTAAAAGCTACTGAAAGAGAAGATATCCAGGAACTCCTGCAAGGTATTCTCAAGAGATTCCAGATTTCTCTGACCTACTTCAGTGACACATGGGAATATATCCCAAGAATGGTGATCATCCTGTACGTTCGCACTGAAGTTTCCATTGCATCGCTGCAACTTAATCTCTTTACTTCGTGGATAAAACCTGAAGAGAACCAAGAAATTTATGCCGCACTCACTGCACAGGTTGTCGAATTTGGACACGACGACTAAAGAGAGTTTCTCCAAATCCTCGGCAGTCTCAATCGTCGCATTTCTCAATGTGACGATTTTTATTTATTTAAGATGTGGACATCCATTAAAAATTGTTAAATCAGAAGAGCAGGATATTGATGCATTCTTTGCGGATATTAAGGTGTTTGCGATGAGAATCCAGGATTTGAGTTTTGGGTAAAAAAATAAGCGGGTATTGGCACGAATGCCTCACCGCTTTTCTAAAAATGAACGCTTTTGCTTTTGTTATGCGAAGCCCGGTGTGAATGGAACGCCCTCGCTTTGTAATCCCGTGACCTGAGTTGCGGTGTAGGCTTGTCTGCCGCCGTTAGCTTCCAGATTTTTTTCTTTGTTATGTTGCTCAAAGAGAATTATGTTTTTTGGATGTTTTGGATTTT
>CAYVFG010000002.1:0-78276 GCA_964450915.1 uncultured Candidatus Saccharibacteria bacterium | reverse complement strand
AACCGGGTCCACGGGATCTAATGGTACGGGTGTAGGGCAATTAACATTGGGCGGTTTTACCTATCGTGCAGGATCTTTTGGTAACAATGGACAGGTTCTTTTTTACAGCAATGGAAATCAGACCGGAAATGATCGCCGTTGGGCTATTGCAAATAACCAAACGACAAACGGCGCTCTTGCCTTTTATGTCTCCTCAAGCGCAACTACGAGCCCTGATCTTACTACCCCCCAAGCGCCAGTATTGCTCATTGATAAATCTGGCAATTTAAATATCGGCGCCTCGGCGGCGGGTACAAGTGCAACAACAAACCTTGTCCTCGGCGGGGGCTCCACTACTCCTGTTCTCGGTTCTGCCACTGCAGATCTTGTCTCTCTTGCTGCAGTAGATGCTGCCGCTGGCGATCGTCGCCTTTACATTCAAAGTGAATCCGGCTCCGCGATTTCTCTCGGTAATGATCGATTAAATTTTGCCGCTTCGACGGGAAATATTAGTATTGGAGGGACCGATGTTGCTACCATGACATCACAGTTACTCACCTGGGTATCGGCCACAAATGCCCAGATACGTGTGCAGAGTACGGGTGTTGATTCTTTGGCAGCATTGCAAATACGCAATGACGCTCAGATTTGGCAATTTGTAACTGATGGTGCTGATAGTGATCGTTTCAAATTACGTGATGGCGGAGGAACGAATGCGCTTGGTGTTACTACTGGATATAATTTTCAATTAATTGGAGGTTCTACATCCCCTGTATTAGGTGCAGCCACTGCAGATCTTGTCTCTCTTGCTGCGGTAGATGCTGCGGCTGCCGATCGTCGTCTCTATATCCAATCTGAATCTGGTTCTGCAATTTCTTTGGGAAATGATCGATTAAACTTTGCAGCCAGCACTGGAAGTATATCAATTGGAGGAACCGACGAATTGTTATTAACATCATCAACTGTTTCTACGCCAGCAAACTTTCAAACGAGCGGATACATAAGTCTGCTTAATTCACAATCAAGCTATCCATCATTAACGAATCCAACAATTTATTCTGCGAACGGTTCCACTACGTATCCATTCGATGATGCTGGGAAATTAGTATTGCAATCTCGTTCTTCGGGCGCGGCCCGCGATATTATTTTAGTTACTGGTACCACCCCTTCAGTAAAAATGGTTGTTGCAGCGGGCGGCAACGTCGGCATCGGCGACACATCCCCTGCCGCCCTGCTCACGGTTGGTTCTGGTGATCTTTTTCAGGTTAACTCAAGTGGTGCCATTGCCGCGGCAGCAGGTATTACATCGTCGGGTACTATTACGTTAAGCGGACTTGCTACTGCGGGGCTTGTTACAAATACATCCGCAGGTGTTTTAGGAACTCTGGCAGGCACATCAACCACTGTATTGCATGGCAATGCATCTGGATTGCCAACGTACGGCGCGATTGCGCTAACTACCGATGTTTCCGGGACGCTCCCTGTTGCCAATGGCGGTACCGGACAAACCACATATACGGATGGTCAGCTTTTAATTGGAAATACAACAGGTAATACCCTTACGAAAGCGACGCTTACAGGAACATCTAATCAAGCTATTGTGACGAACGGAAATGGAACGATTACGCTTTCAACTCCGCAGGATATTGGAACATCAAGCACGCCGCAGTTTGCCCGTATCGGCCTTGGAGCTGCGGCAAATTCCTCGTATAGATTGTATTCCCTTGATTCAAGCTCGAATGTGCTATTCGTTGAAACTAGTGGCGCTACGAGTCAGGCAGGATTGAAAGTGGGTATTACCGGGGTGAGAGCCTTCACGTTCTCTGTTCGTGGAGATTTGGATTCAGCTGGAGCATTTAGTATTGCAGATGAAACAGTGGGATCAATTAGGGTAAGTATCGATCAGCACGGCTGGATGGGTGTGGGAGGAGTTGGGCTTGCAAGAATCCATGCCATAGAAAATACTGCAGCAACTTCAGAGCGTGGGATAATATCAGAACAGTTCACAAACGGCACGCTTGCAGGAACATTTATTGGGAGAAAGGCTCGTACGTCCGCAGGATCAAGGGTGACGATAACAACGGGAGATATTCTTGCTGAATTTAAAGGTCAGGGACACGATGGGACAGGGTTTATTGATGCCGGCAAGGTGCAGATTATTTCTACAGGCACCATCGGAACTAATAGGGTGCCATCTGATCTTGCGTTCTTCGTTGCAACAGACGCAGCAACCTCTGTTGTTACTGAAGCTGGTCGATTTACAAATGCCTCAAACTTTTTGCTATCAACTACTACCACTCCCACAAGTGCAACGAAGAATTTTGTATTGGGCGGTGGCTCCACTACCCCCGTTCTTGGCGCAGCAACCGCAGACATGGTTTCTCTCGCAGCCGTCGACAAAGCAGCCGGCGATCGCCGTCTCTATATACAATCTGAATTAGGTTCGGCAATCAGTCTTGGTAATGACCGATTAAACTTTGCTGCGTCTACAGGACTAATAAGTATTGCGGGCACCGATCTATTGTCGATGACTGCCAACACCGCTGCCCTTACGTCTGCGAATGCTACAGGAACTACAACGTCCGCTTCCCTTTCCGTTGCTGCGAATTCCCTTACGAGCGGTACGGCACTCTATCTAGCATCTTCTGGAAGCTCTCAAACCACTGATAAATTTATTGATATTCAGCAGTCGGGAGTTACAACCGGCTTTACTGGCAATTTAATCAATCTTGCTTCCTCTTCTACCACTGGTGCTGCAACGTTTATTAATTTGGCCGCTGACTCTTCTACGGTTGGCATTGGAGAATCAATTTCTATGAATGGAATTACGACGGGTACGGGCTTTAAAGTAGCGTCTTCTGCTACGACCGGCATTACAACTGCGGGAACAAACGTAGGTTCGCTTATCGATGTTACAGAATCAGGAGCAATGACAGCTATGACTGGACAACTTGTTTCTATTAATGCCTCTGGTGCGAATACATCTGGTGCAACAGGTTCTGCGCTCAATATCAATATTGCAGGCACAGGCCAAGTTATGAATGGAATTAAAATTGTTGATGCGACTACTACTGCGGTCACTGGCGCCGGCATCAGCATAGCAATGCCTTCGGCTACAACGACCAGCGGCTTAAGGTATCTGCGTTTTAATAATGCTGCAGGAACTGAAATCGGAAGTATTAGTAATAGTACCGCTTCTGCAATTGCATTTAATACATCATCAGATCGACGCTTAAAGAGCGACATTGTCCAAACTCATTATGGATTAGATGATTTGCTCAAGGTCGGCGTTCGGGACTTCGTTTGGAATTCTGACGGTTCTCAGGACACCGGTTTTATAGCACAGGACTTATATAATGTATTTCCAAATGCTGTTATGAAAGGTGATAACGGAACAGATTCATATGTTCCCGGAGTTACGCATACATGGTCCATCGATTATGGCAGAGTTACTCCGCTTCTTGCTGCGGCGATTCAAGAACAGCAAGGGCTTCTTGGAACCTATGCCGAGGGCGCGGATATTTCTTCTGCGATTTCGGACTCGCAAATTCCTGCGCAAGACCCGTTGCAGGTCATTACGTCCAACGCCGATGCAGGTAAGAAAATTCTTACCAATCTGATAGCTACCCAATTAACGGCGATGCGTGGAAATTTTGACAATGTATCTGTGAATACGATAGCCGGAAAAGCCAGTGGAATTACCATTCAAGGGAATACGGTATTTGCGGGAGATATAACGGCAAACCACATCTCAGCATCATCAATAGATGGCTTTAGTGAAATGCAGGCAACTATTGCAGATATCCTAGCGCAATTGAAAGCGCAAGCGGGTGATGCATTATCCTCCTCTGAACTAACAAAACTGTTGGCGCAAAGCTTGAACTTCACTGGCAATATTGCATTTGCAAAAGATGTGACGATGAATGGCGGCCTCATTGCTGATGCAATCAGTATTAATAAAACGCTCATAGTAAGCGGAGCATCGAACTTTAAGGGCGAAGTAACGGTGAGCAATTCTCAGGCAGGATTTGCGAAGATTCTTAAGTATGCATCGAGCGTAGATGTAACGTTTGTAACTCCTCTTGTAAATACGCCCGTAGTTCAAGTAACTGCGCAAGGAAACTCCCCGGCGTACTGGGTTGATAGTATTACGACTAAAGGATTTACGCTGCATGTAGCATCCGGAGTCTCGCAGGACGTATCATATTCCTGGACTGCTATTACGGCACAAGATCCCAAAACAACAGTAAGCGATCCTGGAGCAACTCCTACCCCAACCCCTGATCCAGTAGCATCACCTATTGCTACTCCTGTTCCCACTCCCGTCATAACGCCTATTCCCACAGACACACCCACTCCGACCCCAATTCTGGATCCAACACCCACAGATATGCCTACTCCCGAGCCTACTGTAAGTCCGACTTGATACCCTCTGGTTATAGGATACAATCTAAGAAACGCTATTTTACTTATTAAATTATTTCTATGTCTGAAGACAACACCATCAATGAACCAGGGAAGAGAAAGAAAAAATCGGGAGGGTCGAAAATTCTTAATATACTGCTTGTTATTGCTGTTATCGTAGTAGGCGTACTCTTTGTTCGTGCTGAAATGCAACGCCGTGCTACTGAGCAAGATCTCAAAAAGACAGCCGAAGAGCTTCAGCAGGCGAAGGCTGCCACGCAGAATAATGGTCAAGAGGCTGCAAATGCTATTCTTGCCAAGGTTCGTACGCTGATGGACGTGCCTGCTGACCCAGCACCTACGGTTGCTACTATTACGGATGTTGATTCATTGCGCAAAACAAATGATTTTTATAAAAAAGCGAGCAATGGAGATAACATTATCGTGACTCAAGATAGAGCTATTTTGTACGATCCAGTGAAAAATATCATTATTGACGTTGTGCCCGTTCAGATTACAAGTCCGTCTCCAAGCCCCACGGGCACTCCTGAAGCAACTGTAAAGCCTGTAAAATAGGTAATCATTGACAATTAGTTTATACTATGCTATAAATGCATGGTATACTATGGATATGAAAACTCTTGCAGTAGTGATTCCAGCACTCAATGAAGCCAAAACAATTGGATCCGTCATCGACCGTATTCCTCGCGATATTGTTGGCATTTCTGATATCAAAGTAGTCGTCGTAAACGATGGGTCGACAGATGAAACGCCTTCAATTGCTACGCAAGCAGGTGCGACTGTTATTTCGCACACACGCCCTATGGGCGTGGGGTATGCATTCCAGCAAGGGCTGCAGAAAGCTTTAGAGCTTGGTGCTGATTATATTGTGAACATCGATGCGGATGGACAGTTTAATCCGGAAGATATTCCTCTGCTGTTATCCCCTATCATGAATGGCGATGCGCAATTTGCAACGGCAACGCGGTTTGCTCGCGAAGAATTTATGCCTACGATGCCAGGAATTAAATTGTGGGGCAATAAATGGATGGTTCGCATTATAAATACCATTACGTCGAAAAATTTTACGGACGTAAGCTGCGGATTTCGTGCATATACCAGAGAAGCTGCGTTGCGCTTGACGCTATTTGGGCGATTTACATATACCCAAGAATCGTTTATCGACTTGGCATTCAAAGGAATTTCGATGACAGAAGTTCCGTTACGAGTACGCGGTGAGCGCGAGCATGGCAAATCCCGTGTGGCTTCCAACCTATGGCGATATGGTATTAAGTCCGCAACTATTATTTTTCGTGCAGCACGCGATTACAAGCCGTTTTACTTCATTGGCATGCCAGGGATTGTATTGCTTGTACTTGGCGTGTTAGCTGGGCTATTTATATTGTGGCATTTTATTGCAACTGGCCAAACATCTCCCTATCGCTCTCTTGTGACGGCGTCCGGCGTGTGCATGATTATCGGATTTTTGCTTATCTTCATCTCATTTCTTGCGGACATGACGCATCGCAACCGCGTACTCATCGAAGAGGCACTGTATTTAACGCGTAAGAATGCCTACAAAAAATAATATTCTATTCATTTCTCGCGCATACGGCGAGAATGCAGGTGGGATGGAGCGATTAAGCTACGAGCTTATTTCGCGCTTTCCTGATGCTCAAACAATCGTACACGAAACAATGCCGGGCCAAAGCTTATTTTCAGCTCGAATAAAATCAATCATATTCGTCCTCAGTGTCATTCCTCGCGCACTTGCAAAAGCTCGCTATGCAGACACTATTCATATTGGTGATCCGGTATTATTACTTGTTGCTGCATGTATTAAAGTTGTTTATAAAAAACCGATATTTTGCACTGTCCATGGGCTGGATGTTGCATATCAGAATCCGATATATCAAAGCTACTTGAAGCTTTTTTTACCGAGTGTCGATCAGTTTATTGTAATCAGCGACTATGCAAAAAATTTATTACAGCAAAAAAACATCGTACAGCCTATTACAGTCATCCCTCCTGGAATAGTTGATAAAAATTATGATCAGTCTATTTCTAGGCAAGATTTAGAAAAAATAGTTACGCGAAACCTAGAGAATAGAATAATTCTTGCAACAACAGGCAGATTGATACAGCGCAAGGGCCATGCATGGTTCATTGAACATGTAGTCTCCCAATTACCTGAAAATATTTTATATATTATTGCCGGCGATGGCCCGCAGCGAGGCAATATTAAAAATATAATTACAAAAAATAATTTAGAAAATCGCGTAATTATGCTGGGTAGAATTTCGGATGCAGATCAAAAAGTTTTACTTAATACTATCGATGCATTTATTCAGCCGAATATTGCTATTGAAAATGATCACGAAGGATTCGGGATTGCACCGCTCGAGGCTTCGCTATGCGCACGCCAAGTATTCGCATCCCGTATTGACGGTATTCCAAGTGCGATTATAGACGGCAGTAATGGTACGTTGCTACCTTCAGAAAATTCGCAAGCATGGGTTTCTGCGTTGAGTGCATATTCCCAACATCCGTCTGCAAATTTTCGAGCTCGCGAATATACTCAGCAAAAATTTAATTGGGATAGTGTTGCAGAACAATACTCTATCGTATTCGATAAGCAATAGCGTCTTTCGATTCGAATACTTTTTTGAGTTTTGATACATCCCAGGACTTCTGTTCTTCGGGACTAAGAAGTAAGAAGTTGCCTTGTTGCAAAACTTTCTGTTGACTTGCCTTGTCTCCCGTAAATGCCTTCACCAGATCGTTTGTTGTGTCGTCTTGTAACGATAGCCAGTAGTCGTTTGTACGTAGTAGGGCCTTGCTCGTAAATAGCGGCACGGAAAACGGTTCGTTCGGATTTGCAATGACGATGTCGGTCGGCTTGCCCAGTGCATCGATGATGGCGAGCGCAATTTGCGTGTTTTGGGTAACGGTGCGCTTGTCGTTTTGTAATAAATTTGCATATGTTGATCCGGCGCTTATGCCGATTGGCAAAAACAAAATAAGAATCATCGCTGTGCCGCCTATCCATCCGGCAATAATTTCGCTTAGCGGTCGAGACGTAAGAGTGATTTCCCTGCGCATAAAATACAGATACTGAATGAGTGGCGCCAATAATAGCGGAAAACCGATCAAGAATCCGTGATATAAGAATCGAGACGCATTTTCTGTAACGATATTCCTGTCAGCTAAGAAAAATGTGGCAATGCCCAGAAAGCCAACAAGTATGGATGCAATTGCAAGATATTGCTTGCGCGCAAGGCTGTATAAAGCGCCTGCAAGTACAAATATATACGGCAATCCTGCGCGGACCATATCTGCTGCAGAACTTACTGAAAAATGCGGATGCAAGAACGAGACTCTGCTGGAGGATGCCCAATGCATAATAGCGAGCAGCCCAATGCCAATTGCCAAGTAGAGTGCGCGGCTTTTAACGGATTGCTTTTTATCGAATACGCGAATAAATGCGAATGTTCCTGCGAGCCCCGCAGCAGCTGTCCCCGTGACTGTGTTGGCGAGCAGGAGAAGGATAGCGATTATGTATGCAGGTATCGCGCATAGTAGTTCTTGTTTGCCTTTTGATGGGATGGCCTGGCTAAATAGCGCTAATACGGCGAGAAAGCTGGCGACTAAGAAGAAGTGAGATTGCGGGTATATAAATGAATCAAGGCTTAGTCCCACAGCAATAAGCGTTAAGATAGTCTGCAGGCCGTATACTGCATTTCTGGAGAACATACCGAACCATAGTTCGGATCTATTTTTCGGTTCCGGGAAAACGACATCCCATACGAGAAAAAACATTGGAATGGTTATGAGGATCTGCGCATACGTCAGTATGCCTAGAAAATGCAGCCAACCCGTTTCTATTTTTGTTACAGAGAAGAAGTCAGATAGTGCCCCATGCAATACGGTCGGATATTCCAAAGATCCATTTGCGGAAAAAGGATTTTGCGTAACTTCACCAATTGTTGCAAGCGACTTGTTTATCAAAGATGCAAACGTTACGGTATCTCCGTTATAGAACCCGTGCATGATAAATTCGGTTCCGTGATAGCCGTTAGAAGATATGACGGGATATGCAATCGCGAAAATAATAACCAATGCAATTCCTGCAAACCCATCTCGCTTCCCGCTTCCTGGGATGTTATATGGTGATTTCCAGTATCTGTAGAGAGCAGCCCACAGAGTCACCCAGATAATCCCAGCAATAAGGAATACCATACTCCCGCTCACTCCATGGATGAACGTTCTGCGAATAAACGAGGTTGCAATAAACTCCATTTCAAACAGCGCTCCTGCAAACGCGAGGTATGTCAGTAGTCGCTTGTGCCAAAACAGGACTCCGCTTCCCAGTAATGCGGATATACAGAATAAAAGTAGCTCAAACATATCTATAGTATCTATGAAAAAGGCTTGGTTGTCATTATGCCTAGTAAAATCTATACTTCCTTACATGCCTCTATCGCTTGTAATCCCCGCATATAATGAAGAAAAGCGGCTCCAGCCGTTTCTAGTATCAATTGCTTCTTACTGCTCTGCGCACCCGACGCAAATTTCTGAAGTATTAATTGTTGATGATGGGAGTACGGATAACACGCAAGAAACAGCACGGCAAGCAGGTTCTGGTATTCCCGGATTTTTCGTCATTTCTCAACCGCAGAATATGGGAAAAGGCGCCGCAGTAAAAGCAGGCGTACTGGCTGCAACTGGCGATCATATAGTATTCATGGACGCAGACGGTGCTACTGATATTTCTGAATTGCCAAAAATGATAGCGGCATTGGAGGGATACGATATCGCTATCGGAAGCAGGTGGCTCCCAGGCTCTGTGATGGAGCGGCATTCCGCATTGCGATCTCTTTCCGGATATTTAAATCGCGCGTACATGAGGCTGTTCGGCTTCGGAGATATTGACACGATGTGCGGTTTTAAGGGATATAAAAAAGAAGTAGCGCAAGATTTGTATAAAGATTTGGAAGAAAACAGATGGCTATTCGATACGGAGATCGCATATCGATCTATCCGCAGAGGATACACCACTCACAACTTCCCTATCGCATGGGAATCAAAAGACGGGAGCAAGCTTGATACCGTAACTCTAATAAAATCTGCGCTAGCAATACTTCCCCTTATAACGAGAATTAGCAAGCAGGAAAAGAATCGTGTTGCAGCAGTCGCATGAAGATCGCTTTTGTTACAACGCAATCGATCGTTCAGTCCACGCTTATCGGGCGAATTATCCCTGTTGCAAAAGAAATTGCCCGAATGGGCAACGATGTGACGCTGCTGGTGCATGATGAGGGCGAAACGCCGCAAATCGACGGGTTGAGCGTTGTGAGTGTTGGCAAGAATCCGTTTGCACGAACAGCTGAAGGAAAAAAGCGAAAACGCGGAGCCGCATTGTTATTCTTAATGCTTGGCAATGCCATTCGTGCTTTGCAATCGTTACTGAGTATTCGTCCGGACGTTATAGTAATCGTAAAGCCGCTTCCGGAGAATGTATTTGCCGTATCTCTTGCTCGAATATTTATCAAAACTAAAGTTGTTTTAGATGTAGATGATTTTGAATTATTTGCAAATGTTGTATCGAGCTTGTCCGAGCGCGCGGTACTGCATTGGGCAGAACGAAGAGCAAGTGTAATGGCGCAGAACATTATTGCCGCAACACCGTTTCTCGTAGACCATATGCGTGCAATTGCGCAAAAAGATGTGCCAATAACATTAATCCCTACCGGTTTAACCGCCGAAGCCCAGCAGGCGGAGGCTGGTCTTGATCGCTCGAATAACGTCATCACCTATATCGGCAGCATTTCGGCATCATCTGGGCACTTGGTTTTTATGTTGCCAGAAATATTGCAGCAAGTACGAAAAGAAATTCCCGATGCAACAATGCTTATTGCGGGATCCGGGGACGATGAGCAGGAATTGCGAAAAATATTTTCTGAAAAGAATGTAGAACGCTACGTTGAATGGTTTGGTCGATTTTCTGATGCAGATATTTCAGAAATTACTGCAAAAACAACTATTATCGTTGATCCGATAGATGACAGTATCGTAAATCGTGCAAAAAGCAGCTATCGCGCAATGCTTGCATGCGTCTCTGGCATACCTATTGTTACAAGCAATATAGGGATTCGCCCCATTATTCTTCCCGAAAGTTTGCATAGCAAGTTTTTCGCTTCTGCGGGAGATGCTCGAGAATATGCGCATCATATTATAGATCTGTTGCAGCATCCTATTTCGGAAGAAGATAAAAGGGCGCTGTATGAAAAAGGTGAAGAGTATTCGTATCAAGAAACTGCAAAGGTATATTATAATTGTTTGGTATGAGTATAGTACAAGCTATTTGGGCTGTTGTTGCAGCATTTTTGCCGTTTTTTATACCCGGAATATTTTTTATAAAAATTCGAAATAGCACCGAAGTATTTTCCAAAGGTGCGCGGATTCTCTTGTGGAGCTTAGGGATAAACATTATTGCTCTGATGCTCGGATTATTGGTGGGTATTCCTGTCGCGTATAGTTTTGCAGGAATAGCTATTGTCGGATTGTTTGCTTCGCTCGTTTTCAAAAAAGAAATATATTCCTATATGAATATGGCGCGCGTACTCGCCGTGGTGCTGGGTGTGGTATTGCTTTCCTCTTTCTTTATTGTTCCATTTTTATTTATTCAAGACGGTTTGCCAACTGGCGACGTTCAAAAAACTATTATTTGGGCGCAGGATTCTATTGCAACCAACCATCTCCCCGATTACAGCAAATCTTTTGCCCTATTAAATCGCGATCCGGTTGATTTCTATACTCCCGGCTTGCACGGCGTGTCTGCGTTCGTAATGCGAGTATCGGCACTTCCCCTTCTTACGATTAGTATTTTTTCTATTGTCTCGGCGATTGCTGTTGCGTGGATTGCCGGGGCGCTTACGCAAGAGCTTTTTCCAAAAAAGAAATATATGTTGTTGCCGTTACTTAGCATCATCCTCCTGCTTACGCAGTTTCGATTTTTGCGATACTTGCGAGAACCCGGGTATCACTTTCAAAACTCATTCGGAGAGTTTTTCTTGTTTGGAATGATATTGCTGGCGCTTTCGTTTGTGGCAAGGCGTAAGTGGACGGACATCGTATTGTTCTTTACCTGCGCAATTGCTCTATTTTTCACCCATCAATTCTCAGCATTTATCGGAGCGTTTGCGTTTCTATTTGGCGGAATTACATTGGCCATTATTCACAGCAAGGATATTAAAAATGGAATACGCAGTCACTGGCACGTTTCAGCTGGGGCGATTATCGGTATTGCTGCGGCAATATTCTTTGCAATTGCTTTTGGGCTGATTAAGAAAATTCCGTCAATTTTCACCCTTCACCCACATTTGGCAAATTTGCTGCCCAATATTACAGACTATCCAAGCACTATGGGGACTGTGTGGTTTTTTGCGGGTTTATTCGGACTGGTGCTGCTTCTTATCCAAGCCACACGCAAGCGCCGCACGAATCCTTTGCACATTATATTTTGCATCATGGCGCTTGCTATGTTTGCGCTATCACAAGGGCCGAATCTCGGCATAGATATTCCGCCGATCAGGGCATTGTTTTACATCGCAGTTCCGTTCTCTATTCTGGGGGCGTACTTCTTTTGGAGCATTGCCGGAAGAAAAAAATCTCTATTCGCCATTACGATAGTTATTGTTCTTGCTGCAACCATCTCTTCTACTCAGAAGGCGTTCGGATCCATAAGCCATAGCGTTCGAACAAATTCAACGCTCACGAGCGATCAGCAATATGTAATTTCTCGTCTCGCTCAGGATAAATCGGGTATGGGAATTTTAATTGACGATTATAATAAGCGATCCGCTTCCTGGTTCGTGCTATCGGGTCACCCGATGTTTACGAGAATATCTTCAGATTTGCAAACGCAGATGAACGAAGCCGGCCAATCTGCTATTCGAAATAACCTGTATATCAATCAATTGGATTATGAAAAAATATTTGCATTGGGCTCTCTCCCGGAAATAGCAAATCTACTTGCGAAGCATTCTGTAGGCTATGTCACCGGTATTGCCGGATCGTCCGAATTCGCATTTGCCCATAACCCTCTGTTGCAAGAAGTAAACATTGCTGACAATGCTGGCATATATAAAATAAAAAATACGGATTCGTCATGCAGCGCAGATTCGCTTTGTGATTTTTTGCTAAAACCTACAACCCTTGCAAACGATATCGGCGATGATGAAGATGCGTTCGAACATTTGGAAGCAAGTATTCGCACTCCGGAACTTTCTGACCCAAAAGCAATAAAACATATAACCTACAGGCAGACATCGTCCCCGTATATCCCGCTTGAATTTAACGTTGCAGATTATGTGCAAAAAATATGGCCGAATGATTCGGAATTGCAGTTCGTCATTCGCCTTACGGCACCCGTTTCAGGCCTTTCTGTTATTGCGACATCCGGTGAGAAAATAAGCCTGAGTAATGAAGTGCAGCAAGCTATCACCCTCTCGCCGGAACAAGCCCATATTGACGACAGAGGATTTATCACGCTTACTATAGATAATCCGATGCATAAAACAATTGGCATCGATCTAATAGCGCTCGGCCTATGAAACAGACAAAATTAACAGGAGCAATTGCGTTAATGGTAGCTCAGGCAATCGTGCTGCTGTTTGGTTATGCAACGCATGTATTAATTGGGCGATTACTCGGACCGGCGGAGTATGGAATATACGGTGTGGTGCTCTCTATTCAAACAATTTTTGGAATGATTTTGACTCTTGGAGTGCCAAGCGCCGTTTCAAAATTCGTTGCCCAGGATCCGCAGCATGCGAAGTCGATACTGTCGCACGCGCTTCGGCTCCAGCTCTTAATCAGTATCGGGCTGTCGTTGCTGCTAGCTCTTGCCTCACCTCTTATTGCGTTTGCCTTGCACGATCCTCATTTGAGTTTATATGTCCTGTTTGTTTCGGTCATTATCTTTTTCCAGGCGTTCTATCCAATTTATGTTCAATTTTTGAGCGGCATGCATCGTTTTAATGCGCAGGCATTTTTAACCTCTATATATGCAATTGCAAAATTGTGCGGCGCGCTGGCGTTGCTCTATTTCTTTTCTCTCTACGGCGCGCTGGCAGGATTCGCAATTGGCGGAATCATTGCTGCAATTCTTGGATGGTATTGGACACGGAATATTCCAAAAAGCGAGGGGCATGCCATTCATGTGCGATCGTTTCTTTCGTTTGCCGGCACGTATGCGATTATCTTGGTTGGCTTGCAAATTTTGATGAGCCAAGACTTATTCATGGTGAAAGCGATGCTCAAAAATGACGTCCTTGCCGGATACTACAATGCTGCCGTAACGCTTTCAAGGATTTCATACATGCTGCTACAAGGATTATCGTTCGTGTTGCTTCCGAGTGTGGCGGCGCTCACTCGCCCCGGGGCAGACCACGATAAAGCTATCCAATTTATCAAAGATGCATTGAGATACCTGATCATTCTCATCGTTCCGAGCATCGTTCTTGCGTCCGCAACAAGCAAGGGGCTTGTGATACTATTTTTCTCAACCAAGTATATCCAAGCAGCGCCTATTTTAACGATATTAATGCTCGGGCTCGGCTGCTTGTCGTTCTATTTGCTCCTAGCGAACATAGTCGCCGGTGCCGGCAAGGCAAAGGTTGGATTGTATATAACAGGTGCGATGATAGTTACAAGCGCCGTGTTGGGCATGTTCCTGATTCCCATGTACGGCCTTATTGGTGCGGCATGGCAAACAACCATTGCTGGGGCTCTTGGGCTTATTGCATTGGGAGTGTATACCTTTCAAGTATTCAAGATCTCATTTCCTGTGCGCAGCACTGTGAATGTCTGCGTCGCAACCGTATGTGCTGTATTGCCGACATATTTTTGGAAAGTGTCAGGCATTGCGCTTCTCGGGCAATATGTGCTCCTAGGATTACTCTTCGTTATAGTTCTTTGGCTTATACAAGAAATTACTGAGAAAGATATTGCGTATGCAAAATCGATTATTCGCAAATAGCAGCATCTGCATATTGTTGGCGCTTATCATTACGGGCGCTATATATATTCGCCCTATTTTGTATTCGGGGCCGGTAAACATTGCTCCATTGGAAACCATACATGCTATCCCCTACCCTATTCAAGATAATACTACGCATATTTTAGAATCCTTAGCGCATGCAGATGTATTTATAAATTCTCCTGTATTTGGAAAAGAGATTGCCATAACTATCACGTTTAATCCCGAGCATGCAAATACGATAGACTTAGGCGTCCGAAATGGCGTATTTTGGCTTGGGTATGATAAGGAACAGCTCTACAATAAAGATGTAGACAAGGCAGGATTGCAAACGAAAACATTGCTATTCCCAGTTACTGCATCGTTTCAGGATACAAACCAGTCTATCGATATGATGCTGTTTACGGACGGGGAACCTGTTCAATGGAGCGTAAGCGACATTCATGCTAGGGTATATCCAGTGATGCCTACTATGTCTCAGACAAAGGATTATATAAAAAGCCTATGGAATCGCGAAAGAGAAATATAGATTTGCTGCTAGGTATCGCATTCATCATTTCTGCCAGCATTGTGGCGTATGCCCGCTACCTGCACCCTGCTACGTTCTCAGTGCTCGTATTTCCTGCGTTAGCAGCCGCTGCTTGTATGTTTGTGACGATGTATTATATAAGAACGCGCATATGAATAAGATGGGAATAATCAAGCTAGCAATCGGAATCGCTCTTATAGCGCTTGGGGCTTCTTTTTTCACGATAAAAACAGATGAGCAATTTATAAAATTAACTCCTACTGAAGAGTCGAAGTATCTCGTACCGATGCAAGCAGGTGTTTCGTATGACCAAGATGCTGTTATTCATAATAAAATTATTTCCCGAGTAGGAATATATTTCCTGCCTCTGCATCCGTTATTGCATCACACAGGAATTATTACTCTTCAGCTGATGCGCGGCGACACTGTGCTGGAGACTGCAACTGTTAATTCGCTATATATCGATCAAACTGTTCCCACCCAGTTTATATTTGATCATCCTGTTGCAAGCGCTCAGGATGAAACTCTTCGCATTCATGTAACGGTTTCAGATTCTATTTCAACGGACATTGCGCTTAGAAATAGGACATTCGATAACGATTTTTCCGGAGAAGAGGTTCACTTTTTCATTGATGGGGCGCCGCAACAGTATCCCTTTGCATATACGGCAGATGAAGTATTGCATCCAGCGCTCATTAAGCAAGTTGGCGGAATCGTTGTGCTAGCAGGGCTTGCCCTCATTGCATTTCCATTCCTGCAAAGGCGCCCACTCTTGCGCGATCACCTTCTTCTTATTGCCATTGCCGGATTGCAGGGACTGTCTGCTATTGGGAGTACGACAAGCATGGCCCTATATGGCCTACTCGTATTCGGGGTATTGCTGATAGCATGGTGGGTGTTTCGCATTGTTGGCAGATCGCGCTTGTCCGCACTCTTTGGAGCATGCATTGTCGCGTGTTCGACGTGGCTACCGTTAGCCCTGGTTGCAACACATACCGCAATTACGAAGTTATCTTTCAAGGACGCTCTCATTGATCCGAATCAAATCAAGGTTTCTCATGCCGCTGGCGCATACGTCGGATTCTTTGCCATATTTTTTGCTTGTATTGGGATTGCCGTATTGCTCTATTGCCTTACTAGAACTACTCGCAATAGAGTGGTCATTGATCTGTTCGTGGGCGTTGCATTGCTTATAACGTTATCTTTGGGTGCATGGATTCCTGTAGCATGGTGCATTGCATGGTTTGCGTCGCTTGGATTGCATAAGATGCAGCAATTTATTGGTAAAAACGATCGTTTTGTACAAGTTTTTCTTGCGTTGCTGGTAATTATTGCGTTGCTTGATTTTATGCATGTAGCTTCTGTAACGCTTGCATACGGAGCTCCGCTATGAGCAAAAGCGAATTCCAGCACACTGCAAAAAATGCAGGCATTATCGGAATAACGGCATCTCTTGGTGCGCTGTTCGGATTCGTACTGCAGCTCATAGTCGCGTATTACTACGGTGCAGGTCATCAAACGGATGCATTCTTTATGGCGCAATCAACATCCGATTTGCTCTCAAAGATGCTCATGGGCGGATCCGTCACTGCAATTTTCATTCCGCTATTCATCGATCGATTAACCAAGAACAATAAACAAGGCGCGTGGGATTTAGCGCTCAATATTACGAATACGATAGGGCTTATATATATTATTTTAATTTCAATTGTATTTTTCTTCAGCACGCAATTTGTGCGTCTTATAGCGCCTGGGTTTGATTCTGCAACTACTCAGCTTACGTCTCACCTACTGCAAGTTTTATTGCCGTCTTTTTTCTTTTTATTCATGGTCGAATTTGCCACATCGATGCTGCAATCGCTGAAACATTTTGGATTGCCGGCATTGCTCCGAATCGTTGCTCCAAGCATATCCATTCTATGTATTATGCTATTTGTTCACAGTATCGGCATCTACGCTCTCGCCGTAGGCGTTGTTGTAGGTTCAATCGTCCAGCTCGGCCTTCTTGTGTGGGGATTGCTCAAAGAAGGCATGCGGTATCGATTTTTTGTACGGCTTAAAGATCCGGCGCTGCGTTCGCTGTTTCATCTTGTGTATCCGTTTATATTCTCCGTTATTGCGACGCAGGGCGCAGGGCTTGTATACAGAGTATTGGTTTCTGGTTTGGAAGAAGGAAGTTTGTCTGCGCTTAAGTTTGCAGAAAAAATCACTCAATTAATAACTATTATATTTATCAACTCGGTAACGCTCGTTATTTATCCCCTGCTTTCCGAAAAGGCCAGCACGTTGGATACTGCCGGCATGCGAACAACGATCGGCAGGTCAATGAGGTTGATAGTATTTACGACGCTCCCGCTCATTATTACGGTAGCATTATTGCGTCACCCTATCGTCGACGTTATTTATCATCACGGATCTTTCACCGATACCGATGCGAACCTTACCAGCCTTGCACTGCTCTATCTCGTTCTCGGTCTTACTACAACAGGAATTAGCTCCGTACTCGGACACGCAATTTTAGCGCTTAAGCAAACCCGCACCGCCGTTGCTGTTACTATTGCATCGCAAGTTGTAGCAATGGCATTGTTTGCGTTGCTTGTGCCCCATATGGGCGTTGCAGGATTAGCGCTTGCGTCATCTCTTGTTCCCCTATCGTCAGCTTTTCTCTACTACCTGTATCTTACGAAGTCTATTTCTGGACTGCATTATATTTTTAAGCACATCGCATACGTGAAAATAATTATCATTACGGCAGTTGCATGTGCAGCCGTTTGGGCAATTCGACCATTCGTTGCATTTAATAGCGCTGTCGAAATAGCCATTCCGCTTGTCGTAGGAATCGTTATATACAGTGTTTGTGCGTATGCATGGAAATTGGAAGAGATGCATGAGGTTATTGATATTATTACGGCAAAAATATATAAGAAAAAAACAGTATGAACTTCGCTGTCGTAGAATATTCAAGCAAAACAAAGCAGATATGGCGCCATAGCGATGCTCGCCCAAACTACGTATGCGATCCGATAAAAGAAATCGATCCGACGAGTTTTGGATGCTACGTGTCAGCTCTGAAAGGAGAGCATATCCCCCTCACCTATTTCATGCCGGGTATATACAGGAAAATTATGAAACGCCTCACCGGTTCATGGCCTTCGTCTTATGATATGAGCTATTTTGAAAAATTCGATACTCTGCTGGTTGTTTATCAGCTAAGCGATGGGCATGAGATGGTGAATTTTCTAAAAAAACTTCGTGTAACGTATCCAGATATTACGATTTTAGGCGTGCCGACTCAGCCGTATGGGATTCTCAAAGATGTATGGGAGAGCGCGCCGGAAAAGAAGCAAGAAATAATACACTTTATACAGCAGTGCGATATATTTTTAACTATTGTTGAGAGTACGAAGGATGCCTGGCAGGAAGTTGCGGGCGCTGTGCGTGTTGAATATTTGCCTCAACCATATCCTGTTGAATTTGCATCACAAAAGTTTAAAACCAGAAATAACAAGAGAAATGTTATTTATGTTGCAGGCGTAACAGATAGGAAAAATATCATACTAGGAGAGGTCGTGGCAAAAAAGTTACAAGGAAAATTCCCACAATACCGAATCCAAATGTCTGCTGTCGAAGATATGGAACTTGATGTATCTGAGCTCAAAGGTGCGCAATACGACATCATTCCGTTTACCCCCTGGCAAGAACATTTAGAAATGCTTTCGAAAGCGATGCTCGTAATTAATACGGATTATACGTTCACTCGCGGCCGTGTCCAAGTTGACTGCGCCGCAGTAGGCACCCCGAGTATCGGAGCAAATTCCGACGGACAGGACGATTTATTCCCTAAATTAACCGCAACAGATACAACCGCTTTGGAACAGCTTGTATTGCAAGGCACGCAGTTGCTGCAAGATGATTCATATTACAGCGAAGTTGTGCGGACGGCTCAGGAGCGACTGAAAAAGTATAATTATGCGGAGTCGAAAAAACGGTTAGAAGAATTAGCTTCAACGATTCATCATGAGTAAAAAATTTCTTATTAAACATGTAGGAAACATGGGCGATATGGTCTTCTTCGTCCCCCCGATACTTGAAACGTTAAAAAAGAAATATCCGGATTGCCACATTACATTTGTTACTGCTTGGGGATTTAAAAATAAGAAGAATCTCTATGGGAAGAGGAATCAAAGCGGTTTTTGCATCGCTCTCATGCTGGAAAATCCCCATATCGATACACTGGTGCATTTTGATGAAAAGCATATGTCGCTTTCCGGGTCGATATGCATAGAAGAGGGGCGCCGTATTCCTACGTGGAGCAAGAAGTATTATGAGCAAGAAAAGTCGTCGAATAAGTACGACGGCGTATATGAATTAGATTTAGGCATTGAGCAAGATGAAAATCCGATGAAAAAAATGTATGACGTGGTGGAATTGCCGGAAGAATCTAATACGAATTATAAGCTATACCTATCTGAGGATGATCGCGCAGTTGCTCGAGAAGTAATGAGTAAATATCCGCACCCAAGAATAGTGCTGCTTGAGGGACTTGAAGGGAGAACGACTCGAGGTTGGAATGCTGACAGGATTTCTGCATTAGAGCAACGAATTACCTCAACATACGGCGCTCCACCGATTTGGTTTGGCGGCAAATATGTCCATGAGTATCAGGGCCGCCCGCTTACGTTGCGTGAAAATATTGCAACACTTACCTATTGCGATGCCGCTATCGGCGTGCTTTCTGGTCCGTTGCACTTTGCGGCAGCAGTGGGTTTGCCAGTGATTACCCTTATTTGCGACCAGCCTTTGCATCGAGCGGATCCGGCATATTTCTTGAATGAATATATTGCCGATGATGCAAAAAAACATCGCACATTGCTTGGGCCTACGGGTTATAAAATGGGCTTTTTAAAAGAAGGGTCTACGCAGATTAATCTCACGTCCCAAGAATGGAAAAATCAGGGCTATATTGACTGGAATATGCCAGGCAAGCAAGCTACAAAAAGCTGTCTATCCGTCATTACGGTAGATGAAATTATGGCAGTGTTGACCGATATGGTGCATAATCCAGCTATATGAAATCACCGTGGGTCGTCATTCCAACATATAACGAAAAAGGAAATATTGATCAGATGATTCATGATCTGTTCGCTCAGAATATTCCAAATTTGAGCGTGCTGATTGTGGATGATAATTCTCCGGATGGTACACAGAATATTGTTCGAGCATTGCAAGAAACATATCCCTTATTGCATCTTATTGTCCGAGAGAAAAAACAAGGGCTAGGCGCAGCATATGTGCATGCGTTTACGTATGCCTTAGAACACGGGGCTGACGCTATCGTTCAAATGGATGCTGATTTTTCCCATGACCCGAAAGACGTTTCTCGTTTATTGCACGGATTACAAGAGGCGGATTTAGTAATCGGCTCCCGATACTCGCACGGTATCAGTGTTATTAACTGGCCATTACCCAGATTGCTTATTAGCGTCTTCGGCAATGTATATGCAAGCGCTATTACAGGTATGCCCTATAAGGATGTAACGGGAGGATTCAAGTCATGGCGCGCAGAAACACTCAGAGCACTTAACCTCTCAACCGTGCGCGCTGATGGATATGGTTTTCAAGTAGAAATGAATCATCGAACATGGAAGATGAAGAAAAAAATAAAAGAAGTGCCCATTATTTTTACGGAACGCAGAGAAGGCCAATCTAAGATGAGCAAGGCCATTATCCGTGAAGCATTCTTGTTGGTTTGGAAGTTACGGCTATTTGGGTAATTGACAATTAGATAGTTCTAGCTTATCATATTGCTCTGGTGGAGTTTGAGTTTTTTGTACTTTAAAGGGCCGATATGAGCAGGCAGCAAAGAGATCGTTGGGAGGCAAAAGAGCAGATTGGCTTAACGCTTATTCGAGTCCAGTGCACCGAAACCGTGCGAGACCCGAGTGGCGTGCAGTGTAGCCACACGAACGAAGCAAGGAGGCCGCTTAATCACAAGGAGTAAACGATAACCACAAGCGCAGAACTAACGCATCTGCGCTTTTATTATTTACACGCCAATGAGATACTATGGTCATGTATATGAAAGCGAATACATGGCTGATTGTTGTTCCTCTGGTAGCACTTCTCCCCTTTTTGCCGTTTTTATTTAACCAGTATCCTGCAATCGGCGATATGAGAGACGTGTTTATCCCGTTAGAATCTTTTTTCCATACAGAAGAACTCAAGGGTCATATTCCTGCCTGGGATCCTGCGGTATCGTTTGGATTCCCGGTTATCGCAGCCGCCCAAATCGGATTTTTTTATCCTGTTTTATTCTTGCTTCGCTTATTTCCTGTGTCGCTCGAGCTTCCGCTTGCGCTTGTATTGCATGTGGCGATGCTTGCAATCGGAACGTTTCTATTTGCGCGCAAACTCGGCATGTCCAAAGAAGCAAGCGCGCTGACGGCGCTTTCTTTTTCGTTATCGCAATTCGTATGGCAGCACGAAACACACCTGAATATTTTCTTGGCAGTTGCGTGGTTCCCGTGGCAGATGCTTGCAGTGCATATTATATTCTCTAAGCAAAAAATATCTCCAAAAAATATTGCCGTGCTAGTTCTTTTATTCGCCATTCCATTCTTGATCGGCCAAATTCAAATTCCATTTCTCATGATGGCAGTTGGATTGGCGTACGGGGCGTATTTGCAAGTAAAAGGAAGAGGAGGGGCTCTATTGCGCACCGCAGTGCCCATAATAATTATTGCCCTCGGCGTTTTTTTGTTTTCTGCTATCCAATTATTTCCAACGTATGAATTATCAAAACTATCCAGTAGGGGTACTGGTGGCGCATTTAATGTTACAACGGCGAATCAATTCAGCTACCCAATCTATAACCTACCAACCCTTTTATTTCCACGATTTTATGGCAACGATAATACGTATTGGGGAAAGCGACTAGAAATCGAATATGGATTTTATATCGGGGTGATTCCGTTAATGTTGGCAACTTGGTATGTAGCGATAAAGCGTCCAACAAATACATTTTTCACATGGCTTGGTAGCATATCTTTTCTCCTAGCTCTCGGTTCACTATCCCCGTTTCGACTGCTTCAGATAGAGCCGTCGTTGTGGATTTTCTCCGCCCCTGCTCGTTGGCTATTATTTACAACATTTTCGCTGAGCATATTCGCAGGACTCGGATTTGATGCGGTATGGAAAAATGGTAAATCTGCGCAGAAGCTTTTTGCAGCCGCATCTGGAATTATTCTTGCTGCAATATTCATTGCAAATATTGCTTTATTTTTCGCACCAATGCCATCTTTGACTAAATTGCAATCGATGTTTGCAAGCGCAAAAGTTTCGAGTGTTTCTCTCGCCTCGCCGTACACGTCAATTGCAATTATTTCCCTTATTGCATTGCCGTTTGCCATCGGCCATAAGCGCGGCAGAAAAATCATTCTTATTCTATCTGCCCTAGATCTCGTAATTATTGCATATACGACGACCCCGACTCTTCCCTGGCAATCTATTTTGCAGTCACCCGCAACTATACAGCAATTACCTCAAAATGTTATAGCGCACCAAGCCCGCGTGTATGCTCTGCGGGATGGCGGGGATACGGGAGCATATTTTACAGACCCATCGTCTCGTGCAAATACTGCAATTCGCGAGCAACAGAAAAACTTGCTATTACCCATGATGTCCGCGCAGTTTGGGATATACGGCGTCGAATGGCCGGCATCGCTTGATATGCAAGAGGTAACCAATGCAACGTCGCAATTGCATCCGAATAATCCCAATGAAATAGAAAATATGGAATTGGCACGCGAATTAAATATTGGCGCTGTGCTTGCGCAAGAACCTAGTACCCAAGTGTCTATCCAAGCATTGCATCCAAAACCGAGATTTGAACTATCCTCTGGGGCGGTGCAGCTTATTTCCGAAGGGCCATCGCAGTTAGCATTACAAACAAATTCAATCTCGGATACTACGCTCATAGTTCGTGATGCCTACTATCCAAATTGGCACGCGTATGTTGATGGTAAAGAAGTGCTAATTCAAAAATCGCCGCTCTTTTTTAGAAGTATTCAAGTGCCAGCAGGTCGTCACGACATTGTGATGAAATACAGGCAAACAACCATTAGAATTGGCGCATTTGTATCGCTTGCCACCTGTGGCGCGCTCGTAATTGCGTTATTGCGAAAAAGGGCAAAACGTGCCACTATAAAGCCATGAAACTGCTATTTTCCGTACCGAGCGGATATCATATACGAGAGCTTGTATTACCATTGCGACGGCACCTAGAGGCACAAAACGATATTGCAGAAGTGCATATTATAACCCCTGCTGCAAGCATATCTGACCAAGTATTTCCGGAATTTGGGCAGAAGTTTATCTTTCACGAAAATCCAAAAAACGATGCTGAGCATACAGAATTATTTTCCGCAATTCAGCCAGATCGGGTGATTACTAATACGGTTGGTCATGATGCTCTCGACGAACCCATTCTTCGTATTGCAAAGAAAATGAATATTGCAACAGTAACGTTTATCGCAAGTTGGGACAACGTATGGAAGATAGAACGACTATTGAAAAATAATATCCCTGTTGCGATCGCAGATCGATTCGTTGTCTGGAATAGCATGATGAAAGAACACTTAATGCGAGTATTTCCAGAAGTCTTGGAAGATCGCATTGCAATCATCGGCGCTCCGCGCATGGATTACTTTGCACATACAGATAAGATTGCGAACAAAGAAACAGTATACGGCGCTTTTGGTTTTACGGATTTACTCAGACCATTTATCCATATTGCAACTACGGAGCTATATCCGATGGAATACATTGTGAAAGAAATTAAAAACGGCATCGATGAGAAAAAAATCCCGAACAATCCCTACTTGTATGCATCGGTGCATCCGGGAGGAGTATTGGAAAAATATGAAAATTTCAATCAATATGGCGTTACGGTGAGATTTTCTCCGGGCAGAAAAGAAGGTATTTCTCTGCAATCGTTTCGATACTCCCCTACGGAACAAGATATTTATTTTTTGATTGGCGTGTTCATGCACGCGGGCGTGCTTGTGAATCATTCTTCGACTGTTGCATTAGAATCTATGATTGCAGACATTCCGATTGTGAACGCTAAATATGGAATAAAGTTTGACTGGTGGAACTGGTACAGAAGCATGGTCTATCGAGATTTTCAACAGCATTATGCCGACCTAGTTTCTGACGGAGCAACGCATATAGCAACATCGTCAAAGCAACTAGTAGAAGATATCGCAATGTCGCTTACAAACCCAACTGAGAAACAGTCTAACCGCGCTATTACAGTCAAGAAAATGATTACAACAACAGACGGCACGGCTAGTGAAAAAGTATTAGCATATATCATGGCAATATGAAGAATCGAGGAGCAATTACGCTTGTCTTTGATGACGGGTACGAAGATGTGCGCCAGCAAGTGCTGCCATTGTTGCAACAATATAATGTACGTGCAGTCTTTGCCGTGCCAACCTCTCCGGAACATAAAACGATTGCCAATGAGCCGGTAGCCAGCATTGCCGATTGGAAAAAAAGCGCAGAGGCATACGGCCACGAGCTTGCAGGACACGGCGTTACGCATAACAATCTTGCAGCCATGCCTATTCAAGATATGCAGCAAGAATTGCAAATGTCACATGAAGCGCTTAGTGCAAACAGCATCGTGTATCCTGGCGGAGCATATAACGACGACGTAATTTCTGCGGCTCAAACATATTTTACTGCAGGCAGAACAGTAAAATTCGGACTCGAAACACTCCCCCCTAAAAAACCATTTGAATTAAAAACGATAAACTATACAAAGAACAATTTCAGCGTTGCTCGGGCAAATGCATACTCCCTTCTTGCCTATCTGCGCGGAAAATGGATCATAGAAACATTCCATATGGTTAGAAACTCTCATAGCGATATGAAACATTTCGTATACCTGGACGATCTTGAAGCGCATTTGGATTTTATTACTTCGCTTCCGATCGAAATTGATACGATAAGAAATATTATGAAACGATATGCAAAATAAACTTCCTATTTCCGTTGTGATTATTACAAAAAATGAGCAAGAGAACATTGCTGACTGCATTGCGTCTGTGGAATTTGCACAAGAAGTTATCGTTATTGATGCGCATAGTACTGATGAAACGACAAGCATAGCAAAAAAGCTTGGTGCAAATGTAATCACTCGGCACTGGGACGGATACGGATCGCAGAAAAACTTCGGGGCTGCGCAAACTACGTGCAACTGGGTGCTCTTTCTTGATGCGGACGAACGGGTGTCGCCGGAACTCCAAAAAGTATTAGGCGATATTCTAGAGACTACATGCAGCGTATATTGGATCACTATACAAGATATTTTTCTCGGGAAACGCATGACGCATCTCGTGGGGCATAATCCGCGCTTGATTCAGAAAACACTGGCGCACTGGAACGATGCTCATGTTCATGAAAAGATGATGTATTCCGGTTCGAATTCTCAGGCGAAATATAAAGATGGAATATCTGGAGAAATATCAGCGCCTATTATTCACCAATCGTATACAAGCATAGGGGCATATTTACATAAGATGCATCGCTATACGACGCTCGATGCGCAAGAAATGCAAAAAACAAATACTCACCGTTCTGGTAAAGCTGTCTCGAAAAGTTTTATCCTCCCCTATTATCTCGCATTAAAGCAGTTTATGAAATTGTCTCTGTATAGAAAGGGTATCTTGGATGGCTGGCAAGGCATTGTATGGTGCGCTCTATCGGCATATTATGAGTTTGAAATGGGGCAAAAATATAACGCATTATGAGAATTCTTCACACGGCACTTCGGTATCCCCCTGCATCGGGAGGCGCTGAAAAATATATTCAAAGCATCGTGCAAAAAACGCGGGATGTTGAAAAGGATATGGATGTTCGCGTGCTTACAAGCGCAATGCGCACACATGGGCCTATTTCATATCTTAATCCCGACGCATTGCTCGATGACCCTGCGTATGTGCAGCGATTATTTGTTTCTAAGACCCCGTTTGTTTCATACCCTCGTTTGCAAGCTTTGAATTACTATATTGGTCATCATAAGCCAGATATTTTGCATTCGTACGGATACTGGTATCAGCCAGCGGATGCAACTGCTCGATACGCGCATAAGCATAAAATACCGTTTATATTTCATCCCATTTACTACACCAATAGCATTCGGCGTAAACCTGCCTGGAAAGTTTATGATGCATTAATCGGTCGAAAAACATTCGAACAGGCAGATGCCGTTGCTGTTATATCTGAATATGAAAAACAGCTGATTATAAGCGCCGGATACAATGTAAAACGATTTGTTCATATTCCGCCGGGTGTCGATATGAAATTATTTTCCGAAAAACGAGAAAATCCGTTTTTATCTCGAAATATCTCGGGAACAATTCTTCTTTCAATTTCTCGCATAGCAAAATCTAAGGGCTTGCAAGATACTGTCAGGGCGTTGCCCGAAATTCGAAAGCAAATTCCCAACGCCTGCCTGGTTATCATCGGTGAAGATTTCGGGTATAAAAAAGAATTGGAAATAATTGCTGAAAAGCTAGGGATAGCGGACGCAGTTCACTATTTCGGAAAAGCCACCGACGAGGATGTTATAGCAGCTCTTCAGCATGCGGACGTATTTATTCATGCATCAAACTACGAAGCATTCGGGATTGTGCTCGCAGAAGCTATGGCTGCAGGCCTTCCGATTGTAGCCCGAGAATCTACGGCTATTCCGTATGTTGTTCCTAAGAATAAGGCAGGGCTATTATTTTCCAATAAAAAAGAGCTTGTGCAAAACGTTGTTTCTATTATTAAAATTCCGCAGCTAGCTTTGCACCTTACTGATTTTTCTGCGGAATTGGTACGTACTACATACTCATGGGATCATTCCATCGCAACCCTGCAATCACTGTATGAAGAATTCAGAACATAAAGCGGTTCTCTACCTTTCTCTTTCGGGAATCGGCAATTTGATCATGCAATTGCCCGCGATAAAAGCTGTCAAAGATGCGCATCCTGCCTGGCATATTACCGTATGGGTTGCTCCTCGAGGTACAAAGAGCATTGCGGAAGCGCAGTCGTATATTGACTGTGTTATTGAATTGCCCATTAAGACTACTGTTGTGCAGCATATAAAGAATATCCTTACGCTTCGTGCGCATCATTTTGATATGGGCATTGTTTTGTCTCCAGGCCAATTGCTAAAAAGCGCGTTGTACTTATTTTTATCAGGAATTCCAGTTCGCATTGGCCACGCATACCCGCTTCGAGGCAGGCAGCATGCTAAAAATTTTCTTACGCAAGCGATTACTGAAAAACCTCTCGTGCATGATATTGAACAAAACCTCGAATTGGCAGGATCTATATTGCATCAACCTATAACGTTTGAAACGTATGATTTTGAAATTCCAGAAAACAACATGCAAGAAGCGCAGCATGCTTTAAAGTCACTCGGTTACAATATCAGCCCCTCTCCTATTTTTATCGGGTTTCATCCGGGATCGGCGCAAGGTTTTGCCTGGAAACGCTGGCCAATCGATCGCTTTGCAGAAGTTGCGCGTGCCTTATATGAACGGAATCCAAATAGCGTATTTCTCATTTTTGGAGGGAGCGATGAAGAGCAGCAAAAAAGAGAACTTGCAGATATGATAAACCAACAGGCGCCGGCAATCGCATTTCATATCACGGCCCCCCTCCTTACAACTGCTGGAATTATGAAGCATTGCAAACTATTTATTTCAAACGACTCTGGACTTATGCATATAGCGTCAGCTCTGGATATCCCAACAATTAGCCTCTTCGGCCCCACAGACGAACGGCAGACAGGCCCGAGAAGCCATCATAGTGTTGTTCTGCGAGCTCCGGAAACAGTGCCAGTATATAATACTGAATCAGCGCCCAGTTTTGGCAATACTCCCCACCCATCGATGCTAGCTATTTCAGTAAAGCAAGTGCTTGACAAATCATCGCAATACGTCCTATAATAGTTCCGGGTGTTCTGGTCTTTTCTCAAAGGGGCTGCCATGGAAACCGTGATCGATGCTTTCCGCACTGCAAGTCTACGTTACTGGTTGGCGCTGATCGTGATTCTCGTGTGCCTGTGCATTATTTGCATGAAGCAAAGAAAACAGGCTGGCAAGTAGTGGCATTGGGCTTTGAACTTCTGCGTTCCTCCGGGGGCGCAGTTATTTATTTCTAGACATTTCTTTATAAAATTCCTCGTGCTGCTTTGCAATTTTTTCTTGTGTAAAGTTTTCTACGGCGGCATTTCGTGCATCTTTTCCCATTTGAGTTACCGCAAGTTTGCCCATGGTAAGTGCTTGAATAATCGCATCTTCTAGTTCGGGTACGTTGCCTCGTTCAAATAATATTCCCGTTTTTTGATTGTCGATCAGCTCTACTGCTCCTCCGACATTGCTTGCTATAACAACTTTTCCACGCGCCATACCTTCTAGCATTGTTCTGCCAAAAGGCTCCACCCACAAATGAGGGGCAATCAATATGCTCGCTTTATCTATAAGCGATCGAAGTCGATGATACGGAACATGCGGCAGGAATGTCGTCCTGTATCCAATTCCCCATAGCGATGCCAGGTGTTCATATTCTTTTTGTTGCGCTCCATTCCCTGCAATAGTCAGGTGAGCCTTCGGATACTCTTTTGCAACACGCTTCCACGCTTCCAAAAGCAATCGAACGCCTTTATACATCTCTACTCGGCCCATATATAATATGTTTCCGGAAACGCCCTGCTCGAGAGGATTCGAAAGATATTCTTTTCCAATCGGGTTGTAGATAACGCCCGTATGCTGCTTTGCAACATCTTGATGCTGAGCAATAACGTTTTTTTCTGCGTGCGAAATAAAAATCTGATGCCTAAAGCTGGCGAATGCTTTTTTTCGATATCCGCGATTATACATATATTGCCAAATTCTGAAAGGTTTGCGGGCAAGCGATGCTTCATGCACTCGATGGCATTGCCATAGCTCGTGCAATCCTTGGCATCCTTGCTCGATATTTCCGTTGTACTGAATATTATTCGTGCAGCCGGATATTTGCGCATAGTCGCGAGCCGTAACCACTGCTTTTGGCGATTCTAAATGTGATATCATCAGTGCGCTTCTGAAGTCGTGCGCGTGAATAATATCGTATGTGCGCCAGTCTTTAATTGCCCGCTTAAACATTCTGTACGAGGCTGTGCTTTGTGCGCGTTCAAATAGGGGTTTCTGTCTCAAGAATAAAGGAATCATCTGCACCGGAACCGAGTCGACTACTTTGCGCTCCTTTTGATCTCCGTCTGTAACCACAAGTACTTCATGCCCAAGTGAAATTAACCCTTGTGCAATGATATGTGTTGAAATTTCTCCACCACCCTTTGATTCGGGAGGATATTGAGCTGAAACAAAAAGAATTTTCATAAATATTTTTTATATAGCTCCAATGTCTGTTCCGCAGAAGTACTCCAGGAAAACAGCTTGCTTCGCTGCAGTCCTTTTGCTATAAACGATTCTTTGATTCCCCCGCTTTCGAATAATTCCGAAATGCTTTTTGCATACCCTTCAATATCGTCTGGATCGTGCATAATACCTGCATTGCCGACTACTTCCGGCAACGAGCTTGAGTTTGAGCATACTACAGGGCATCCAGAGGCCATTGCTTCGAGTATAGGCATTCCAAAACCTTCCTGATGCGACGGCATGAGTAAGGCATCGGCAACGCGGTATGCGTCTAGTAGCATTTCCTGAGAAACCTTTCCAAGTATGCGAATATTGTCTTTTAATTCCAACTCATCAACCATATGCAGAAACTCTTTTCTCCCATCGAGCAATCCTGGTTCCCCAATTTTTAAAAGCAATACGTTCGGATATTGTTCCTTAAGCTTTGCAACAACATGCAGAGTTGCTGCAAGGTTTTTTCGAGGATGGTCGGATCCTACCGAAAGAATTATCGGGCTATCCATCGGCAATCGCAGTTTTTTTGCAACCTCTTGGTATCCGACTGTCTTCTTGAAATCTTGTATAGGTTTAAAATCTTCACTTACCCCGTTATATATAACGGATATTTGTTGCTCGGAAATTCCAAAATAGCGAACTATTTCCCTTTTTACGTATTCAGAGACAGCGATAATGTGACTTGCCTTCGTGACTCCATCAAGCAAGCGCTTGTTTATAAGTCTTGCAAGCGGATGCTGTGGATTTGTGAGTTCTATAATGTCATGAACCGTAACGATGGACGGTGTTTTCGTTTTTGCTATAAAAGAGAGCGTCTGATTGGATAAATCGTATCCGTCAAATGCAGGAATATTCTTTGCAAGACGGATCCAGGAAATGCTTTTTGTCCCAAGAATGCTCGGCCATTTTACTATCGAACCGGTAATTGACCCGTCCACGGATATCGCATTTCGTCCGCCGTCTAATATGACCATATGAAATATGAAATCATCATTTTTGGGCATATGTACTGCAATCTGATGCGCGCGCGAGCCAACCCCGGAATCTTCTTTTGCATTGGTAATAATGGCAATGTTTTTTTTCATATTATAAGGGATGTATATAGTGCAGTAGTTTTTTCCGCAACATCTTTCCATGTTGTCCTCATAGCTTGAGCGAGGCCTTTTTGGGCAAGCATTGTTTTCTTACCTTCATCGCCGATTAATTCAGCCATATGTTTTGCAAGATTGTTCGTAAAATCCTGATCATGCAACCTGTCATGCAATGTATCAGTAGAAAATGGCACGATCATCCCTGCATCGCCAACTACTTCCGGCAATGATCCCCCATTGCTCACTATAACCGGCGTCCCGCACGCCATCGCTTCCTGAGGAGGAAATCCCCATCCTTCGTATATGGAAGGCCATACGAAAATATCAGCATTGCTATATAAGGTGGGCAATTCGTCATACGGAACATTCTCACGGAACTTGATTCTATCTGCATATACAGATGCCTGTGCATATGCTTGAGATGCATCTTGTTTATGCGCTGGCTTTCCCGCAATTATAAGCATGTGCGGAATTTTGTCCGCAATTAATTCAAACGCCCGTATGAGTGTTGTTATATTCTTTCGCTCATCCCACGTCCCGACGAATAGAATATAAGGATCAGTGCCAGTCATTGGGGAGGGTTTAAAGTGCGTCGCATCAACTGCCAATGTCGTAACAGTTATTTTAGATTCCGAAACATGCAATAACCTGCTGATATCCTGCTTGCTTTGATCGGAAATTGTAATAATGCTATCTGCATGTGTTGCAGCATATTGCAATGTTTTTGGCCAATATTTTTTTCGCAAAAATGACTGGGTTTCAGGCAAGAGAAGAGGAATAACGTCGTATATAGTGACTACCGTAGGAACATATTTTTTATGAGGAATTGCAGCTTTAGTAAAGTGCGCAATATCTGGATTTGTTGCGCGAACATGCTTTGCCACTGGCCCGCTGAGCCAATATGGAACAAGCAGTTCCGAACGTAGTGGTGTCGCAGAATCTTTTGCTCCGGTTATAATATCTAAAGTAAGTTCCTGATTTTTTTGCAGCTCGGCAATAATATTTTGAGCGTATGATTTTATCCCGCCGCTGGCAGCATGTATGGCTCGGGCTTCAATTGCGATGTTCATAGGCGGTAATCGTTTCAAGTAATTTTTTTTCTAATGCTCCTGCGGTCGTGTGAATGGTGTAATGCTGCACATCTTCAAGATTTCGGCGAGACATTTCGTTTCGCAATGTCTCGTCTTTATGCAATTCATCGATTGCGCGAACTACTGCCTGCGAATCATGGGGCGGAATCAAGAGGGCATGTTTGCCATGTTCGAGAAAATCTTTCTGGCCGCCATCGTTTGCGGCAATAATAGGAAGCCCGGCAGACATTGCTTCAAGAAAAACAATGCCAAATCCTTCATGCTGGGCAGTCGATACATACAAATCAGATGCTCGTAATATGCCGTATTTTTCTTGTTCTGAAACAGAGCCGACAAGCCGCACCCGTTCAGATAATTCGTACCGACGGATAAGTTCTTCCAAATCGCGCCTCATTGGCCCATCTCCGATAATAATCAATTTTGCATTTTTGATATCTTTCCAGGCAGCAAGAAGCGTCTCGTATCCCTTTCTTGGTACCAGCCGACCTATAGAAACGCATACAAAGTCTTGCGTAGTAAATCCTAAAGATTCTCGAGGAAGGGCGGGTGTTTTATTAAGTACTAATCCGATCGGAATGACATCGATATGCTTTTTCACTCCATGAAGTTCGATCGCTCTCTGCTTCGTATCCTGAGAAATTGCAGTCACCGCATCTGCTCGGCTGACGATATACCTGATTGCAGCCCGCAATAAAGCGTGCTTATGCGGGGAAATTCCTTTCGACGGATCGTAGATATCTCCTCCGACAAGAGTTACGACAAGGGGAATATGGCGGATTCCTGCTAGCAACAATGCAGGCAGACCGGAAGGAATAACAAAATGGGCATTTATAACATCGAATGCATGCTTTTTTGTAAGCTGCAGTCCTCGGAAAAATGCGGATGGTGCAAAAGTAAGGAGGGAGATAAGCGTAGCAGTCGGCATTGCAGTTCTGCCGATAACGGCAACGCGATGTATGTGCACCCCATCTGCAAATTCATATTTTTTCGTATCTCGAAACGCTGTCGTAATGACATGCACTGTATTGTGCTTTGCAAGTTCTTCAGCAATTTGCGCAGTCATTACTCCGCCTCCGCCGCCCAAGGGCGGATACTCAAAATTTATAAAGAGAATATTCATAAAGCCGTAACGATCATCACTGGGTTCGCTATAATAGCCTTTGCGTTCCCGGTATTTTTAAATATTACATTCATTTGCCCGGGCTGAACGGTAATATTGGCTTTATCAAGAATGTCCCCGTGATTATCTCGAAGGATGAGAGAATCTTGCGATTCGCTCGGCGTGCTGTATGACAACTCGACTCGCACGGGCTTGTTTGTTATGTTCACCAGAGTAACCGTTGCCTCACGAGGCACTTCCGCAAATGTAGCAAGGCGCTTAGGATCATAGCCGACATTTTCAAACCCATCGCCGCGAACCAAGAATACGCCGTCTGTATTTCTGCTTGTATGTGTATTGCGGATATATACGTCAGCATCTCCGAATGATGTTTTGGAAAATATATTTTGATCATCGAGAAATCTTTCCACAGCATTTTTTTGTGAGGGAGAAATGGAATCCGTATGCAGCAAAATCGCAGAGGCATCAAGCCATGTCATGGCATCCGGGAGTGTTTCTCTTAAGTCTTGCGTAAAGAACTCGGGCCTGTCTTGTTCTAGCTCCGTTGTTCGCAGGTATAGTAGTTGACGAATAGCAGGCACTGATTTTGCAAGATTAAATGCATCCTGACTTTGTCCGCGTTCAAGGGCAATATTTCCGATTGCCTGCTTATGATCGATTGTCTCGCCATACAGCGATCGCGATGCCGCTACATAGTTGGTCGCCGCGGGTATTTCAACGATGTTGCTGCCCGGAACAGATGCAAGCATGCTATATGCCGGAGACAACACAGCGGATTGCATCGGAAACGGAATGAATAAAAAGTCTAATAACAAAAATCCGCTGATAATATATGACGTTCGCAGCCTATGGTAGTTCGTGGCAACTACCCATCCGAACAATACGCAGCTGGCGATAGTAACGAAGGCCCCGGCACGAGAAATTGTTCGGATTGCAGAAAATACGGGCAATTTTGCCAAGAGCGCATATGGCAACAAAATAGCAGTTACATGTCCGAATACGTGAAGTACCGGCCCCAGTGAAATGATTCCAAACATAATAAGCGTCCAAAACCATAGCCGTTTTTGCAATAGCGGAATATGTTTCCTGAAAAAGAGAACGGCAATTAATATGCCGATACCAATATATTGTACGGACTCTGCCGTGTTCCCTGTAAAGTATTGGCCAAACAAATTATTAAACACGCCTCCCCAAATTGGCTGAAACGGCGCCGGAGTAATAAAGGCGAATACGTCTGCGGAAAATCTTGTCGTTTGATCGATGCCAAGTGCTAGCGCGGAAGAATCCGAGTCTGCAAGCTTTACCGTGGGAATATTCGGAATAACAACTCCCAGGAGTATGATCGCCATAAAAACAATACTGCTGACTAGCGATTTCGTCCGTGCTTGGCCGGAGAAGGCTTCCCGGAGCGCTGGCCAATATACCACTGCCGCAATCAGCGCAAATACCGCAAGCCAAAGGGCGTAATGGTGTTCTTCCCACGCCTGAAGGACTACTAACATACTTACTAATACAACTTTCCATATGTTCTTATTTCTCATGTAAGAAAGCGTTGCGGCAAGAATAAATGGAACCCATTGCAATTGCATAGCCCCGAAATGCCCCAGACTGTGGGCAATATGATATGGCGCAAACATGTATGCAATCCCCGCCATAATGGGTGCGGGAGAAAAAATAGGCTTTTTTACAAGCATGCTAACGAGCAAAGCCATTGCATATCCAGAAAGCAAGAAATTTAGAAGAAATATCGTATTGTATCCAGTAGGTTCTCCGAGCACTGCATGAATTGGCATCCACGGCCATACGGAAAGATTAACTAATTGCGGATCACCCTTGCCTAATACGTCGCCCATAAAACCACCAAACCCCTGTTGCCCCTTTTCCGTAAAACGCCACATGGTCTGCCATGGATCTCCGCCAATTCCCGCCACAGCGGTGGTCATATGAAGTACGACCGGCATTGTCATACATACAATAAGCAATCCAAATAATAGGATTGCAAAAACATGGTCTCTATATGCCTGTTTCATGCTGTAAAGTATATTCTATTGGATGAAGCGTGTATACATAAAACATCGGTATATCTCGAATAAAGAGTGTCTTTTCAGGCTTATACGAAGCCAAATCTTTTAAAATATTCTTGGTAGTAGGATCAAAATTGACTCGAGCAGGAAAACTCATCGGTATAATAATCTTTGTTACCGCAGGATCAAGATTTTTCAGGTAGCCCTCTGAGGGAAACCCGCGTATTGCATCCCTCTTGTTGCTATCCAAATAAGGAACAACTAAGCTATCCATCGGTATCGCAAATACTTCTTTAGGATTGCTGCTATTAATATAATCAGCAATAAGGCGGGAGCTATTACCTACGTCAACTAATAGTCTCTTCCCGCCCACTGAGGGGAAAAGAATGTTATATGAACTTATGACATGCGGAAAATATGGCCACATAAATATGCCTTGCAAGATGATGAGCCCTATTACTATGAATGGTTTTGCAACTCTGCGCCGTTGCAATACCCATACCCAGCCTATTGCTCCAATAAACGCAAGCAATGCTAGTACTGGTAAATTTTTTCGAGCCTGATCGCCATGCAAGTACAGCAGTACGAGGCCATGCCACACACCTGCCAATAATACGATGTCTAATGCAAAAAAATTCCAACCTGTTTGCTTTACTTCCGCCAGACGATTCCAGATATATAGCAAACATCCAATCGTTGCGAATGCAGATAGGGTGAAAATAAATAACGGAGGATGAACCCCTGGCCAGTAATAAACTTCCTGAACCGTAGAATGAAGTTCTGCGCGCGCAAGCACGTCAATAAGCCGCTGTATTGGATGAAAGAGAAAAGGGGGCCATAAAATAATCATTGAAAAATACGCACTTCCTATCCATGCTATTGAGCGTTTTCCCATTTCGCGCATTGAAAAACCTGGAACAAAGCTGGCGAGCAATAACGCAATGGGCGCAGTAATTAACGCGGGCGATTTTGAAATAAAAGCTAATGCAAACCAAGCGCCGGATATGCAAACCCATAATCTATTTTTGCGCTCGAAAGCAACAACGGCAGATACGAGCATGCCAACCACCCCTATACTCATTAAAACGTCAACACTTACCGTGCGAGAAATTCCTAATATCCACGGCTCCAACCCGAATAGCACAACAACGAGCCCTGCTGCCCATCTCGAGTTTTTAAATAATTGCATACTGGCTACGACTCTTACGAGAGCAAGCAGCGCAATACTGCATGCAATACCCCATGCGTATCGCGCCCATACTGCAGCTTCCCGCTTATCATCAACGGGCCAATCGGCATACGTTCCCTGAAGGCCATGGTACGTGCCGTACAGATTCATTACCGGCCCCACTACGGTCATGAGAGAAATTGCGGGATGATTTGATAGCGGGTATTGAACAGCCCCTACAAAATCTCCCGAGGACAACGCATTCCAGTACGTCTGAGAGCGGTCAATCCATGGCTGTTCGTCTTGAATAAAAAAATAGTCAGCACCGATTAGTCTTGGCAAAAAAATAGCGGCTATCAGCAGCATCCATACGACACGCTTTTCACTCATATATTCTTTGCAACGGCAATAAAATCAAGACTATGTTCAATATCCTCTTCGCTTACGCGAAAGTTTTTCGTAGTTACTCGCATCACTTCTTTCGAGTGCTTCCAGAAACTTATTTTTTTAATCAAGAAAAGTGATACGAATGCATACACTGCCCTAAGCAGCGGTTTTGGCATCCAATCGCGCGCTTTCAAGAAATCAATTCTAAGAATAAGATCGGAAATTTTTTGCTTCCCCGTTCTGTACCGCAGAATACTTTCATCTCCAAACACTCCATATAATGTAGATTCTTTGAAATGTCGAGCAAATAAATCTCTCATCTCCGCATCATCCACTTCATGAACGTGATAGGGGTTGAAGCTATGAAACATATTTGTATTAGGCGTGCTTACCAGGATTAATCCTCCCGGTTTTGTTACAGCCATCAGCGATTTGAGAAAATCATCGTGATTATACACATGCTCAATTGTCTGGAAACAGCACACTACGTCGAACAATTCCCCGTTCAGCACGCTTGGCGCATTGAGAAGGTCGCCTTGAACGAATGAAACGGTGTCAGTAGCATAGTTTTTTCGAGCCTCATCGATAGCTGCCTTGTTATAATCAAGCCCCACTGCGCGAGAAGCGCTCTTTCCGAGTACCGATGTTCCGTATCCTTCCCCAGATGCAACATCTAACACTGTCTTGCCTTCACAATACTTTGCTGCAAATTCATATGCTACAAGACTCTGTTGATATGTAACGTTAAATACTTTTTCCGGCAATATGCGCTCCCCACTGTACATAGAATGTGATTATTTAAGGTAATAAAGATATGTTGTGTCGATTTTTTTATCTTGTCTCGGCCAGGTAAACGTTTGCGTATGATCAATCTCGTTGTGAGTTTTCAAATATTCAGCAACGGGGGCTACTTCTTTTTCTCCGTTATCAACCAGGATGTTTATCTTCTTATCATGTAAATATTGTGCTAACTGGGCAGGAGTGGCATCCGGTTTGTTGGAAAGATACACTCCTCGTCCTTCGTTGAGTCCGCCTTTGGGGCTGTCCACGCTGCCGAACATCATAGAGGCCATGAGATAATCGAAAGATACAGCAACTCGATCAGGAGTATGGCGAAGAGATTGCAGCGCAGTATACAGAGAATATCCTACTCCATTATTCTCGAGCCCCTTTGCAACAGCCTCTTTGTATAAAATGGGGGAAACATCAAACACTGCACGAATAAGTAGAAATCCTAACAAGACAGCAGTTGCAACTTTTATAGGATTACCCGCCCGCTTTAATATCCACAGCACAATTTGCCATACCCCAACCACTCCTGCAGCCATGCAAAAATAATAAAAGGCGGTCATCGGGGCAACGTACCTACTATAGGTAAACCACCACGCTGGAAGTACAGGATACAAAATGAACGCAACAAGAAGCGGGGCAGCTTTTTTCCGCAGAGAAATAATAATCCAAATAAATCCGAAGCTTGCAAGCACGCTTAGCCACCATTCTGGAGCTGAAAACAACAGGCCTGCCTCCGTACGCACTTGTTTATCATTTGACCACAAGTCAGCTATTGTCCAAGCTTTCCCAAATCCAGAGCTGTCAACGATCTTCATGTAATCAGCCGGGAGGGTTTCGATGCTTGCATTTTGCTTCGCATCTTTTGCGTACCCGAACTCACTCAACGAACCGTTCACGTGTCTCCAGACCGGCAGCCATACTACCCCGGCAATCAGAAGCGGCAATGAAGCGATTCCAACCAAGCGCCATGGCATCTTAAATCTGAGCAGCAATAGCAGCAGTATTGCAGTAGGGCCTCCTTCGTATCGTGTAAACACCATCAGCGCGATGATAAGTCCTGTCCAAATAGCCCACGCCTTTGTTGCTCGTGCAGCAGTGACCATATATACCGATAGAACAATCAAGAATAGAAAATAACTGTCCGCAAGCGGGCGCACGCCGTTAATAGTTAGCTGCGGGGCTACGCTTGTGAGCAGAAGAACGGCAGCCAGCGGTAATCGAGGCCATTTAAAATATCTGCCAAGCAAGTACAGCACTACAGTTGTTCCTGCAGAAGCCATAATACTTACAGCAATTCCAGTAAGCGTTGGGTCAAAGCCAAGTTCTGTACCAATCAAGAGGGTTAGAGGATATCCCGGAAGTCGTTTCTCGTGGATAGGATAATCAAAATAGCGGATATTTCGTGCGATGCTTTGAAAATTAAATACATCCCCTGCCGGCATAATTCTTCGCTGGGAGGCGATAATGGTTCTTTCTCCTGCAACGGCGCCAACGAGCGAAAGGATGATGCACGCTTCTAAAAGAATATACATAACCCGCGGCCGCGTAAGCATCGCGAAGAAAGAAGATAATTTCATAGTTCCTTCGTAGTATACCACCCAACTGTCCGAGCTATCCCTTCCATGAGCGACACTTTTCCCCTCCATTTCAATACCTTTTCTGCTTTTTGCATATCGAGCACCCACGAATGATCAACAAATTGCTTCGACGGGGGAACAATAATATCCATTTTTTTTCCTGTAACCTTTTGGATAGCACTTAAAATTTCATTAAACGAATGGGCCTTTTTATACCCAATATTAAATACTTCATATGTGCCCTTCATTCTTCTTGATGCTTGAATAAATGCTTCGATAGCGTCATCAATATATGTAAAATTGCGCACGAGACTACCAACCGAACAGGTAAACGGAGTGCTATTGATCACAGCCCCGATTGCAGTAGGAATAAATCGTGATAGATCGTCCCCAGGCCCGTACACTGGACATAGTCGGAATGTTGTTACGGGAAAGGAATGTTTTTCGGAATAGAGCTTACAGAAGAGTTCCGCGCCAGTCTTTGTAACAGCGTAATTGTCCCACGGGAACATTTCTTGATGTTCTTTTATAGGAGTGCGTCCTGTAGCATACACTTTCGCGGAACTTGTGCTAATAAATGCCTTGCAGCCAACTTCCCTGCTGGTTTCCAGAAGAATGGAAGCACCTTTAATGTTTACATCAATCATTCTTTGAACATCTTGCTCGTTCACAAACGTGCCGTATGCAGCAAGATGAAACACAGCTTCCGGACGGACTTTTCTCATAAAGCGTTGCATCGATTTTTTATCCGTAATATCTCCTATGTGCATATGAATGCCCCGCACCTTAGCAAGATTTTTATTTTTTCCCAGTGCAAGCCCGTGGACTTCAATTCCGCGGGAGGCCAATTCGAGCATTAAACGCTCTCCGACGAAACCGGTGCTTCCAGTAATGACGGCTTTCGCATAGGGAAGCTTTCTTGGCATATGCGAACAATTATATATAAGGGCGGATTGTAATTCAATTCTTGCGGACTCCAATCGAAAAAAGAAGTACCGTACCGAGCATTTCGAGCGTATATTTTACCCCCTTGCGGAGACCCATCTGGGTTACCCCGTCATAGTACGTGCAAACAACAGGAATTTCTGCCACTGTAAAGCCGGCTTTCAATGCCTGGACGATTGTTTCAAAGCTAAACAAGTGATCATCGGAATCATGGACGAAATCGACTGTCTCTAAGAACTTCCGAGTATATACGCGAAATCCGGAGTGAAACTCTGTTAAATTACTGCCCAATAAAACGTTTGCAATAAACGTTAATATTTTATTCATCGCGTACTTGATGAGCGGCATCCCATTATGGAGCGCTTTATTCGAAGCAATTACCCGAGTTCCTATTAGCATGCCATCAGTCGGACGAAGAGCTGCAACGGCTCGAGGAATATCCATTGCATCGTACTGTCCGTCTCCATGCAATTCAATAAAAATATCTCCTCCTGCATCAAGCCCTTTCTGCAGGCACACTTTCATATTTCCTCCGTATCCTTTGTTTGTTTCATTTCGAAATACCTTTGCAGGCAACGTTTTTGCATATTCGAACGTATCATCGGGAGATGCATCATCTACGATAATAATGTCATCTACAGCCTCTTTCGGTATTCTGTTATACGTTTCCACCACATGCTTCCCGGCTCGATACGAAGGCACTAGAACAATGACTTTCGGCTTTCGTGAAGACTGATCCATATTCTGCGATTGTACTGAGCTTTCTGAGAAACAGCAATAAAACCCCTTATTTCGTATTCCGAATCTCTAGCACAATAATCCCCAATGGCAATCCTAGCATCCAGGGGCGCAAGAAATATACTTTATAAGGCAATCCAAGCCGCTTTGCTAGATGTATTAAATCTTGTTTGGAATAAAACTTTTGAAAATGCAGCTCCTGCGACCAGGGCCAGAAACGACGAGTAAGCGCTGGGCGAGTGAGAGCATAATGCAGGCTATGGAGCGAATATGCGTACGGAACGCTCATCACCACAACTCCTCCCGGCTTTACCGCCTTAATATGTTGCCTAACGATATCGATGTCATGATCGAAAAAGTGCTCAATTAATCCCGCGCTCCACACAACATCAAACTCTTGGTTGAACGGAACGTCTTGAACATCCCCTTTTACAAACGTAGCGTTTTTAATGCCGAGCCGATCGCGTTCTCGGGACGCAATGGCAAGCCCTTCTGATGAAATATCAAGCCCTACCGCTTCTTTGATATGCGGAGCAATCATAAGTGTAAGCTGGGCCGTTCCGGATCCGAGCTCTAGCGTTCTTCCTTCGCTGGATACATGAGGCAATACCAGCTTCCCAAGCATGGTGTTATATATCTTGCGCATGGTCGTTATAAAATTGCCAGAAGCGCCAGTCTGCCACACATCGTCCCAAATTTGCTCAGTTTTATTATTCATGGAATACTAAAAGCAATATTACAATGGCTACTCAAAAGAACAAAACGAATGTACAAACATCCGAGCAGGCTCCTGTACGTGTCGTAATGAATTGCCGAGTATGCAATAGCGATTCCCTATCCCCCGTGCTCTCGTTAGGAAATCAATATATTTCAGATTTCGTAGACTCCATGACAGAAAATGCGAGTGCTCCATTGGAACTTGTTATTTGCAATGCTGCTGAAGGCGGATGCGGATTATTGCAACTAAAACACACTGCTGATCAAGGATCGCTGTACAGAAATTATTGGTATCGCTCCGGAATTAATCAAACCATGAAAGATGCCCTTAAGGATATTTCAACAAAAGCTTCACAGCTTGCCAACCTCCAGACTGGGGATTATGTAATTGACACCGGCAGCAACGACAATACGTTATTAAAATCGTACGAAACCCCAGATTTAAAGCGCATCGGATTTGAACCTGCAACGAACCTCATGCCCTATGCGCAAGATCCGAATATTACCGTTATCAATGATTTTTTCTCTGCTGAACCATTTTTAAAGGCATCAAATAACAAAAAAGCAAAAGTCATTACCAGTATTGCGATGTTTTATGATCTGGAGGATCCAAACAAATTCACCTCAGATGCTGCTGCATGCCTTGATAAAGACGGATTGTGGATCATTCAAATGGCATATTTACCAAGCATGCTTCTCGATAACATTTTCGATAACATCTGCCATGAACATTTAGAATATTACTCCCTGCTATCGCTCGAAAATCTTTTAGAGCGCCACGAGCTGAAAGTTATCGACGTAGAATTAAACGACGTAAATGGTGGTAGCTATCGTACCTATATTACGCACAAGGAAAATACGAATATCGTACCATTTGAAGGAGCGGCAGATCGCGTAGGCGCTCTTCGCAATCAAGAAAAAACAATGCAGCTTGATACATTAGCGCCCTATAACGACTTTGCGCAAGGAGTGCAAGATATTAAAGAAAAGGTCACATCATTCATCAAGGAAGAAACAGGAAAAGGAAAGACGGTATATGTGTATGGAGCATCCACCAAAGGAAACACTCTTTTGCAATACTTCGGACTGGATCATACCGTCATTACGGCTGCCGCCGAGAGAAATCCTGATAAATGGGGCAAGAAAACGGTAGGCACGCTTATTCCTATCATCTCAGAAGAAGAAGCGCGAGCAGCAAAGCCAGACTATTTCCTTATATTACCGTGGCATTTCTTACCTGAATTCAAATCACGAGAAGCGGAATACCTCAACGCAGGCGGAAAATTTATCGTTCCACTTCCTCAATTCGAAATAGTTGAAGCTGCTTAAGAGCCGAATTTAATCTTCCACGGCAACAGGAAGGATTCGAATATCCGTTTCAAATTCATTTTTGAGCTGCCTTGATGCCGCTCAGGCCATGCTACCGGATGTTCCGCTAAACGAAGGCCGCTTTTATAGGCACGGTACTTGAGCTGAAATAAAAATCCGTATCCTTCTGTCCGTATGCCTTGCATATTCAATGATCGAAGAGCCTCTGTGCGCATCGCGATAAACCCGGCAGTGCAATCGCTGATTGGCATACCAAGCACCGTGCGAACATACCCATTTGCAAATCGGCTCATCATGCGGCGCCACAATGTAATATGCGGAAATTTCTGATGCTTTGCATAGCGAGAACCGATCACAACATCTGCACCGTTATTTAAAAGCGTAAGAAGTTCCGGTAATTCTTTTGGCTCATGCGAGAAATCAGCATCCATAGTAATAACGGCATCATATTCGCTTCCAGCACATACTCGCTTGAATCCATCGAGGTATGACTGAGCAAACCCCCTATTGCTCGTGCGTACTAATACAGAAACAGGTGGATGCTCCTTATGAAATGCTTCCACAACCTGCGCTGTCCCGTCAGGAGAATTGTCATCTAACACCAATACGTTAAAGCCAGGATCCACGGATTGAATTTGACGAAGGATAAGACCGATATTTTCGGCTTCGTTATAGGTCGGAATCAAAATAATCGTGCGCTGTGAAGTAATCATATATACTGATGCCAGTATGGCAGATACGCAAAAGAAATACCATTTCATGAATATACTTCTCGCTAGCATTCTGGTAGTTGGGCTTTTTATACGGCTGTGGGGAATCAACCATGAAATATATACAGATGAAAATAAGGTCATTACTCCGTCCGTGCTGCTTGCTCAAGGTAAACAGGTACCGTTGTTGTATCCAAAAGGATCATACTATCCCCATTTCTATCACTATATACTCGGAGTAGCCTTTCTTCCCCCTGCCTTGATGCACATGCCGTACCCAAGCGCCGATACGTCCGTAGACATATATACGCTCATCGCGCGCATTGTGACAGCAATTATCGGAACAGCGACGTTATATGTCGTATGGAAAATAGGCAAATTAATTTCTAGTCCGAGGCTTGGTCTTATCGCTGCGCTCCTTATCGCATTTTTGCCTCTCCACGTGAAATATTCTCACTACGCGCACGTTGATATTCCGCTGACCTTCGTTGCCACATGCGCACTCTTTGCTGCACTGCAAATATGGAAATTAGGAACGATGAAATGGTATGTTCTCGCAGGAATTCTTACCGGTATAAGCGGAGCAACTCATTATACCGGGTTTGTCATAGGAATAGCCATCGTCCTGGCGCACATTATGCGGAGCGTAGAAACTAAAACTTCTGCTATATCGTCACTTGTTTCTAAAAAGCTGATCCTCGCAATCCTCTTGATTCCGATCAGCTTTGCGTGCGCAACCCCGTATACGCTTTTAAAATGGAAAGAAAGTTACGCAATCTATCATCAATTGCAACTTCGAGGATCGGCAGGCGATTTAGGGTATACCCGCCCTGATTATATATGGCCGATTACCACATCGTCTCCGGATTGGGGCTTGCCGTTTACGGTATCCGGGCTGTGGTGGGAGGCTACTCCGGTTATTATACTTCTAGCGCTTGTAGGCATCCTTCTCCTCATTAAAACACGCAACTGGGCGCTTCTCGTTATTCTTGGAGGCTCCTCAATCGTCATGTATCTCGCAATCATCGGCCGTCTCCCGCTCTATGCAGTAAAGCGCCTATTACCACTCACTCCCCTACTTACGCTATTAGCTGCATACGCAATCGACGCACTCTTGAAAAAATACTCACGTATAAAAATAGCAACGTATGCTATTTGGATTGGCACGATTAGCTTTCTTCTATATACCGCATATTTTGCAGCAGGATTCGATGCTGCATATGCTGGGGGGTCAACACACAGTAAAGCCGTAGCGTGGGTTCTTGCGAATATTCCGCATGAAAGCATTATTCTCCAACACACCCCCATTCGGCTTCTGGATTGGAGCGATCCGAACTACAAAACAGTTCGAATAGATGAAGTGTATGCGAATTTTAATGCCCAAGACCCCGAGGTATCCCATGATCGAGCAAAGCCTCTTTCTTATTGGACTCAAGAAAAAGGAGTGCAGTACATTGCAATGGATAGCAGGATCGTTGATCGGTATTTTGACCCAACGTCAGTAAAACTATTTCCGGAAACAACTGCATCCTACCAAGCTTTTTACAATCAAATCCGTACCCAGGGAAAGAAAGTATACAGCATCTCTCCTCAGCTTTGGCATATCGCAGGGCCTCGGGTAGAAATATACGATATTCGAAATATCCGCTAATCTGAAGCATATGGAACCGTCTCGTAATCAGCCTCGCCGCATTCTCGTAGTAGCCCCCACCCCATTCTTCGCCGATCGGGGATGCCATATGCATATTGCGGAACAGGCATATGCGCTACAAAGAAAGGGGTATGAAGTAAAAATAGTAACATATCATTTGGGCCGCGATTTAAAAGGCTTGGATATCGTTCGAACTACTACCGTGCCCTGGTACAAAAAGCTTGGGCCGGGCCCATCTTGGCACAAATTTTATGTAGATCCACTCTTATTCTTTACCGCATGGAAAACGGCACGAAGCTTTAAACCAGACGTGATCCATGCCCACCTCCATGAAGGCGCCGTGCTAGGCTGGATGCTAAAAAAAATACTCGGTATTCCCTTGGTCTTTGACATGCAAGGAAGCCTTACAGGGGAATTGATCGCCCATAACTTCCCCTTGGTCAAAACAACCTGGATGAAAAACATGTGGTACGGACTTGAACGAGCAATCGACCACTTAGCAGACGCCGCGCTTGTTCAATCAACGGAAATGCAAGATGAGTTAGAACGTCAGTTTGCCGTTTCTCCGAAGAATATATTTCTTGCATACGACGGAGTAAGCACGGAAGTATTCACCCCGGGAGATCGCGATCCGAAATTGGTTCACGATCTTGCAATTCCCTCAGGGAAAAAAGTGATTGTCTATTTGGGCGGATTATCTCCTCATAAAGGAGTGGATATATTGCTGGAAGCATTTCCGGAAGTGCTTAAAAAAGTTCCCAACGCATTCCTTCTTTTGATGGGATACCCGAACGAAGAACACTATCGACAACGAGTGCAAGAAATGGGCCTACGTGACGTAGTCAGGATAACCGGAAGAGTTGTGTACGAAGATGCTCCAAAGTATCTACGCTTAGGGGACATTGCAGTTGCACCCAAGCGCTCCCAAACCGAAGCAAATGGGAAAATATATAACTACATGGCTGCGGGGCTTCCAACGATCGCATTTGACTCTGTTCTCAATCGAGAAATACTCGGAGACCTTGGCATTTATGTATACAACCTGGAAAATCCTTCCGGCCTTGCAAACGCGATGATTACGCTTCTGGAAAATGACGACAAGCGCACAGCGTTAGCTGCCAGCGTTCGAGAAAAAGCAGTCCAAGATTACTCGTGGGATTCTGTAGCAGATCGGATTACGAAAGCCTATAAGCAGGCTATTTCTGCGCGATAGCGAGAATGTTTTTTCGGAAGATTTTCGTATCCGTACGTCCGTAAAACTTGAAAATTGCGTAAAATATTTTATCTAATACAAACGCAATTGCGCGACAAGTAATATTAACAATGGGGTCGGTTGTTACATAAATATCCGGGCCAATCACATCTAATACTTTGGAATACTTTGCCATGAAGAGCGCTTGGCGAAGGCTGTTTTCGTTAAATCCATTCTGATGAGTGATATCCAAATATCTGCTGTCGTTTCCCAATAGAGGGTTTCCCATATTCGGAACCTTGATTAGCACAACTCCTCCGGGCTTTAACGCAGCACGCATCGCCTCAAGCATCGCCCACATTTCAGGCTTCGTCTGATGTTCCAATACGTCATTAAGCACCAATGCGTCTGCAGATTCTTTATTCTGCTTGAGCCACGTTACAATTTCTTCTTCTACTACGGGGAACTTATGTTGGTGGCAAAATTCAATCACTTCGTGGCCCACGTCAACTCCTAAAATATTGTTATATCCTGCACGCTTGAGGAAAAAGAGCACGTGCCCTAATCCCGTTCCCAAATCAATAATTCGGGCATTCTTATCTTTCGGAAGATACGGCAAATAGTTTTTCTTAAAGTACCGTTCTTGAAATAAAAAACTCTCGTCCTCCTGACGCCCCGATCGTCCAAAGTGGGTTGATAGATAGTGTGCGTATGCTTCTCGTACATCCATAAATCACAGTATGCACTAATTTGGTATATACTGTCCACATGAATAACCGTCTTTTTTATAGCCTATATCTCCTCCTTATTTTAACCGCAATCGTGCCTCGAATTGCCACGCTTGATGCCTTTACATCCCCCGATGAAACTCAGTGGGAAAAGAATACGATAGGGTTTAAAGAAGCGCTCAAAACAGGTGATTTTAAAGGCTTATATCAACAACCCCATCCGGGGATTACGACCCAATGGCTTGCCGCAGCAACCATAGATGCGCCAACCTGGGGCGAAAAAAGATTGCCCCTGGCGCTCTTTGTTGGAGTATTTATCCTGTATTTATCCTATCTCCTCAGAAGACTATGGGGAGATGCCCCAGCGCTGCTAGGCGGATTTTTACTGGCGCTTAACCCCATGCTCATTGCCCACTCGCGCGTGCTCGCGATGGACGCGCTGTTGAGCATATTTATGATCGCAGCATTTCTGCAACATCTTCTGTGGATAAAAGAAAAACGATCAAGTGATATTGCGTGGGCAGGAGTATTTACCGCCCTTGCCCTATTATCAAAACTTTCCGCATTTGGGATTCTCCCCTACTTTGTGATAGCAAATATCATTGCGCTTGCATCAAAGAATATTTCTTGGAAAGACTTACAAAAAGGTATAGTAATATACATTTCTTGCATGCTGGGCGCAGCAATTCTTATATTCCCTACTCTCATTACAAATATTCAATACGTATGGCAAGGCAGCCGTACATTTTTTACCACAGAACACTTCACTCAGCAGGTGCACGCATTAGGGCCATGGTGGTATCCGCAAGCGTTCTTGCTATGGACAACTCCTCTGCAGCTCATCGGAATCATCCTTGTTCCCGTAGCATTATGGAAGCAGAGCAAATATCGCCTGCCTCTCATACTGGGCATCGCATACTGCATTATGTTCTTCCTTGAAATTCAGTATTCCATCAAAAAAGGAGATCGATACATGCTCCCCGTCTTTCTGGGCTTCGATATTCTCACAACGCTTTCTATTGCCACAGCGTACGCCATGGCAAAGCAAAAATATCTAAAAAACATCATTCTCATAGTGTGCATTACGGGAATAGGCTTTCAAGCACATGAGGCAATCAGGTTGCACCCTTATCTTCTTGCATATAGAAACCCCTTATTCTCCTCCGTAGCACAAGGGCGCACGATGGGATGGGGCGAGGGGCTTGATCTTGCAGCGTACTACTTAAATACCAAACCAAATGCAGAACATCTCCTTGTTGCCGCCTACTACGAAGGATCATTCGCCTATCATTTCAAAGGACAATTTACCTCGGCAGAACGATTAGGAAAAGAATCTGCAGAAGAAATAGGCGCAGATTATGTGGTGCTGTACAGGACAATGGAAGGCAGAGCTCCCGAACGTTGGGAAACAAAAGTATTGAAAGACTATGCCTCAAAGACGCCGGAGAAAATAATAACTCTCAATGGAGAACAGTACGTTTGGATATATAAAACGAAATAATAATTTTATTTATCGTTTACGACTTCTGGAGTTTTAAATACCCAATACTTATTCAGCACAAAACCGATACAAAACGATACCGGAAGCACAATGACGCCTGCGATGTAATATTTGATGCCCATAATGTCACTTAACACTACCCCACCGAAATAGTTTAATGATGCACCTATAACGCTCACGCAAAGATATTTTACTATCAAGTATTTCATATAGTGCTATTTTTTAATCCTATGATAGATGTGAATATCGCGAGAGGCGGAATTCGAAACTTGCTGGAGATCTTCAAACTTCGTTGCAAGAAGAGTTCGCAACCCTTCTGTCTTCGGATTTCCTTCGTTGAAGTACACATCTTGCGTACGCCAATCCAGAACGATCCATGTCACATCTTTGGCAACTTTTTTCGTAAGAACATCCATATCGGGGAAAAATACCCGTCTGATTTCTGTAGGCAAATATCCTGCGCGCTCAGAGAGATACCATCCGGGATGCGTCCACCTTCCGTATAGAGGCAGGTTTGCAAAATATACGAACACTGGCTGAGCAGTAAATACGTTTTCTCCCGGCTGAACATTTTCTTTCAGGTACTTTGCAACATCTTCGGCAGCCGAAACCTCAACCGTACCGCGATACTGATGATCGGGAATAGTGTGAAACGTAAGTAATATATTTGCTGCAAATAATATCAGCAATGCATCGGAAACCAGATGCTTATATTTGAACCTCTCACCCCAGGCAAGCACTTGCTCTATGGAAAGTGCAGCCGCAATGCATAACGCGGCAATTGACTCGAGCGGATAAAATGGCGTAGGAGATCTTCCCCATCCTTTATAAAACACAAGAAAACTTCCTATCCAAACTAAAATTAACATAACAAGCCCTGCAGGAAATTGCGTCTTTCGAATTGCTTTCCATATAAGCACCAACGGCAATAAAAGGGCCGGTAGCAGAATGCTTAGTCCATCATCCCTAAGCGGTTGAATAGCCTGATAGATCATATCAAACATGGAGCCTTGAGATACTGCGTATACAGCTCGTTGTTTATTAGCAATCAGCGTCGCATCCGCATTAAAGAAGAATGCCGTTTTTGGCCAACCGTAGAGCGGATATACGACAGCAAGCGTAGCAAGAAGAGCTATCAATCCGGCCACAACAACGCGCCACAATACTGCCCACCTGTCGGTACGAATGAGAATGAGGATAAGCGCAGAAGGAATAAAGGCGATGGCAGTAGCCCTCATGAGCAGCGCAGCAAATAGCAGTAGGCCGGCCAAAAAGAAGTATCGGTATCGCGCCTGCCGAAGACACAGGAACGCAGCAAAGACGCATACCAACTCAAGTGGAATATGCGTAATATTGGTAGTTAAGCTCACCACAACCGGAGACAACCCCCACAATGCGGTAGCAATGTATGCAACTTTATCTGAAACACGAAATGTTTTGATGAAATACCATAGTAAGAATATCGACGCGATATGGGCGAGAGAAGAAAAGAGTCTCGTCGCAAGAAGGGAATGGCCGAACGCGCTTTGCCATCCATGGAAGATGACGAGCCACAACGGCCCCTTCGTTCCGCCGAAATCTCGAAATGGGAGCACGTGGGCTGTAATCTGAGCAGCGTCTTGCATATATGCGCTCTCATCTTCGATGATATTGAGCTGGGGAATTAAAAAGAGATGGAGGAGGAAGGACGCTACAGCCAATACGCTAAAAAACCGAACAGTACTTGAATTCATAAAAACATAATATCAAATCATCCGGGATAAAGACAGTAGCTCGTTGGGCTTTTTTTTAAAAAAATCACATGATATGCTCAAGCAATGTATGACAAGATTAAAAGCAATTGGAGCAAATCTTCTGACAATCTGTCCGGCTCTGATGCCTTTTGGGAACGAAGCGCTCTTGGATATTCCCTCTTAGTAGACTTTAAAAAGATTCTCAATAAAGAAAATATTCGCGGAAAATTACTTGATGCAGGGGCTGGCAAACTTTCTTACCGCCACTTGGTGCTTCCTTTTTGCGAGGAATATAAAAGCATGGATGTGTTCAATACTCACCCAGAGCTAGATTACCAATCCGATATTCAAGACATGCCAATTGCAGACGAATCATTCGATACCGTCCTTTCTGCAGAGGTGCTGGAGCATGTTCCCGATCCAGAAAAAGCGTTGCGAGAAATTTATCGAGTACTCAAACCGGGAGGAAAGCTGGTGATCTCCATTCCCCACCTTATGTATCTGCACAACGAACCAAATGATTTCTATCGATACACGAAGTATGGACTTCGAACATTGCTCGAACGCGTAGGATTCACCGTTGAGCATCTTGAACCCTCTGGCAGCTTGTTTTCGTTCTTGCAAGGAATTATTGCAACAACGGCAGTCGGAATGACATATCACATTCCACTTGTATGGCCAATCGTATTTCAAATAAGCAAAATCACTGGGGAAATGGCAATTTTGCTCGATAATCATAGCGACAAGAAAAAAATATTCGCATTGCATTTTATTGCAGTTGCGCGAAAATAGTCGCCAGCATCAATCATATGAAATTTCTGGATCAGCGCACAAAGAAATATATAGTGGGCCTCATATTCCTATCAACAGTCTTTATTCCCCGCCTCGTCGGATTAGGCCATATCCTTACTACAGATGAGCCTCTTTGGATGTCTCGAGGAGCAACATTTATAAACGGTCTTTCTGTAGGGAATTTTGAACGAACGCTCATAGCAGGCCAGCCAGGCGTTACCACAACCTGGCTCATTGGATTTTCTACCCCATGGCGATCCCTTGCAGCTGCCCAAACAGCAATCGCGCTTGCAACAAGCATCCTTATTGTCATTATTACCTATTTTCTTATACTGCTCATCGGCAAGCGCTGGGGACTCATTACAGGATTCTTTCTTGCACTCGATCCGTTTTTAATCGCACATAGCAGAATAGCTCACACGGATGCACTGCTCGCATTGTTCTATCTTGCATCTATCGCCAGCCTGTTATGTGCATTTATAACACCCCGTGTTCAGCGAAGATATATTATTGCAAGCGCCATCTTTGGAGCATTCGCGCTGCTCACAAAAATATTTGCCATCATCCTTATTCCAACAGCATTGGCAATTATTGTATGGAAAAATTGGAAGAAGAATCATAGACTCAGAACTCTTGTTAGATTGTCGTGCTTATGGATAGGGGTGTTTGCACTGTCCGTATTCATTGCTTGGCCAGCGCTATGGTTTCATGCCGATAAGGTGTGGAACTTGCTGTTCACCCGAGCAACTCTGCATACCGAAGGAACACGAGAACAGCAAACGACGTCTGCCTCCTGGTACTATGCGCGAGAAATATTCTTCCGCATGTCCGTACCAGTAGCACTATTGCTGCCATTTGGATTATGGCAACTAAAGAATATCAGAAAATCTCGACACGCTGCTACCGTAACATTCTTCTTGTTCGCAGGGGCGATATTTGCATTCGTTTTGAATACTGGATCAGATAAAAGCGATCGATATGTATTATTTTCAATGCTGACATTAGTAATCGCCGCGCCCCTTGGCCTTCGATACGCAAAACGATGGGCTCTACTGGCAATTGCGATTCCAATTGCATATTTAGCAATCGACGATATTCGCTTATATCCCTATTATTTGGCTCAGTATAACCGACTATATCCGATTGAGGCACAGCATAAGCTCGGCTGGGGGGAAGGGTTGGAACAAGCTGCTGCATGGATACAAACGAATCATCCAGGAGCTAAAGTACTGTCATATTACGGAAGCGTGTTCCAATACTTTTACAATGGCCAGGTTGACCCTATAACGCACATCGACGACTCTAACGCTGACTATGTAGTAATATATCGGTCCATGTTTGAACGAGGTGCCGACGCCCCTGAAACAGATATTGTAAATAACTATCTGCAGAGCAACAAAACACCCGATCATATTGTCACTATCAACGGCCTCCCGTACGTGTGGATATTCAAGCGTTAGCGCCGACGGTAAAGGGTGTACGTATCTCCTGCAGTTTCGTTTATAGTGGAGGAAATTTCTTCAAAATCCTGTTTCAGGATAGCAGCACGCTCCGGATATCCATCGAAATAGATTTCATTTGTTCTGCTATCCGTCAGCACGAATTCAGCTTCATGTTTTAAATAATCGGTTATCGCCTCAGGAGTCCTGAATAATAGATTCCGTAATTCTACAGAAACGGTACCGAACATAGCTTCCCGATACCACCCGGGATGAGAATACCCGAACATGATCTGTCGCTCAGAAAACGCAGTTGCTACCGGCTGGGCAGTAAAGATCATATCCCCTTTTGGAACATTTTCTTGAATAAGCCTCACAATACGAACGAGACTTCCCTGATCCACCGTACCGGTATGCGGGAACATCTCAGCCATTGCATACCCTTGATATACGCCTGCGCCCATTAAAAACAACATCCCGCCAGTGAGTAGCCGAGAAAGCCATACGGGCCTTATGGCACTCCAAGTAGTAAATAGGAAATGAAACCCGACTCCGAAAAAGAGTGCCAGCTGAGGGATGAATTCAGTAAGGTAACTTTGACGAAATCTTCCATATTTTGCATACGCGTACCCCGAGAACGCAAGCCATACCAAGAATAGTATGACGAAAAGGGCTTGTGTTGAGTGGTCTCGCATCTTTTCGGTTCGATTATAGAAAAACGCCGCGAACGCAGTAAGGAGCGGGACTCCAATAATCATAATCAATATAAACGGTACTGAGGTGGCGAAGTGTTTCGGCAACAAAAACCCGGTATCGTACAACGTAAGAACAACGTATCTGCATGCAAAGAACAGGGCAGTAAAAATGGAAAACGACAGTAGAATTCTTCGACGATCAATAAGCAGGAGAGGAATTAAGAAAAGCGACGCAACAAACAAAACACCAGTTCTCCATAGCAATCGAGATTGAATAATAATAGTTCTAAACGCAGGGTCGCTGGGCGCATCAGAAACTTGAACATTCTGCTGGCGATTCTGAGAAATAAGGAGAGCTTCCATATTTACCACGACGGATGCTTTATGAATGCCCATAATTGCCACACTCGAGCAGAACATCAGACCGAATAATAAAAGCCCAGTTGCAATATACGCACCTGCTAACTTTATTTTGAATTGTTTTTTAGCAAACACGAGAAGCGCGATCAATGCAATACATGCGGGAATAGCAGCAGTAACACGCACGAAAAATGCCATTGCAAACACTGCCCCTGCAAGCGCTGCAAGTTTCCAGGAAGATTTTTTTGCTGATCGGATGATGCATAAAAGCCCTAACAGAGAAATTGGGATACTTGCGGTTTCGAGCAACAAAGGCGTACTCAGCGCTATTGATGCCGGCATAATGCCGAATGCCGCAGTCGCGAGAAGTCGAGAGCGTTTCTGCAAATCAAATTCAATTGCAAGCTGCCAAAACCACCACGTCCCCAATGCCCATAAGATTGCCGAGAGGAGCCTCCATGCAACAACGGTGTGCGGCACTATAAAACTCCACAACCACAATATAAATAGGTATGCGGGGCCTTTTGTAAGAAAATCTCGGAACGGGAGCAGATGGTGCGATGCCTGCAATATATCCTGAATATAAGCGCCTTCATCAATAATAACGGGCGTGGTGAGGGCGAGCCATATATGCAGAGCTATTCCAAGTGCAATGCACCATAGCACAATAGTTTTTTCGGCTATGTTTCGTCGCTTCAGCAGCATAGCACCCGCAAGTGCCGCAATCCCCGCGTACGCGCTGGCATATTCGAATGGAGCAAATCCATGCCCTGACGATGTTTTAAATGTATGAATAATTGCTGCGAATCTTGGATATGTCCATACCTCCGAAAATCCGATATTACCTTTAACGGATCTGTTATTTTGATATGTGTGGCCTTCCGGAAACGCCGTGACATCCTGTTCGCGATATGTCCAAAACGAATTTCCTGCAGCGTGCGGAGCCTCAATAATCCACACTAAACGAGAAGGCGGCAGCAGTATCGGATTGAATCTGAACTTTGCAGTTTCATTTTGTAGCGAGAAGAGCGGTATGGCCACAATGTCACTACTGTCAGCTGATTTTCGAATATGCAATATAAGAGGAGTCTTAGGATGATCGGCGCTTCCTACCGGAACGTTAATTTCCGACAACCCGGTGTGCGGAATAAATTCTTGGGACACGACTTTCGCGCCCCCAAAATACAATCGATCATTTTCGCCTTGCGGAGCTGGGATTATGCGGCTGTATGAAATAGGCGCGGCAAGGTAGCATGCAATCACAATAAGAAACAGGCAGAATAAAACTACTACGGGATATGACCGAACATACGTAAATAGTTTTAAAAATGCCCCTGTATGCATATTCCTTTATCTTGTAACATATCTCTATATGACAAAACAAATACGGTACGAGCTCATTTCCGTCATTTCTTTAGCCGTTGTCCTTGCGGCACTTGGCGCACATAGCATTCTCTATGCCCGTTCCGTAGTTCGAGATGATTTACGCAAACAAGATATTGCAAACATAAAACGAAGCGCTGAACAATATTTTAATGCTCATAATAGCTACCCTGCCGCAACTATTCACACAATCGGTTGTACGCAAAGTAGCAAGGATAGCTGGTTTTTTGGGGAGTCATCCCCTTTATTGCGCGAGCAATTCATTGATGCAATTCCACACGACGTAAGAGAGTCCAAAGGATTCGTGTATTCATACTGCATTACCGGCATCGAGAAAAATATTGTTACATCCTTTTATCTGCAAGCCCAATTGGAATCACAAGCAAAGGATGGTGTATTTTTCGACGAAGACGAACACAGGAAATTCAATTTTAGAATTCTTCACGAAAATGGAAAAACGTTATACAGAGTATGCGGAGGACAAGAGCATCAATGCGGCGCTTAGTGCTTTAATATAACTCGCCACCTATAAATAACGGCGCAAGCATACAAACTCCAGAGGCCGTAGCTCATGATAATTCCCCACAGCATATACATATGAAGAAGCGTAGCCAGAGCCGCTACGAATATGAGTCCGCCAACTGCGCTATGAAACGCCATATACCGCACGCCAATCACGCCATCGCTTGCGATAGCCCACCAGTACATGCCCGTAAAAAATTGAATAACGGCGATAACAGCCATACCGGCGCCGAACCAAAGCGAGAGGTAATACGCATCCCCATATAAGGCTACGGCGGTATTTGTGATAAAAATACCAGCAATTAATAACGGCAATGCTCCCACAAGCGTTCCCTTGCGCATTCGCTTCCACATTTCTTCACTGTCCCCTTCTTGGACTGCAACAGGGAAAAATACGTTGGCAATTAATCCTCCCAAAAATGTCATTACCGTAATCGATACCATGTTATATGCCGCAAACTGTCCGAGAAATTGATTCCCCAGCTCATATTTGATAATAAACTTTGCGGCAAACCCAAGCACGGTCGATAGTACGAGCCAAATGATTGCGCGCGATCCGTATGTCCACAATACCTGAAATGCAGAATGAGAAATCTGCTTGAAAGATGCATCGAATCGAATCCGCACCGAGTACCACAAGATGAGGCAGAATCCTCCGAGTAACGAGGCAAGCAGGTAATATGTATATGAGTGCAGCCCTTCGTACGCCATAAAGGCAAAGACGCTAAGCACCGCACATGCCTCAATAACTTTTCCGACAGCCTGGTAGCCGAACAATCCTAGTCCGCGCATCATTCCGTCGAATAGCTGCTTGATAGCAAGCACCGTTGCAAACGCCATAACAATACCTTTCAAGAATGGAAACGGCAGAAGGTAGGAAACAAGGTTAGCCAATACGATCGTGACAATTAAAAATAAAATCGCAGAAGAGATAATGTAGTTCTGGCTGGATGCATCTTCCCTTGTAAAAGCAAGCGCGCGCACAATCGCAATTTCAAAACTCCATGTAATAAACAATGCAATAAGTTGCGCAGTCGCCACTGCGAAGCTGTACTGCCCATACTGATCTGTTCCAAGAACGCGTCCGGCCCAAACTGAAACTGCAAATGAAATAATTGCTGCAACAACTCCCCCAATCATCGACCAGTGCAATTGCTTTAAGAACTCAATTGTCTTTGGACCCATCGTTACGCCAAAAATTCTTTTATGCATGGAATCCAATATTCCCTCATACAGCAATAAAATTCCCATGCTTTCATCATACTACATCTTGTGTATACTGCAGATATATGAAAATTCTTATCACAGGCGGAGCGGGGTTTTTAGGCATCAACCTAACAAGATACTTACTTGCAAAAGGGCATAATGTCATTTCATACGATATTGCCGATTTCGATTATCCGGAACGAGGCCAGATAACCGTTGTTAAAAAAGATATTCGAGATAAATCCGACCTTGATGCAGCAATGCCCGGCGTAGACATCGTAGTGCATTGCGCCGCAGCGCTCCCGCTCTATTCGAAAGAGGATATTTACAGTACCGACGTGGATGGAACAAGAAACGTTCTTGCCTCGGCATTCGAGCATGGCGTACAGCGAGTTGTGCATATTTCTTCTACTGCAGTGTACGGGATCCCGGATCATCACCCGCTGTATGAAACAGACAAGCTTCAAGGAGTTGGCGCATACGGCGAAGCAAAAATCCTAGCGGAGCAAGAATGCGAAAAATTCCGCGCTCAAGGTAAATGCGTATCCGTTATCCGTCCAAAATCATTCGTTGGCCCCGAGAGACTGGGGGTATTTGCACTGTTTTATGATTGGGCATTAACAGGCCATAATTTCCCGATGATCGGCATGGGAAATAACAAATATCAGCTTCTCGACGTAGACGATTTGTGCGACGCAATTTATTTGTGTATGACAATCGACGAATCCGTTGCAAACGATACATACAATATTGGAGCAAAAGAATACACGACCATGAAGGAAGATTATCAAGCCGTACTCGATAAGGCCGGCCACGGAAAGCGCATCATCGGCTTTCCGGCTGCTCCCATGATTTGGACGCTGCGAATCTTGGAAGCCTTGCATATTTCCCCATTGTATAAGTGGGTATACGAAACGGCGTCAGTAGATTCCTTTGTATCTATAGAAAAAGCGGAGAAGCAATTAGGATACGCCCCGAGGTTTTCCAACAAGCAAGCGCTTGTCAAAAATTACGATTGGTACGTTGCGCATTTGAAAGATTTTCAAAATAAAAGCGGCGTATCTCATCGAGTTCCGTGGAAACAAGGAATTTTAGGAGTAATCAAAAATATATTTTAATATGAATATTCTAATAACTGGTGGGGCGGGATTCATCGGATCGCATACGGCGCGAGCACTTCTTAATCGCGGTGATAGTGTGGTTCTTATTGATGATTTTAACGACCGATACGATCCTCGCTTAAAAGAGGCGCGCGTAGCGAATATGTTTGAGCCGGAAGAAGCAGTTACTCTTGTACGTGGAGATTTTTGTGACGAAGCGCTTGTGACGCGCACTATCCAAGAACATGGCATCACTGCAATTATTCATTTGGGTGCATGGGCAGCAATCCCAAGAAGCATCCAATCTCCTCTCACATATACAAACTCAAACGTTACGGGAACTGCGTCAGTGCTAGAAGCTGCGCAAAAAAATAAGATAGAAAAGATAGTGATCGCATCAAGCTCTTCCGTATACGGAGGCCAAAAGGAGTTGCCATTTCGAGAGGATATGAATATTATGCACCCGATTTCTCCGTACGCAGCAACAAAAGTAGCAACAGAAGCACTCGCCTACACCTGGCATCATTTATATGGCGTACCTACAACCTGCTTGAGATTCTTTACCGTATATGGCCCATGGGGTAGGCCGGAAATGGCGCCATTTGCATTCACGAAAGCAATTATGAACGGAGAAGAAATTGTACTGCGAGGAGAAGGAACAAGCAGAGACTTTACCTACATCGACGATATTATTCAGGGCGTCATATCTGCATTCGATAACGTACATGGCTATCATGTATATAATCTTGGCGAATCTGACGGGGTTAAGCTTCCTCGCATGGTTGCGGCGTTCGAATCTGCGATCGGGAAAAAGGCAATTGTAAAAATAGCAGACTTATTGCCAGGAGAAATCTCAAGCACCCTGGCTGATATTTCAAATGCAAAAAAGGATCTACATTACAATCCGACAACTCCAATAGAAGAAGGGGCTAAGAGGTTTGTTGATTGGTATCGCCAGTGGTACGACCAGATCTTCTCATAATCACCAGCAAGCCAATCAAAAAACCAAGCGCAGATATTCCCATTCCCCAATACACCGTATTCGGATTGTACCTCAGCGTAATATCATATATTCCAGGCACGACAGAAATAGCGATAACGCCATGATAATTTTCAACTCTTTGCCCGGAACTTGCCACCCAGCCCGGATAATAATTTTGATTAATGATAATTCGCGTTGCTGACTGAATGTTTGCGTGAATACTATATTCGCTCCTGGTATTCATTGTATATGAGACGGTTCCGGATTTTGCATCATCCAAATATATTTCTCCTTGAGAGATATACCTCGGATCCGTTTCGTCAATTGATCTACTAAACGGCCCCGCTTGATAAAACCTGCACACATCCTTCGTCCCTCTATTTTCCAGAAAATCCAAATATATTGCCCGATAATACACCTCATCCCCAGAAGTGTACGCATGGCTGACTCGCTGAAACGTTGTCTCCGCATGCTTTTCCGGAAGAGGCACCGTAAACGTTCGAGAAAAAAGCGTTATGTCGTTCGAAAGAAGATCCAGCGTAATAACAAGCAGTATCAACGCTTTTATCGCAAAAACACCTCGAGGCAAAGCAATTGCGTCAACTGCGTATCCTGCAACAAGCGCGATCCCAAATACCGCAAACAGCAACACCCTGCTTGGCATGCGGAATAAATCAAAAACATGACTGATAAATCCATGCGTAATCGGTAACGGCAAAAATGCAATAACTGCCATTATAATGCTCGCGACCAAAAATGCTTTGTATGCATGCCATAGCCTTTTTCGAAATATGCTGGCGCCGATAACAGCCACAGTTCCCGTAAGCATTCCGATATATTCGTCGAATTCTCCCCATCGAATTATTTGCCCGGCCTGCATGACCGGCCCAAGCAATCCTCTGCCAAATAGTATTTCCGGAAGCATTGTAATAGCGGGCGCAAATCCTTCTCTGGAACTGGTTGCCGTAAGAAGGGAAAGCGCCGGGAGAAGCTTTGCGGCAGATAGGATTACGAAAAACGCGCCGATCGCCAGCCATAGTGTAACGCGTCGGAAAAATTTGCTTTCAGCCATAGGGAATGCATATATAATCCCTATAAAAAGCATGCTGTATACGGCTAGATGCATACTTCCTGCTCCAAACATGAATGCGAGCATCAATCCGGCAAACGGGATGAATTTCAAATTTCTCAATGCCAACATGGCGGACAACAAAAACCATGGCACGTATGCGCTTGCTGTCCATACGTAATACCCTTCTGCTAAGTGCGCTGAGATGTACCCGCCAAACGCTACAATTATTGCAAACAGCGCAGCACCTGTAATCTTGAATTTTAAAATAATTCGAGCCAATGCATAAAAGCCCACAAACGAGCTGAAAAGTACCAGCGTATACCCTATCTTCATCGCCAATACCTCGGGAAACGGAAAGGTCAGGAAAAATATCGGATGCAGAAACCACGATTCCAAATCGCCCACAAGCGGCATGCCTCCGCAAATGTATTGATTCCACGCAGGCAGATGGCCGCTCAGTATATCTCGCTTCGCAATTGCGTTATATATCAATCCTCGATTGATATCACCATGATTGCTTATATATTCGGGATGAACATATAATGGCGCCGTCGCAATACCTGCAAGCAGCAATCCAACAAGCGAAATAATTACAAATTCTTTGCGCATAGAATTATGAATACGATTATTCCGATCATTGGTACTATAAATGACTCTACCATCGCAAATACATGATTTTTTGGCGGAATATGGTACAGCGTCAATGCAATATTGCCGTTTCTGGTATCAACTGATTTCCACTGATTGCCTTGCAATACATATTGCGTAACCGTCCCTGACAAATTCGCATATTTTCCGAATGCAGTAGGAATGGCAATATCGCTATTCTTTTCTATTCCGGAAAATACAAATTCAAGCGTAACATCCCCAGAAATTCCCGCACCAGGCAACGCAAATACAATATCTGGTTCAATATACTGATCCTGTCCCGTAATAACCTTGCTATCCTTGAGAACAGTAAGATGAATCATTCCAGGTGCACTAGGCTGCCCAACGCATAATGGCAATTCTATGCTATTTGCGGATTGCTCTAGCCTAATCTCCTGAACTATCTTCGTATCATTCGTAACTGCAATACTCTTGCTGATTCCGTTCGCGGGCAAATCGAGAATAAGTTGTTTCGCATTGTTTGCAGGCAAATACCACGCGTATAAAAATACGAATACGATCAAAGTGATGAAACATACATACCATGCAATGCGCATGGTAATAAGTATGCCTCTTAACGTACTTCCTTCATACATGCTACTGTTTGAACATGAAAAAGTGGCAAAAACAGGCAAAAATAGCGCTTTTCGCTGTACTAAGCATTACGCTATGCTACGTTTTATCAATCCGCGCAAGTGAGCGTACTGCAGTACACAGAACACCCGACAGCACACATAAACACCAGGTATTTGCGGCATATCCACTCACAGAAGAATTTACGGCAGCTTCTCGAGGCCTTTCTGCAATCGGCCTATATGCAGAATCTCAATACCCAGACGACCTGGCCCATATAGGTATTAAAGATATTTCTGAAAATCGCATCATTTCCGAACAAAACGTTCCAGTAAAAAATCTTGGCCGTATTGCGCTACCACGCCAAGCGATGAGCTCAGGTAAGCAGTACAGCATTACTATCAGCGCACAGCAGCTTCCTAAAGCACACGCAATAAAAATTGCGTATCAATCGGATGCAACACTCGACCCTACGAGCGTCGTGACGCAAGCAGGGATACAAAAACAAGGATCACTAGGCCTTATCGAGTATGAAAAACCAACGATTGCGCTGCAACTAGTCCGATGGCTTGCGCTGCCGCATCAAAGAGGAGTATGGCTCGGAGTCATGATATGCGTAGCTGCAATTTTTCTCATGCGACAAAAAACTTTTCAGCAACTCCCCGTTATCAAAGACAGAAACATGAAATTGCATGGAAAAAATCATGCATACTTTGCGATCATAATTATTACATCGCTTGTACTATATTGGCCTGCAACACATTTATTTTTTTATAGCGACGATGTACCCATTCTTGTTCGGGTCGCACAGCTGTGGCAGCACAATCCATTGCTACTCCTTACTCCGCATAGATACACAGACGCAGATCCGGCATCTCAGTTTGGTTTCGATTTTTACAGGCCGATAAGCTTTTCGCTCTACCCGCTCTTGCTCCACCTAGTCCTCCCGCCCGATGCGGGTTTGTATTACTTCTTGAATATGTTGCTGTTCGCAGGAACAGCATGCTGCTTATTCGTACTAGCACATCGCATCACAGCTTCTCGCTCAGCAAGCTTGCTTGCTGTTGCTCTGTGGATGTCGCACAGTTCCAAAATAGGCCTTTTATACTGGTGGAGTTCTGTGCAAGATTTGCTCGCTTCGATATTTGCAATGCTGTCAGCTGTTTTATATTTCAAATGGAAGGATTCGGGAAATAAAAAAATATTCTACGCCAGCATCATTTCGTTTGTTATTGCGTTATTCTCAAAAGAATACGTCATCGTTCTCCCGATTGCGCTCGCAGGCATCGAACTTGTTTCTGGAATTTCAAAACGTAATCTCAAGCACATACTTGGCAATATATTGCCCTACATACTCATGGCAGGCGCATTCCTCGTCGTTAATACGGCGATGCTTGGCGACCCAACGCTCCCCGAGCATAAGCATACGGACAAAACATACGCACTCTCGGCAAATCCGATCAATATTGTTCGAAATGTCGTTATATATACCAGCTTTACCGCAGAACAGCGGTTATGGCCGCAAACTGCATATACAAATCGCTTAGAATCGTTTCTATCAAATACCTTGGAACTATGGCGGCTTAAAACTGCCGGTCCATATTACCCGGGAGTAATTATTATAGTAGTAGCGATAGCGAGTATTGTAGCTTTTTGGAAGCATGCGCGCACAAGGAATATTCTAGTATTTAGTTATCTTTGGTGGTTACTGTTCGTTGGGCCGTTTCTTCTATTTACTAGTGATTGGCGCTCTCGATGGTTAACGCTTGCAATCTTCGGAACCAGCCTCGCAATCGTTGCAATAGCACAACGCATCATCCCTAAAAAATGGAATGGTATTTGGTATGCGCTATTTATACTTGTATGCATATACGGCTTTGTAGTTGCCCGAGATCAGAACCTTACACGTTTTGCCCGCGAACAATCCGCATATACCCAATATGCATATCGGCAATTGCTTCATGAAGAAACAAATACGCCGCAAGAAAAAAGGATTATTATTATAGGCATTACCCCCGATCAACAAACAAGCTTAAATGCGTATCTATTCAGACTGTATGCAAAAAACCCGAACGCAGATATTATATATGCAGACTCTCTGGCAGGCTTGCCCGCCGAAGCTTCAGCGAAGGCGGGGGATATTATTATTAATATGACGGGTATCGTTCCGTACTATCCAGAAAGTGAAAAATAAACGTATGAATATCAAGCCTCAATTTATTGGAATCGGACTCGTCCTTGTAAGCTGGCTCGTATTTTTCAGCCCAATTATTTCCGGCCAGCAAATGTATTTTTTAGATGATCTTAAAATCATCTATTACCCCATTGAAACAGTCTATGCGCAGTTTCAACATCACTGGCAGCTGCCGCTGTGGAGCAACGAGTTCGGATTCGGCCAGCCTCTGTTAGCATGGGGTCAACTGGGCTTCTTTACCCCTATCCACCTTATCTTGCGCGCTTTATATGTACCCCCTGTCATCCTACTTCAGGCGTCTATTGTTCTGTATTTCCTAATAGGCAGTGTGTGCATGTACGCCTATTTGCGAAGGCGACTATTCCACCCCGCCGCTGCAAGTCTAGGTGCTGTTCTCTTTGCCTACTGCGGATTTTCTATCGGACATTTGAATCACGTCAATTTCTATACAAGCACAATGCTTCTGCCATTGTTGCTTATTACAATAGATGTGTTACTGAAAAAGCCCTCGGTTAAAAACTCAGCAACTCTTGCAATCGTCGCGGCAGCAATTGCAATGAGCGGGCAGCCGCAAGTTGTGGCGTACGTCTTTTTCATAGCAGGGGTTTTAGGGCTCACCACATTTATTCCAACTATCAAACAGAACGTAAAGGGTGCTGGTAAAAAAATCGCTCTCACTATATTCGCGGGAATTTTGGGAGTTTGCCTTTCCGCTTTAGCAATCCTGCCGTTGCAAGAATTCGTTCCGGAAACAGAACGTGCAGCAGGTTTGCCCTACACTGAGCTGTTTGAATTCAGCTATCCCCCATATGACTCGATTACTCTTATTTTCCCCTACATATTTGGAGATCACGATAATTACTTCGGACCGAAAGGATTTCAAGAATTAGCAGCATATACCGGAATTATCCCGATCATGCTCGCAGGTATTGCACTAATCAATTGGCGCACAAAGCGCATTGAACGAACATCTGGATTGATATTGGTAGTAACTGGCATCACCCTGATGCTTGGGCGATATTCGATTGTGTATCAATTTTTAGTAAATAATCATTACATTCAGACCATAGGAGTAGTTGGACGATTCGTATTCTTTTTCGACGTTGGAATGGTGTTACTTGCTGTTGCGGGGTTGCAAGATATTATTGAACACGCATCAACATCTCTAGCATCCAAAATAGCAAAAACATTCTCCGCAATACTGGTGCCGTTTCTTCTTATCGTTCTTCCCTTTTGGATATACGCAACGAAGAATACAGACGCTGTGGCTATACTGACAGAACGTCTTTCCTGGAATCACGGCTTTATTATCCTGATAGCGGTAGGGGTTATTGCAGTTATTGTTTCATTATTCCGCACTTTCTATTGGACTATCCCAGTGATAGTAGCAATTACCCTTATCGGATACGGATGGAATTACAATCCTCGGGTTGCAACTCACGAAGCGCTTGCAGTATCTACATTCGCTCAGGATCTCCAAGAATTCAAACACGATACCGGACTTCCTGCTCGTCTGTATGCAGCAGAACATCTTCCCGTCACAGGCAACCCTCATGTAAAAATTACGCTTTCTGATTATATATCTCCAAAATTTTCAGTGTATCAGCCACTTACCATTCTTCAGTCAAACTTATCCTGTCTCCTTATACCTATCCAGGCAGATTCCGATACTAATTCTCACCTAAACCTTACCGTACAATCCGGCCGAACTGGTACGATATGGTATCGCACCAGCATTTCATCAGCAGACGCATTTAAGAAAGTAAATCAGACAATCTGCTTCCCCCAAATACCAGAAAGCAACAAGAAAGATCTTATGCTTGTATTTTCAAGCACCGAACATACAAACATGAAATTATTCATGAGCCCAAGTATTAACGATGAATCCGACTCCTACTTCATGAGAGTTGAAAACCCTACTCCGAAACAGCTAGCAGTATCGAAAAAACCTCTCAGCGTTCAGTATACTGCGCAATATCCGCTTACCCATGATTTAGACAGCTCTTTGCTGGTACGCAACATGCAAGCAGTAGCAGGTGCATCCAGCGCCCGCTGGATCGGGGCATTATCTATTCGCCCTTATCGAGAATTCGTAGATTCATTCTTTGCAAATGATTCAGATGCGTTCGATGGAGATGGTGTTCACGCACTCACTCGGAATCGATCATTGGTAAATCTCGTTGGTATTACGCATTTCACTCAATCACTTGATTACGGACAAACAAACGATCCTATGATTGATGCTGGCTACAAAGTTATTGATGTTGCAGATACTGGGGACAGTAACGTTCGATTATACGAGAATAAAGATGCATATCCAAAGGCATTTATGGTGCCTCATGCAACGCTCGTTGCTGCGGATGATGAAATTCGAGCACAAATGAGAAGCAAAGATTTTGATCCGAAGTCACTAGTATATATTTCAGCTCCAACACCACCCGATCTTACCGATAATCAACCGGACATTACAATGCAGGCTGCCGCAACTATTACCTCATACACAGAAACACGGGTAGATGTCCAAGTAACAACAAACAAAACAGCATACCTCGTGGTAACGGATAGCACGCTTCCCCAATGGCAAACATACATCGACGGCAAGATAGCGCCTCAGATGAAAGCAGATACCATGTTTAAAGCAGCCCAAGTACCAGCAGGATCGCATATCGTGTCATTCAGATACATCTCCCCCGCCGTGCATACTGCAGAAATCCTCACAGTGCTAGGAATCATCGCATGCGTGGTCATATACGCAATACCATTCCCATACAAAAAGAAATATTGACAAATAGAGTATTTATGTAGTAAAAAATGTATACGGTTTCGCAGTTCGTTTCACCACGGTACGAAAGAGAGTCATAGTCATGCCGGCACTATCAAAACAGACTACTTGGACGCCAGAAACAATCTTTCTGGCTATAAAGGGTGTGCTCATGGAGGCCCTGGGCCTGGACGATGACGACTTCGCCCAGTCCACAAAAAAGCCTTTGGATATGTTGTTTATGGATGACCTCGGTGGAGAATCCATCGATATCCTGGATATTGCATTCCGTCTCGAACGAACCTTTAGCATCAAGCTCTCTTCCTCCGATTTCCATCCTCACACGCTCAGTCGCTTCAAAGACATGCAGCTTTCCGGTGAATTAACCCCCGAAATCCTGGAGGCGGCTCAACAAAAGTTCCCAACTATTACAAATTGGAACTACGTGCAGCCTAAGATATCAACCATCGGGGACTTGATTACAGTCCGCCTCTTCTGCGTGGTGATCGCAAAGAAGTTGGAAGTTCAGTGGGTTGACCCAACATAAGCCCAGCCCCACAACATCAGTCATACAACGTTTATTCCTGTATGGCTCTTTTTATTTCAGCAATTTTTCCTCTAGTTCCGTAGAAATCTTGTCCTGAATATCGCGATAGAGCAATTGAATGGCCATTGTTCCTGTTTTTTGCTTCGCCTCAAGCGAACTACCAGTTCGAGAGATATATATTGGCGTAGTTCGAATATCTGCTTGAGAATATCTCACAGATGGATACGGATCTGTCGTCCCAGCCCCTCGAACGCTCACAAACAAATGATCGCCTTTTGCAATCTTGAGAGAATCAGGAAACAAGACCTGCTGCCATTGAGTATCTTTTACGTCCGTAACTGAAATGTTCGTTGCAAATAGCACAGGACCGTTTAAAGTTTTAGAAACACTGATAGCAAACGACCCGGTATCGGATTTTCCAAAATGCGTCGCTGGCAAAAACTGAAATCCAGCAATATCGTTATGAGTAACTTCGATTTCCTGAATCGCAACAGTTTGCGCATTCAAATCCCCAACAGAGCTGGTGTAGCTTGGCTTTGCATACACCCACGCATATTCTTTGCCCGCAACTTTCGCAACGTACACAGGGATTTGCTTCTTGTAATATTCGTCAATGAAATCATTTGAATAATAATCCGGGGACCTGCCAAACATATTCTGATAGAGGACGATATAGTTCACCGGATTTTGCGTGTGCGCATTAATATGCAATACCGTAGCGGATGTAAACGTTCCGAGCTCCTCCGGGTACCATGAAGCCACAACTGCGTCAGGATGATTCGTATTCAGCCAGGCAGCAACCTGATCCAACCCTTCGCCCCATCCTAACTCCTGACTCAAATTATCCTTAAAAAACGGGTTACTATATGCAATTTCGTATGGATGATACGACAGTACAATAAAGCACAAATACCCAACTGTAAGCAATGCAAACACTCTATCATTCCCCCTGAAGCGCTTTATGAGCGTGGGCACAAGCGATGCAACCCACACAACTCCATACGCAGCCAATATGTCGAGAGCAAAAAATGCGGCAATAATATATCTATCCCCTTTCTTCGCGCCAAGCGTCATCATAAGAACGAATCCGATCAAATATATTGCAATGAGCAGCATTTCTCGCGGAACCTTCTTTTTTGCCACAAGAACAATTACTCCCATGAGTCCGACTATTCCGAATACGAGCGTTACTGGGTTTGATCGATCGAGTAATGCGTACGGATAGTGCGTTGCGTCTAAGTTATAATCCTCGTTTGAGTCATGAGGAGTTACGGCAGCATCAGAAATATCGCGCTTGAGTTCCAGCACGTTTCCAGAAGGATTTGGCACCCACAGCAATGCGGGCCATATAAGAAGCGTGATAACAACACCCATGAGCACCCACGTAACAGCATCTCGAACCCTATCACGCAAAAATTGCCACGAAATAATCTTTTCCGGATGATATGCAATCAGCGCAACAATAATGAATGGCAAAATAAATACAGCGGGTATTTTTGTGAGAATCGCCAGCACGGAAAGCACTGCGCTTGCAACAAGCCATGGACGAGTAAGGTGACGGGCGTAGAGCATGCTCGCTAGTACGGCAAGCGTTAAAAAGCTCCCCATCAGCACGTCCACATGAACCACTCTGGAATATCCTATAATGAACGGGTCGAGCGCAATAAAGAGCGTTGCCAAAACAGCAAGAAAACGATTTCTTAGTACCAACAATAGCAGAATGAAGATTGCAGGAATTGCGAGAGCGTTTACCAGCGCAATGGAAAATTGCGTAATTTTCACGAAATAAATCAAATTCGTATCCGCAAATTGGACATGTGAGATCGCCGACTTAACCATCACCGCAAGACCGGATACCCATAGCGTAGTAACTCCCGGGTGAGTCGTCTGCAACATGTCATTAAATCGCAAATCATGAAATGCGCGCACAAATTCATACGATCTGCCGATCCAGTTTTTTTCATCTGCAGTCAAAAACGCCCCCAAGCCCAATACTCTTGGTAAAAAAGCAATAAGAAACAGTCCTACTGCTAAATATGCGTCTATTTTATGCCGTTTTAAGAACGCTAAAATCATGCAAAAAGTGTACCATAAAAAAAAGAAGCCTCTGCAAGCTGGAACTTTCCATACTTACAGAGGCGAACACGCGCCATTTTCAGCGGGCCTACGCTTCGAGAACGACGATTGCCTTCATGCGCAATATTTCATCTTCCCTGATTAGCAGAAATTCTCTTCCGAGAATGGCTGGAAAATGCAGGCCGACGTTCGGAACCAAAACAGAAGATCCGGGAGCAAAGAATCCTTGGCGAGAAGGATGCAGCGGACCATGAATAAAAAGATGCTCCCACGTTCCCAGAGCACAATCACCGAACTCTCCCAGACTGTCCGCATGAACGATGTCGTGATCGGCGACTCCGAGCTTGCAGATCGATGAATCCGTAAGCGTGCATTCCAGAAGGTTCAGCAGAGCAGGATCCACTTTGATCTGTAACCCGGGATACGCACCAGAGTACAGCCCCAACGAGGATAGCGCCCTTGCTTCGAATCGCTGCGGCAATTCTTGAATCGAACGAGCCATTGTTTTCACGTTTTCGTTCCTTGAATTTGACTAAAAAGGACCACCCTCAAACTAACTGTGATAGCTAGCATACTGACACAACATATAAAGTGTCAATAGTTTTTGACAAGTATTATTTTCTCTCTGTTATGCGAAAATTTGTGAGTTGTGGACAAATTGTTCCTGGCATTCCTGCCTTCGTATTCCCGGATATGCGATAGTCGACAGCATATCTCGCCTCCTTTTTATGATCCTCATCAACAAACTGCACGCCAGGATACTGCCTGCTCCAAAATTCCAGCCTGTTATAGATATGAACATTTTCCGATGTTACGGGCCCGAGATTGTTCACACATGCAAATAATTGACGCGTATCAACTAATGCCGAGGCGCTATCCGTTCTATTGCCAAGAGAGAATACATTCGTTGACCCGCCTGTCTTTGCATATGGCACCGCAATGCCGAATATGGCCCATAACACAAGAGCTGAGCATACAAGCCACGTTATAATGGGAGCAATAATTGGCCTGCGTTTGCGAGCAAATGCAACGATACTCTCTAGACCGATACCGGAAAGTACTAAAAATCCAAACGTAAACACAGTCATGTATCGCAAACTAAATCGGTCTATGATCCGCAATAAAACAAGTGTATGAATTATCAATGCAGTCGCAATAATCCATGCAATTTTTTTGTGTTTCGAAATCGTAAGTGCAAAAATGGCAAGAATACTAAGCGCAGAAGTAATAGCAGCCATGACTATGGGATTTAATTCGTGCCCGGTATATGAGGCAATGTACGACGATCCTGAGACGAGCTCTGGAAATAAGGTGGGCAGCGCATGGATGCGATCAAAAAAAGTTTCCGCAATCATCTTTTGGCTTCCCTGATCGTCCGGATACAGCTGAATAATAGTAAATTGCATGGCAAACCCTGCAATGAATCCGATGATGAAGGGCCATGCAGACAGAATTGCTTGAGGTTTTCTTATTGCACAAATAATGGCGCAGATAATAATCGCAACAAGTGTGGGCAAAAACAACAAGTGATTCGCGAGGCCGAGCCCGCCAACAAATCCTGCTAATAAAAACTTATGTCTCCATGTTGACTGCAAAAGCCATATCGTAGCAACGGCGAATAATGGCAATAGTGTAACCGCCCAAGAAAGTCGCTGCTGAGTAATATATATCGGAGAAAATGTTAGAAAAATGAGAGGAATCAAGCTTTGATATGCGCCCAAATATTTAGCAAGCAAATACGCGCTCATGACAAAAAATAGGATCGACGCAATAAACGTTACGCTACGCAATGCAAGCAGCGTGTATCCGAACGCACCAACAAACGGGATTCGAACATAATCTATTCCCGCACCAATGTATGACCGCTCCCCCCGCACTTCCATCTTTTTCTGATCAAGCATATGGAACACATTCTCGCCCTCATGAGCCTCGTCGCCCATTAATCCAGGAATTGTAGTGAGGCACACTGCCTGCAAAGCAATAAATACCACAGCTAATCCAATAATCATGCCGCGAGCTAGGTTCATATACTGCATTCTATCATGCTCTCTTTTTTTCCAATATCCAGTATTCGTACCACAGCTGAAATGCTATGAGTGACCATATTTTTTTCCTGTGGTCGTGCTTCATACTGCGATGCTCATCAATAATAATGCGAATATATTGATAGTTAAATAATCCAACTTCCGCGACAGCCTCTGGCGATAACACTCGTTCAACAAACGGAAGTAAGTCATGTGCAAACCAAGAGGAAATCGGAATGCCAAATCCCTGCTTCTTTCTCGTGACGACAATGTCTGGCAATCTGCCTCGCATGAGTTCTCGAAGAATTCTCTTATTCTTCTTATAGGAGGACGGAAGACGAAGAAGAAACTCTGCTACATCGGTGTCCAAAAACGGGGTTCTTGCTTCTAGCCCCACGGCCATCGTTGCCCTATCCAGTTTCACTAGAATGTCTTCAGAAAGGTAGCTTGCTATATGATACAGCGAAGCTTTCTCAAAATTATCAGCCGTGGCCGGATACTGTATTGAATCTACAAACTCAAACACATTTCGAGCATCATCCTTCTTAATGAGAAGCTCTGATATCTCATGTTCCGTAAATGCCCCGAGCCATACTTGAAGATTTCGCATTGGAGGATACGATACGCCTCGTAAAAATGATTTGATTTTGAAATCGAGGGAGAAATATGAGTGCGATACAGAAAATACAGTATCGACCCCCTGCCCGATGGCGCCCCACGCATCACTTGGAATCCAAGAAAGCTTATGTGCAACTTCATGCGCATTAAACGTACCGTAGCCCCCAAGCAATTCATCGCTCCCGTCCCCATCAAGGACAACTTTCATGTATTGCCTTGCTAGCTTGCTGACTGCATACGTAGGCAATAGCGAAGAATCTGCGAAGGGGATGTCGAGGAGTGGGATAAGTTCATCGACTGACTGCAAAAAAGAATCTTTCGTAAATAGGATGCGATGATGAGTAAGATCAGAATTATGGGCAACTTGAGACGCGATGTGCTCTTCATTAAACGTATCATCATCAAAGGCCACGGAGCATGAGTGGATTTCGCCACTCGTTTTTATCCGCCTCATATACCAGGCGATCGTACTCGAATCGAGCCCCCCGCTCAAAAATAATCCCACAGGAACATCTGCTACCATTCTTCTTGCCACTGCATTCCCAAGCAATTCATCAAAAGTGGATAATGCTTTTTTGAACGACACATGATGCTTGGGGAGAATTTCTGGCTTCCACCAGGCAGAGCTATGCGTACCTGCCTGCGTAATTTCCATATAGTGGCCCGCACCTACCGATACTATGCCCTCAAATCCTGACTTGGGAAATGGGCAGTACTCGTGTAAAAAATAGGGCGCAACAACACTGGTATCCAGTTGCGCCGACACATACGCAGACGCGAGAATCGCCTTTGACTCTGAAGCAAATACAAAAATATCCCCAGATTGATAGTAATACAGAGGTTTTTTACCAAAAGCGTCTCTTGCTACAATCATCTTTTTCTCCTGCGTGTCATAAAATGCAACTGCAAACATTCCTCGCAAATACTGGAATGCAGATGTTCCAAACCGAACCAGCATATAGAGCAGCACCTCAGTATCAGATTCTGAACGAAAGACCTGATCATGAAAAAATTGCTCACGTAATTCTTGATAGTTATAAATTTCTCCGTTGAACACAAGCACGTATCGGGAATCTTCCGAAATAAACGGCTGTGCACCATTATCCGTAAGGTCAATAATGGAAAGTCGAGTATGCACCAACGCAACACCCTCCCCTTCATAGATGCCAGATGAGTCCGGTCCGCGATGCATCAGCGACTGCTGCATGCCAATCGCGGCCCCCTCCGTAATGCGAGCACCATTCGTATTCCATATTCCAGCTATTCCACACATACTTCAAACAGTACCAAAAACTGCTATACTCGAGAAATGAATAAAAAAGTTCTCTTTGTTGCAGGCGGGCTCATTCTGATACTCGGATCTTTTTTTATCCCAGTTACTCAGCATCGGGCTGTATCATCCGGCATCGATTCATACGTAACCCATGCACCGCTATTTACCGGGCACACCGCATCTCAGCAATTAACCACTCAATCTAATATCATCGGATTGGGGACAATACTAGTAAATCTCTATCATGCAAAAGAGCTTGCACCCGTTACCGTAACGATATACAACACATTATCAAATACTGTCTTAATTTCTCAGACAATCCGCCCGCAAGATATTCATGACGATCGATTTACATACATCAACTTCCCGGATGCGCCGATTCCGGCAGATACTCCGATTAAAATAGAATATTCTGCGCGGCAGTCAACAATCAAAAATCCCGTAGGCGTGAGATTTGGGGAAAGCAAAGAAGATTTGTCGCTTGCGCTTGTAGAGAGAGTTCCTGTATGGCGAGCAATACTCACCCTTGCTCATAACCGCCAAAACGATTGGCAATACGTCGCGCCAACAGCATTATTTGCATTATTGATCTGCTTGCCGGCACTTCTTCCATTCAAGAAGCCAATTGCATGGTGGGGGGCAATCGGAATTGCGTGCGCAATAGCATATGCAATCATGCTCTGGATTATTCCGCAATTCGGAGGAGCAAGCGGAGGAGACCCGTATAACTACCTGTCTATAACGCAAGCACTTCAACACGGGCAAAACCCATTTTTAAATAGCAAGCGATTGCCGGGCTATCCTCTCCTCCTCGTACCAACGTTTGCATCCAGATTATTTGACGATCAACTCATCATGCGCATCACCACAACGACATTTGGAATCATCGGTGCGCTACTCCTAGTACTCATTGCCAGATCGGTAACATCTTCATGGCTTGTCGGACTTGCAAGCGCAGTAATTCTCCTTTTTCAAAAAGATTATCTGTGGACTGCAATGCGTCCAGAACCATATGCGGTATACACTGCGCTTTTGCTCGCGTCCGTCTTTTTGTTTCTTGAAAGCTATAAGAAACAAAAATTATTTTTATATATCTTATTTGGGTTGTGCTTGGGATACTCCGCCATGACACGCCAAGAAGGATTCGTACTTGCACTCGTGCTCGGCATGCTATCTGCAAGCTACGAAATTGCAAAGGGAAGAAACTGGAAACGATTTCTTGCTATGTATGCGCCAGCACTTCTCATTATTTCTCCGTTCTTAATAACGAATGCGGTCGTATATCACAACCCCTTTTATACGCAATATCTAGAGGGAGATCGCTTGCAAATTGTGGACTCCTTTTTAGCATTCCAAGACGCCGTAGGTGCAACATGGGGCGTACTTGGGTCGATGTGGAAGACATCGTGGGACAACTTGGAGCGCTTATCGCTCTTTTCGCCCGCATTATTGCTGGGTATAGCAGGTATGTGGGCATGGTATGCATACTCAAGGGTCAGGACAAACATCGCCACTCAGCGCGCAGCAGGAATCATACTTGCGCTATGCGCATGCAGTTTTATTTTTCTAAGCGTGTATGCAAAGCATCAATTCGCAGGACTATTCACCCAAGCAAGCGCCGGGTTTATTCTTGCAAGCATTCCTGTATTTTTTATCGAAACAAAATGGCGAGGAGCTGTTATAGGACTTGTCTTATTATCTCAAATCGGAATCGCCACATGGTTTCATCCGTTTGCGAAGCATTACGAACAATCCTATCCGTTCATTGTGCTACTGGTCGCTACAGCACTGCTTGCAAGAATCCCCAAGAAAGGGATGCTCGCATACGGATCACTTGCATTCACCGTAATGCCTTTTTTACTGATAAGTTCAATGCTCGGACAAAACTTGAATACCGCAATCGATAAACAAAACGCGAATACAGCCCTTGATTCTGTGACATACCGCGCTGCGCGATACGCAAGAACGCTTCCGCAACCCATCGGCTTCGATCAAGCATACTTGCCTGCTCGGCTATACTTTGACCCGGTAGCGAAATACTTCCCCGACGAGGATACCCCAACACCGCAAATGGAACAGGATTGGCTGGCACAAAACCCACTAAAAACACTTGTTGTTTCCAATGGAAATAATGTATTCAAAAAACCGCAACCAAACTGGACGGTAGTAAAAACGTTCAAGGCGGCAGGCGATGACGATAAAATTTTTGAAAGTATTGTATATTCAGTACACTAAGATATGGATACCGTATTTGCATTTGAAACATATCAGGGCGCTCTGGCAGGTATCATATTCGGTATCGGGGCCTTACTTGTTGCGCTATTGCCTAAATATAAATGGCTTGCATCGGCAATACTGCTCATTCTTATTACGCCTGTTGCACTTGCGCCGTTCTGGTTTAGCACAGGCAAATTAGGTATTTCAGATTGGGATTATTACTTTTCAATGCATACGAATCTGTGGCAAACAATTACCCAATTTCATCAGTTCCCTTTATGGAATCCGTTTACCTGTGGGGGAACATCCGCATTAGGCGACCCTGAATTCCCGGTACTATCCCCATTATTCTTGCTTGAACTGGCCTTCGGGACTCCGGCAGGCCTCAAGATTTCAATCTATTTCGCAACTGCAATTGGCGCATTAGGCATGCTGTTTTTAGCGAAGAAAATGAACATGTCGCCGCTTGCCGGCCTTACGGCTGGAATGGGCTTGGCATTCGGGTCTGTGAATCTTCTGGAGATAGTAGAAGGTCATCAAAATATTTTAGCATTCATGTATATCCCGTGGATATTTTTAACGTGGTACATCGCATATCAATCTGAGTTAAAAAAGAAATATACCTACATAATAATAACTGCTATTTTACTTGCGCTCGTCTTCTTCCAGGGAGGGTTATATCTGCTCATGTACATGACTGCTGCGTTTATTATTTTGCCGTTTTTAGTAAAAGATTATAAAAAAGCGATTTTTATTACGCTCACCGCAGGCATTCTTGCAATGGGCTTAGCATCAATCAAATTAATTCCTGTTTTTTACTGGGTACACGAATTTCAAGATAAGGCATATGCAAGCTCTGCATACACGCTGTCATCGATAGATAAAATTTTACTTGGCAGATACTTACATGGCGTCGAAGACGTCATTCCAAATCAAGGCAGCGGTTGGCACGAGTATGGCGCATATATTGGGCCAGTCATGCTAGCACTAGCATTCCTCGGCTTTATCACCCATCGCAAAAACAGATTCGCACAAGGATTGCTTATTACTGGAGCAATCGCATTATTCGGGTCGTCGTTTGGCCCATACTTAAAACCTTTTTTTGATCACCTACCGTTTATTCCGCGATCCAATATTGCCCGTATTATTTTATTTACTATTATCCCGCTGTGCATGTTATCCGGAATGGGGATAGATTGGCTGCAGAAAAAATCTCGAATTCTAAAATATATCGCTGTCGTGCTCACCACCCTTGCGGCAATAGACCTAATGTCGCTAGCATATCCGCTGGCATCTCAAGCATTTGTCCTTCCGCAAGATGCAACCCAGCTTGCTCGCGCAGACTACCCTATTGCATATAATCCGCATGATTTTAAAACAAGGTATGAAGGCGTTGATTACACGCGCGCATACCAAGCAACGCTTGCGGGATACGGGACATTATCCTATTGCTCCGTACTTGGGCCAGACCCGGCAGTGAGTATTATTACAGATGCAGGGCATGATTACGTATCATTTCCAGATAATCACGATGCGAGCTTCAAAATAAATTCCTGGACACCCAACAAGGTCGTTATCACTGCCACGTCTCCTACAGACTCTTCAGTAGTTATTAATGCAAACTATGCAGATGGCTGGGTCGTGAATGGCAAAACTGCTCAAAATATTGCGAATAAAGTTGGAACACAAATTCCGGCAGGAACTACTGAATTAACATTTCAATATATTCCCAAAGGAATGATTGCTGGGGTAATGGTCACCATAACGACAATAATAGTTGCATTACTTCTCCTGCTCCGATCAATTGTACGATGGAAGACTAAAAACCAATCTGCTATTTAGCCCCAAGAATACTTCGCTTGTATTGATCCAGATTCTCTAGTGCTGCGCCGGCACCTTTAACAACGCATACGAGCGGATCATCTGCAACGTATACGGGAACTTGCGTTGCGTGCGATATTACTTGATCAAGATTTTTCAGTAATGCACCACCACCCGATATAACAATGCCTTTATCGATAACATCTGATGCCAGTTCCGGCGGCGTATCTTGCAAAACATATTTAATCGCCTGCAATACTTCCATAATGGGGTCGCGCAGCGCTTCCGTTACTTCATGGGACGATATAACCGTTTCTTTCGGAAGTCCGCTTGCCAAGTCACGTCCGCGAATGCTCATTTGCTGCGATTCTTCTTCAATAACTGCAGAACCGATTTCTTTTTTAATAGCCTCTGCCGTCGGCTCTCCGATCGTAATTCCGTAGCGCTTTTTGATATGCTCAATAATTGCATGGTCAAATGCATTGCCGCCTACTCGGGCAGAATGAGCAACAACAATTCCTCCTAATGACAAGACCGCAGCTTCAGTAGTTCCACCGCCAATATCCACAATCATGTGTCCAGAAGATTCTCCAATAGGAATACTTGCGCCGATAGCTGCTGCAATGGGTTCTTTAATTAAATATGCGGCCTTAGCGCCTGCAGAAACTACGGCATCAACGACTGCTCGTCGTTCAGTGCTGGTAATTCCAGCTGGGACAGAAACCAGTACCTCGGGGCGCAAAAATCTCACGGATGCGCCAATTTTTTTCAACAAATATCGAATCATTGCCTCTGCCACCCGATAATCAGCGATAACCCCGTCTTTTAGCGGACGATGAACGACAATATTCTCCGGTGTTCTCCCCAGCATGGCGTACGCATCATTCCCGACTGCAAGCACAGCGTTATCTATTTGAGATATCGCAACAACGGATGGCTCATTGAGAACAATCCCCTTGCCAGGAACATACATAAGCGTACTTGTCGTCCCCAAATCTATCGCAATTTTGCGTGTTAATGCCATATCGATTATTCAGCCTTGCTAATGTTTGCTCCCAGTTTTTGCAACCGCCCAACCAAATCGGCATATCCGCGCTCTATATGCTCCGCCTGATCAATAATGGTCTCGCCAGTTGCCACAAGGCCAGCTATGACGAGCGTTGCTCCGGATCGTATATCCAGTCCCGGAATCCTGCGCCCGGTAAGCTTTGTAGGTCCCGTAACTACAACGCGATGAGGGTCGCACACGACGGCGCGAGCGCCCATTTTTTGCAATTCCATAATGTGCTTAAACCTGCCCTCATACATAGGGTCATGAATCATACTATTGCCTTCTGCAACGCAGGCAATTACTGCGAACGGTGCTTGCAAATCCGTAGCAATCCCGGGATACGGCAACGCTTGCACGGAAAAGGACTTTAATTCGGCAGGATGAACCATTACGTCTTTACCTGATATTGTATACGAAATACCAATCTCGTCGCACACCTTAAAAAATAATAATAAATCCTTTAGCGGAACGTTCTTAACCGTAAGCTCGGATTTTGTAGCAGCAGCAAGAAGGATAAAAAAACCAGCTTCCAGCATATCTTGAATATTCGTAAATTCTGCGCCACTCAATGTTTCAGACCCCGTAACTGTAATAGTGTGAGTGCCCTTACCATCAATTATTGCCCCCATTTTTTCGAGCAGCTCACACAGCGCCACCACATGAGGCTCGGTTGCTGCAATAGAAATAGTAGTCGTACCCGGAAGTGTTGCGGCAACAAGCAACACATTCTCCGTCGCAGTCACGGAAAATTCCCGCAACACAACATTTCCGGCATGCATATTGTTACCATCGATACGCACCATCTCGCCATCATCTTCAATAATTGCGCCAAGCTGCGCAAATGCATCAAGATGAGCGTCAATCGGTCGAGCGCCAATGACGTCTCCGCCAGGACGTCGCAGAACAACAGAGCGCTTGCGACCAAGCAATGCTCCGAGTAATAAGATGGATCCTCGCAACTGTCCGACTAAATCTTGCGCGATATGATCCTCATCAACCT
>CAYVFG010000001.1:105478-143829 GCA_964450915.1 uncultured Candidatus Saccharibacteria bacterium | reverse complement strand
CCATGCTCAAGAACCTCGTGCTGATATAGTAGACGAGAGTTTTATGGCGACAGAATTTTTGCCAGCAGTCTATGGCCCAGGAATGAACATTGGTACGGTTATTACTATGATGAAAGGAAAGCTCGGCGGGGATCATGCGGTAGTAAAATATGCTCAGGGGGTTGAGAAGGAAATTGATGCTGAGAAAATTAAGGTTATCAAAGACGCAAGTCGCCTCTCCAAAAAAGATGCTCGTGGCTTGGCGGCGCAATTCCAAGAAAAACATAATCGTTTCAAGGAGCTGCGCAAGCCGGGGTTAACGGCAGAGCAAATCGTTAGTGGCTTTACGGACGTTGCACTTGATCGAGAAGCGAAAAAATCCGTTATTGAAGAGTATCCTGATTATAAATTTGCCGTTTCGCGAGTGAACGCAGGCGTAATGCTTCCCTCAAAGGCGTGGGAAGATATTCAGAAAAAGCTGAGTGACCCTAATACGGAAGCTGCTGCAATAAAACGCATTACGCAAAGCTTGTCTGGTTTTCCAGTCACTCCAGCAGCAATTCAGAAAAAAGTTCGTGCCGAAATAGAGCTATATAGCTCGTATGCCGATCTTCAGAAAAAATTGGCGGCGAAAAAAGGAAAATAGTCATTTTTGAAGACGTTGACTGAGATGCGTTAGTGTGCTATATATTGCACACTGCCATGTTGGCAGTTTGCTATTTTTGCACGCCATACGAAAGGGTTGAAAGCGATGAAGTACGGAATGAACATGCTGTTGCACACATTTGAAGTTACCGCAGAGCACAAAGAAACCCTCGAGAGAATTCGAGGGTTCGGATATGACGGCGTGGAGCTGCCGATTCTTGGAGGCGTAGCTTCTAGTTATGCTACAACCGGCAAGATGCTGGATGATATTGGGCTGGAGCGCACTGCTGTTACTATTTGCACACCGACCACAAACCCATCTTCTCCCAAACCGGAAGTTCGGGCAGCGGGAGTTGCCTGGTTGAAGTTGGTAGTGGATTGCGCAGACGCTGCTGGGGCGAGAATCCTGTGCGGACCAATGCACTCGGCCCTTGGTGAGTTCACTGGCGCGGGACCGACTGATCAAGAGATGGCGTGGTGCAAGGAGTCTCTTGTGGAGGTCGCAGACCATGCACAAACCAAGGGAGTCGTTTTGGCGCTTGAAGCTCTTAATCGATTTGAGTGTTACATGTTCACGGATGTGAGGAGTACTGCTGCGTTTGTTCGCACAATCAACCATCCTAATTTGCGAACGATGTACGATTCGTTTCACGCAAATATCGAAGAGAAGAAAATTGCCGCTGCGATGCGCGCGTGCTCCGACCAGCTCGCGCATGTCCATATTTCCGAAAATGATCGTGCAACGCCGGGCGAGGGGCATGTCGATTTTGAAACGACTTTCCGGACGCTGAAGGAGTTGGACTATGACGGCTGGCTGACTGTGGAAGCATTCGGGTTCGCCATACAGCAAATCGCTGCGGCCACGAAGATTTGGAGACAGATGTTTCCCAATCCTGCCTACTTGGAAGAGAAGGCGCTTGCATTCATGAAGCGCATGATGGCCGGATGAGGTTACTGATTGATTTGATCCTTTTAATTCGATGCTAAATGTTACGGCGTGGCTTTATCACAAGTACGCCGTTTTTTTATTGGGCTAGTTTCGTTAATGATTCAGTAAGTGTATTTGCTCGTGCAAGTTCGGATTGTTTTATTTTTTCTAATTCTTCATCAGAAACAGTTGCGTCAACGGGCGTGTGAAGTTGCGTATAGATTTTGATTTTCGGTTCTGTGCCGGAAGGCCTGATTGTTAATCGCGTATGATGATCGCCGGATAGTTCAAAGATTAAAACATTTCCTTTTTCGGTCCCTTCAAACTTCTCCCTGTCTACAACCGCCGTAATTTGAGTTCCTGCGATATCGGTAGGAGGATGCTCTCGAAGCTGCTTCATGATGCGTTGCATGTTCGCAAATCCGTCGGCTCCTGGATACTGGATATTAGATAGCGTTTCAGTGAATACGCCATATTTTTTATACAGCTCGTTTAATTGCCACATCAATGTTTTTCCTTGGTCTTTTAGTTCTGATGCAAATTCGCATAAGAGTAATGCAGCAACTGCGGCATCTTTATCTCGGCAATATGACCCTTTCAGGAGGCCGTAGCTTTCTTCTCCACCAATTAAGAATGTTTCATCGCCCTCGTCTTGTTTTTCACGAATCAGCTGAGCTACGTATTTAAAGCCAACTAGAATATTGTTATATATGTTTAATCCAAAATCTTCCGAAATTGCATCAAGCATGTCTGTAGTTACAATTGTTCGAACGACGAACCCTTTCGCCCCTTTGCTTGCGACGTAATAGGCGGCAAGGGCTGCTATTTGATTTCCTGTTAACAGTTTGTATTGCCCGTCTGTATCTGCGCATACAACGCCGAGCCGATCTGCATCCGGATCGGTGCTGATCCCAATTTCAGCATGCAAGCGTTTTGCGTATTCGATAAGCATTTCGCTTGCAGACGGTACTTCCGGATTCGGAATATTATTCGGCAAATTAGGGAATGTGCCATCCGGGGTTGCTTGTTCCTCAACAATCGTCAGATTTTGAAATCCTTCGTGTTCTAGGATTTTTTGAGCGCTCATCGTGCCCGTTCCATGAAGCGGGGAATATACGATGCTGGCCGACCTGCTGTCTGACAGCGATTCTTGTGCGATCGCAGCAATGTATGCATCGTCAACTTCTTTGCCGATTATCTGCACGCCCTCTAGGTTGTTTTTGATTTCCGGGAGAGATTGCACGTTCGCGACTGCATTAATAATGCCGGCATCATGAGGCGGAATAATCTGCCCGCCGTCAGTCCAATATGCTTTAAATCCGTTGTCTTGCGGGGGGTTGTGGCTTGCGCTAATAACAATACCGGCGACTGCTTTGAGGTGTCGCACAGCAAATGATAGTTCCGGCGTTGCGCGAAATGAATCAAACAAATATGTCGTAAATCCGTTTGCTGCAATGATACTTGCTGTGTATTCTGCAAACTCTCGAGATGTTGTTCTGGTATCGTGGGCAATAACAATGCCTGCCTTTTTCGCATCTTCTCCTAGCTGCGCAACTACATAATCGCACAATCCTTGCGCAGATTCTCCGATCGTTGCTTTATTTATTCTATTGGATCCGATTCCAACTTTTCCTCGGCGTCCGCCTGTTCCGAAAGGAATCGTCATAAAGAAGCTATCTTCGAGGGTCTTCCAGTCTTCGTTCGCGATGAGCTTTTCTAGTTCAGGCTTATACTCCGTATACTTTGCGTCCGTAAGCCATATATTTACATTCTTTTGCGCTTCTTGAGATAGGTTATTTTGCATAGGAATAATCGTACACCTGCTTAGAAAATAAAAAAGAGGCCAAATGCGCTGTGCATAGGCCCTGTGTGGGGGAGATTATTTCCAAGGTTCGCACTTTTCCCAAATCACTTGGCGGTACTCGGCAACGGGGAGGTCTCTTACATCGCGATTCTGTAATTCGTATCGGACGACGAATGGCCTGGATGGTTTTGCCCATGCCAGCTCCTGAGCTAGCCTGGTTAATTCCTCGTACCCCTTAGGCAAGTAGCAACCGTTTTTGACGATGATTTTACGCTTGATCGCAGTATCGTAGTATGCGGAGCCAATGATAATCAGTTCGGACCATTTCAGTTCCGCAATGACGGGTCCTGGGTGGTCTTGGGTTGTTTGTGCCCCGGCATCGATCATTGCATTTACCAGTTCTTGCAAACTGGCCACCTCTATTGGACGTAGTCGCGCAAGTTCGGGTGTTGCAGGCATGCGAGAGTCTCCGTACGTGGAAAATAATTGAACTGTCGAAAGAGCACTATTGTATGTATGTTCTGAACAAAAAAGAAAGTCAATATGGCTTTTTGCGTTACACTAATCCCATTTTTATCTTTACTTCATGAAGCTTTGCGTTCGCAATTCCCTGCGCCCTGTGTCCGCCTTTGCCCAAGATGAGCCGCAGCTCCGTGTCTTCGCTCCGGATCTCGTTGTATCTTTTCTGGAACGGTTCGAGTGTCGTAATGACTGTTTCTGCGAGTGCCGATTTAAAGTCTTTATATGTTGCGCCTTCGAATTGTTTTTCGATTTCTTCTTCTGTTTTATCGCTAAATGCTTTGTATATTGCCAGTAAATTTTTCACGGCAGGTCCGCTTTTCTTGAATGAGAAGATCGCTTCAGTATCCGTAACTGCGCCGGCTATTTTTTTTCTAATAACATCTGGAGCGTCGGTAAGTGCTATATAGCTTTTTTCTGCGTCGCTCTTGCTCATCTTTTTTGCAGGATCGGTGAGTGACATGATGCGCGCAGAGTCTGTTGGAATGTAGGGTTCTGGCAACGTGAATGTTTCTCCGAATTGAGAATTAAACTTTTCTGCTATATCTCGTGTTAATTCGATGTGTTGTTTTTGATCTTCTCCAACAGGAACGACTTGCGTGCCGTATAGTAAAATGTCCGCAGCCATTAATACCGGATACGAAAACAGCGCGAGAGAGATTGCGTCTTTAGAAGATAGCTTTTTGGACTTATCTTTAAACTGCGTCATACGCGACATCTGCCCGTATGGTGCGATTGTGGATAGGAGCCAGGCAAGTTCTGTGTGCGCTGTTACATTCGATTGTACAAATACGATGCTTTTTTCCGGATCAATTCCAGCTGCGATGTATGCTGCGGCAATATCAAGTACGCGATCGGGAAGCGTTTTTGGGTCATAAGGAACGGTAATGGCATGCTCGTCGACGATGCAGAAAATTGTTGCATTGTCTTTTTGGAGTTGTATCCATTGCCGAATAGCGCCCAAATAGTTTCCAATGTGCAATATGCCAGAGGGCTGGATTCCTGAAAAAATCGTTTTGTTGGCAAGAGTTTCTTGGGGCATGTATAAACGGTAGCATGGTTTGTTATTGATTGCTACGCATAAAAAAACTCCCCGATATGGGGAGTTTTTTGCTTATACTTCTACGATTACCGGAAGAATCATTGGCCGGCGTTCTGTTTTCTGGAACAGGTACGTGCCGATTTCATCTCGCACCGCTTCTTTTACATGGGCCCAATTTTGTTCGGTGCCATGCTGCTTGCTGATATGCTTTGCAATAACTTTTCGAATTTCTTCTCGAGTCTCTGCAACTAATTGCTGATGTTCTTTCATGTAGATGAATCCGCGGGAGATAATATCCGGGTCTCCGATAATTTCGCCACTGTGTCCGTCTACTGTTGCGAGGACAACAACCATGCCGTCTTCTGCTAAGAGCTGGCGATCGCGAAGCACTACTTCGCCGACGTCGCCCACTCCAAGACCATCGACCATGATGTGATTGATGGTGTATTTCTCGCCATTCAACCGAGCTTTGTTGTCTACGATTTCAACAACCTCGCCGTTTGCAGGCAAGAGCGCGTTGCTTCGAGGGAATCCGTTCATAACGGCCATCTTTGCATGCTCTGCTCTGAATGAGAAATATCCGTGCGCAGGGATCAAGAACTTCGGCTGCACTAAATCGATCATGTGCTGCAAGTCGTCTCGGTGACCGTGTCCTCCGGAGTGAATATCCATCATCTTGTAATGAATTACTTCAGCGCCTTGTCGATAGATTTGATCTTTTACCAGCTGTACAGACGCTTCGTTTCCAGGAATCACCGAAGAAGAGAAGATAACAACGTCGCCGGCGTTAATCTCTAAACTTCTGTGTTCCTTGTTTACGATACGCATCAATACTGCATTATCTTCTCCTTGCGCTCCTGTACACAGGATTAATACTTTGCCTGGAGCAAGCTTGTTGCTTTCCTCGGGAGTAATAATTGTTCCTGGTTTGAAGTCCATGAATCCGATTTCTTTTGCAATAGCAACGTTCGTTTTCATAGAGTATCCGTCTACGGCAACTTTTCGGCCATGCTTTTCTGCAATAGATACCATCTGCTGCAAACGATCGATCATGGAAGAGAATGTCGCAGTGATAATTCGCTGGTTAGGATGTTCAGAGAAAATTTTATCCAAGTTCGTTTCAACTGCTTTTTCGGAAAGGCTGTGGCCTTCTCGTTCTGCTCCAGTGGAGTCGGTGTACAGAATAGTTACACCTTCTTTTCCAATTTCCTGTAAATGCACTTCGTCGGCAGGCAAGTCGTTTACCGGATTCGTGTCGAATTTGAAGTCTCCTGTGAATGCAATTGATCCTGCAGGAGTTCGCACTACAACTCCGAACGCATTTGGTACAGAATGGTTTACGTGGAATGTTTCAATCTCGAATTTTCCAAGTCGGAATTTTTCTTTTCGTTTTACGATGTTTACCTTCGGCTTCGCATACATCGGGAAGTCCGCTTGGCGTTTTTCAACAAGCCGCATCGTAAACTCCGATCCATAAATTGGCGGATTGCCAAGCTTCGGAAGCAAATGAGGCACACCACCGAAATGGTCGTAATGGGCATGCGTTACGATAACTCCCTTAATATTTTTTTCTTTTCCTGCAAGAGGGGAGATGTCCGGGATGATGTAGTCGATTCCGTACATATTCTCGTTCGGAAACATTAATCCCAAGTCGATAATGATGATATCGCCCTTGTATTCAACTGCTGCGGAGTTTCGTCCGATTTCTTCAAGGCCTCCTAATGGAATCAAGTACATTCCGTCCGGATTTCTCGGCGGCTGTTTTACGAGTACTGGTTCCTGGAGCCGGGACGGTCCAAATGGAATTCCGGAGCTTTTTTCTCGTCCTCGATGAGGGCGTCGTCCTTGCGGTCTGCGTCCGCCGTTTCCATGTTGTGGACGACCATTGCCTGGTCTGCGCGCTGGGCGAGGATGTCGCGCGGGCGCTTTGGCTGGAGTAGCAGTTCTTGGAACTCCTATAACGGGAGCAACTGGCTGTCGTGGCCGCACTGGTGGCGGCGTCGGAATCTGATTCATATTTTATTGTTCTTAATGATAATTTAATGATAAAACTGCGAAAAGCGATATTCGGTAAAATCGAATAGTTTGCCTAACGGTTTTGAGTTAATTTCCGATCCTAGAGGGAATTCTGTTCCGAAATACGGCTCAACAACGCTAGAAAATACTTATTACTTACAAGTGTATCGGATTGAGTGTGAAAAGTCAATGAGCTTGTGTTGTGTGTATGCGCTGCCATTGCATTGCTCCGAGAAGCTCAGTAGCCGTTTTCTTGTCTCCATGCTTAATCCGATTTACCCAATACAGCCATTCTTCATACGATGGATTCCTGCCATATGCCTTTCGATACGTTGCGTTAATGGCTCGTATGAGCGCCGAAGGGGTTGGTGTCGCGGGTTTGGCGAATAAAGAAAGGATGCCGTATTGCTTCACGTTATATGACCCGTAATCAATAGTTAATACATACGCCGCCTTCGCAACTTTTATGACCGCATGTAATGCGAGATTATATGTTGCGCTTCCGAGGACGTGGGTGAGCGTGTATGTGTTTCCTAATATTCGCATAGTTACTTTTTTTACTTGGTCGGGGTCAGAGACTTTGATGGAAAAATCATGAGTCGCTTTCGTGAAGAAGTTTTGGAGAGGTGCAATATGTATCAACGAGATTGGAACCTCCGCAGAACTTCCACCACCCCCGCCGTTATTTGATGCAGGTTCGCTGGGAGAGGAAGGTGCTGTGGTGGAAACAGTAAAGGACGCTATTGTAAGAGCGGTCGATGAATTGCCTGCAGTGTCCGCTACTTGGATTGTGCAGGTTGCGTATGTCCCATCTGTGAGCGTGGCAAGCGTAATCGTATTATTTCCCGACGTTGCAGAAGTGGTTGCAGAAGAGCATGGTCCGCCATAGGTAATTGTTCCGGCTTCATTTGTATTGAATGTGTAATCGGGAGTCGTGTCACTGGTAGGAGTCGTGATCGCCGTTATTTCCGAAAGAGTAGGCGCCGTAGCATCAATAACAACAGTAAGCGTGCTTGAAGCAGAGGATGTATTCCCTGCAGCATCCGTAGCTTTTGCAGTAATGGTATGCGTCCCTTCTGTTAATGATAAATCGATGCTCCAGCTTCCTCCTGTTGCCGTTACGGAGCTTCCAGTCGTGCTTGCTCCGTCATAGAGCTGGACCGTACTTGAAGATTCAGCAGTTCCCGTGAATGTTAATGCCGAAGTGTTGCTGGTAATTGCGTCGCTGTTCGAGCTTCCGGTATCGTCTGCACTCGCAAGAGCTGGTGTTGATGGCGCACTAGGTGCCGTGTTATCCACCGTAAACGTCGACCCTGACGTTGGTGCTGATGTAATCGCATTTCCTGCCAAGTCTGTACCAATAGAAAGAGCCACAGTTGCTGTTCCGTTTCCGGTCCCTACGGTATGAGTGTAGGTATATACCGTCGTAGAAGATTTTGTCATTGCTGTTGCGGCCAAGGTATTTGCTCCGGAGATTGCTATTTTGGGAACGGGAGAGTCTGCCATTGCTTCATTAAATGTTGCAGTAATCGTAAGAGAGTTTCCTGACTTTACTGCATGGCTGATGGAATAGGTGATAGCCCCCGTCGGTGCCGTAGCGTCTACGGTGAACGCTGTTACTGCGAGCGCACTCGAAGCGTTACTGGAAGCATCTGTGACTGTAATGGTGCAATTGCTATACGTACCGTCCGATAGCGTGGCAAATGTAATTGTATTATTTCCCGACGTTGCAGAAGTGGTTGCAGAAGAACAGGATCCTCCATAGGTGATAGTCCCAGCTTCATTTGTGTTGAATGTATAATTTGGGGTTGAGTCGTTTGTAGGGGTTGTAACAGGAGTTACTTCCGTAACAGTTGGCGCGACGCTATCTGTCATAACTTGGGTGATTGCACTCGAGGTGCTTGCACTATACGTAGAGTCGCCTCCATATACAGCGGTCATGGAGTACGAGCCGCCCGTCAATCCGCTGGCAAGATAGGCGCAGCTTCCGCTTGAGATGGTGCAGCTGCCTAGCGATGTGGAATCTTTATATACCGTCATGCTTCCCGTTGCGGCCGTCTGTGTTGATGATGCAGTGAACGTTACGTCGTTACCTGCTGCGGTAGGGTTTGCGGACGATGCAATGCTAACAGGGATTGATGTGTCGGTTGATGTTTCTCCGCTAAACGTATTAGTGATTGTGTCGAACGTAGCGCTGGAGATGTACCAGTTTTTTACGGAGGCAGCATTTCCGTTTATGCTGTCGGCAGAATTATCGTATTGAAGCGTTGACACTTTAAACTGCGATGTTGAATTAAGTCCCCCCGCTAATGTTCCTTGGATATGTGCTACTCGATTTGCATACGATGATGCACCAGTCCATTCTGTTCGAATCAGCCCTAGGTTCGTCGTGTTCGCAGTTGAGCTATCTGAATACGACGTTTCGTCTGCAACATCGATATCCCCGGTTGAAGTGCTATCTGTTGTGATAGTGTCCGCACCCTTTCCTCCGATGAGAATATTTTTTCCAGCACCACCTAATAATGTATCCGCACCATCTCCGCCGAAGATAATATCGTTTCCGCCATTTCCGGTGAGGGTATTTGCGCTGCTGTTTCCAATTATGGTGTCTGCTCCGGAGCCGGCTGTCAGGTTTTCTATGTTGCTTACAGCGCCCGAGATGCTTGTGAGCACGCCGGTGTACATGTTCAAGCTTAGGGCGCTTGAACGCGAGCTGTAATCTATCGTGTCAGATCCAGCACCACCATTTACTGTTCCGGTTAATGATCCGCTCGCACCCATGGTAAATGTGTCGTTGTACTGCGTGCCTACAAAACTCTCCGCTCGTGTAAAGGTGGATGTTCCTGTAGCAGTTGTAATAGAGCCCGCGCTGCTACCGGTAATAGATATTGTGATTCCGCTGGTATCACTGTTCGTAGTAAATGCAATGGTATCGGTGCTCGTTCCCCCGTCAATTGTATCGTTTCCATCCCCGGGACAGATTGTATCGGTCGAACCACTTCCGGTAATGGTGTCGTCTCCGCTTGTACCTACCATGACTGAAGCTGCGCTGGCCGTCAGTGTCCCGGTGTACGCATTTCCATTTCCTGGTCCACCTACAATAACTCCGCTATCTACGTACACTGTTGCCGTTTGGCCGTTACATGTAGGTGCTGCTGCCTTTGCGTCATGAAACGAAAGCGCTATTCCTACAACAAAAACAATGGCTATCAGCGAGCGTTTCATACTCCATACTATACAGCAAAACAGCCGTATCGGGATGATGCGGCTGTTTTAGTATCTTGGGGAGCGTCTCTTATATGTTTGTAATTGTTTCGCCAGCAAATGAATTTACGAGACTGTCGAGCGCAGTATTTAGGATATACCAATTTTTTACTGATGAACTATTTCCATCCAGCGAGTCCGGATCACTATCTGCTTGCAGGGTAGATGCTTTTAGCTGATATGTTCCGTTTAACCCTCCAGCAAGAGTCCCTTGAATATGCGCCACTCGATTTGCGTAGGAGGTAGATGTGAGCGCCCATTCTGTTCGAATTGCTGAGAGGGCAGACGTATTTACTGTAGAGCTATTGGAATATGAAGTTTCGTCGGCAATCATAATATCTCCCGTTGAGCTGCTGTCTGCCACGAGCGTATCTGCTCCGGTGCCACCGATGAGAATATCTCGACCTGCACCACCATTGATTGTATCTGCGCCATCTTGGCCGAATATAATGTCGTTACCACTATTTCCTGTAAGGGTATTTGTGCTGCTGTTTCCGATAATAGTATCAGCTCCAGCTCCTCCAATTGCGTTTTCTATATTAGTGACTGCTCCTGCAACGCTTGTAAATACTTTCGTGATCATATTGAGGCTTACAGCGCTAGTTCGAGCGCTGTAATCTGCAGTATCCGCTCCATCTGCACCATCCACCGTTCCGGTTAACGAACCGCTTGTGCCAAATACAAACGTGTCATCGTACGATGTTCCCACGAAACTTTCTGTTCGGGTAAATGTTGATGTTCCGGTTGCCGTGGTAAGGTTTCCGGAATTGCTGCCAGTTGCGGAAATGGTAATTCCAGTGGTGTCGCTGTTTGTCGAAAATGCTATTTTATCTGTTCCTGTTCCGCCATCGATTGTGTCGTTTCCATCGCCTGCGCAGATAGTGTCAGACAAGCCGCTTCCTATAATAGTGTCATCTCCGCTTGTACCAACGATGACGGAAGCCGTATTCGCTGTAAGTGTGCCTGTGTAAGGAGTGCCATTGTTTGGCCCACCTACGATAATGCCGCTGTCTACATACACAGTAGCAGTTTGTCCATTACAAATAGGGGCGGACGCATGAGCATACTGTGCCGATACTATAAAGCTGAATATTGTTACTACGACGAACAAAAAAGAAATATGTTTCATATTTTGATCGTATACCAGTAGGTTGTTTTCTCAAAGTGTCGAAGGAGGGACTTGAACCCTCAAGGCTGTGAAGCCATACGCTCCTGAAGCGTACGCGTATACCAATTCCGCCACTTCGACCTCCTCGTAGCCTACTAGCTAGACCGTTAATTCAGCAAGTTTCTTTTTGAAGTCTTCTACGCCTTTGACAGGAATAGGATCAACTCCGTAGTTACGGGCTAGGTGATATGTCGTCCAAAGCCCGAATACAACAATGTAAGATAGTTGTTCTAGGGCAGACGATCCGATTACGGGAATTGTCGTTACCGGCACGCCCCATGCTTCGTACATATCTTTTGTTACTTGCATGCGCAGCTTTACTTGTTTGTGGTCGGTGTTGGATGCGAAAAATACGGCATGAAATGCTGCTTGCGGCTGCGTCATGCCAACCATTTCGTTATGGTTCATTTCTGGGAATTCATTCCAAAATGCTGCCGTTTTTGCATTTTCGTTTGTTTGAATCTTCGTATTCTTTGCGCCGAAGGCAAGCGTGTCTGATGCATAAAATACGGGAGTCTTTTTTACCAAAGAGTCTGCAAGAGCCTTTGCGGGAGCCTCTGTTTCAGCAACAACTGAGTCGATCATGTCAGCTGTTTGCGAAAGTTCTGAAGATATATCTTTTGCTAATCCAGAATTTGCTAGTGCTAGTGCAAGTCCGGTAAAGCTTGCAAAAAGAGTGTGTCGCGGCTGCATGCCCGGATAGTCAATGAGGCTCACCGGAACGGCGTCCTGTTTTGCCCAGTCGAGCAATTTGCCTCCAGATGTATTTGCAAGAATTTTTTTATGTTCTTTTTTTGCATCTTGATACGCGGATAGCGCTTCTTCCGTATTTCCTGAATAGGAGCTGATAACGGTAAGAGGATTTTTTCCGAATATGCGCGGCAGGTCGTAGCTTCTGTGAACGGTAAGAGGAACGGTTGTAAGGTGAAGTGCGTTGAGTAGGTCGCCGGGGTGTCCGCTTCCGCCCATGCCTGCAAGGAGAATAGAATCAAAATCGCCCTCGATCGCAATGTTTTTGTTAACTTCTAAGGAATGACGGATTTGATCGCCCTGATGCAAAATGATATCTCGCATTTCTTCATGCATATGAATACGTGGTTATGAATAAAATGATTATTCTAGTATACAAATTATTTCGCATTCCACACACGCTTTGTTTGGACGTACCAGTGCTCAATATCGTTGAATCGATCGGATGGCAATGCGCCGTTTGTAATAGATGATCCTTGGACGTTGCTTTTATTCACAAATAAATAGTATGGGCGATACAGAATAATAGCAGGATTGATGTCGAGGAATCGCTGGACGAATGCATGGAGCGCTTCTTGGCGCTGCGATGCGTCTGTTGCTTTTCGGGCCTGTTCTAAATATTTGTCGGTATCTTTGTCTTGCAAGAGAGACAGGTTAAGCCCCGGGCTTTTTACCTGTGTTGAATGCCAGAATGAATACGGATCAGGATCTGCAGAAAGGTTTTCTCCGTAAAGAAGTATTTCGTAGTCTCTTGCATTTACGACAGTTTGCTGGATTGTTGATGTCGAAACGGAGTTGATATCTACTTGAACGCCCGCTTGCTTCCATTGGCGCTGAATGAGCTGCGCCGTTTTAATGTATTCCGGCCAGTCGGTCGTGGTAATTGTTACATGGAGCTGCTTGCCATCTTTTGACCTGGCTCCATCTTGTGTATTTAATTTCCACCCGGCATCGTCGAGGTTTTGCTGCGCCTTTTGAATGTCGAATACAGGGTTTTTGATATCCGAGAAATCAAAGTTTCCGGATGGGATGGGCGTTCCCATGAATTCTGCTTCGCCTTGCAGCGCATCTTGAATGATGGCAGTTCTATCTGTTGCAAGCGCCAGCGCCGCGCGTACGCCGGCATCTCCGAGGGCAGCATTTTTATTCGCATTGAAAAAGAGTGCAAAGTATTGGGGAAGAAGGAGTTTGTGAATTGCTAGCGATGGGTGATGTTGAACATTTGCGAGAAGAGAAACTGGCAAATAGCCTATGCCATCAACTTTTCCAGACGTAAGCGCAGAGATTGCGTCTTCGTGAGTGTTGAAGAATGTAAATAATATAGTAGTTATATATGGGCGCGTTCTGTAGTAGTTTGTATTTCGAGTGAGTTTGATCGATGTTGTTTCCCCCGTTTTTTTCTTAGTAACAAGTTCTTGGAATTTGTACGGTCCGGACCCTACAGGCTTTAATTCCTGTTCTGCAAGCCCCATGCTTTTCGGTGGGATATTCTCCCATACGTGCTTTGGTGCAATGCCAACTGTTAAATTAGATAAGAAGGGCGCATAGGTGGTTTGCTGCAATAGAAATGAGACGGTGTAATCGTCGATTTTTTGGATCTGTACTCCCTGGAACGAAGGCGCAAGAGGGGAAGCGTATTGCGGATTTTGAATGCTTTGGATTGTGAATACTACGTCATCTGCGGTGAGCGGCTTTCCGTCGCTCCACTGCACGTTGTGCTTTATGTGAACCGTATACGTTTTGTTGTCTGTTGATACGTCGTAGCTTTCTGCAAGGTCGTTTTGCAGGTGCAAGTCTGAATCGAGTTTGAACAATGAAGAATACACTAGTCGAGAGATATCGCTATCTACATCGCTGCTGCTTGCCAGAACAGGATTGATATATCTTGGTTGTCCAACAACCGCCTCGCTGTACGTCCCGCCTTCTTGGGGGAGGTATGAGCTATGTTTTTGAACGTATCCGGTGATGCCAAGCAGGAGCGCTATAAGGAGGATGAAGCCGAATAGGAGGAACAAACCACGTTCCTTTCCGGACATGTGTGCGTATATGGTATTCCACCACGTTCGAATGCGATCAATGATCATAGAGGTGAGTTTTCTATTGTTGACCCATTATCGCCTTCGCGCAATATTGACGAAATACCATAATCATATGTATCGTGCAGACCCGTTGGACATGAAAAGGTGTTGCGATCTCCTGTCGGAGCAGCTTCTAATACGGAGTAGAGTTCGAACATGTCCGGGCTTCGTTTCCAATAATAGTAGTTTTTCGTAGAATTGTTCGGGTCCGTTGGAAAAGGTTTTTCTAGGTTTGCATACTTTTCGACCGATTCCCTCAGCGGCTTTTCGATTTCTGATTGTATGTCTTTGTTTTCAGGCGCGCTGATGACTCCGCACCATGTCAGTTGATCGTATGGGGGGAATTGCCCATGCTGTTTTTTTGCAAGTTCGAGAGCAGTTTCCATGTCTGCCAAGTGATGTTTTCTAATAGTATCTCGTGCTTGCTGGTCTTCTTTATGTATAAGGGCAAAGCCTCCTAATGCTAGGAGTATGAGTGCAATCGCAACGGGTGCGTATCGCATATTACTGTACGAATAAATGGGCCAGTGCGGTAACGAAAAATAGGATGGAAAGAATAATTGTGGCCTGAAATAAACGCTTCTCGCTTCCTCTGCGGACATAAAAACCTTCCGTCCCGCCGCCGAATGCGGAACCTAAGCCAGTAGAGCTGCTTTGCAGCAGGATGGCTATGGTGAGCGCAATCGAGATTGCAATAAAAAGAATATTTAACCAAATCATATGGGTATTTGTTTACGGTATGGAATAATCTTGTGGTAGTCAACTTGACAATATTACTCATATGGGCAACTATGTGTTCTTGTTGCATATCGCAACGAGGTCTGAGATGTTCTTTTTCGAAAGGGGGTTGCTTTGAAGATTCGTTGGAAGGAGTTGGCGATTGACCCGAGTTCCCTGTTTGCGATGATGGTCGTTTTTCTGTTCTCGCTCGCCATTATTGTTGGAGGATCGCTTTTCGGGAGGTGATATTGAAGAAAGCATTCCAAGGCTGGGTGGTGGTCCCGATATTCTTCGTAGGGGCAGTAGTGGTCATCATGATCCGTATGTTTGCCGACTACATGGCTGCTCCTCAAAGCGAAAGACTCGGGAAGAAGTAACTTAGCTGCCGATAGGTGATCCTACGGCAGTATTTTTTTTGAGTAATCCTATAGCTGTTCCCTTAATACTTTCATTTTTTTCTTCCCGACAATTTTTTCCAGATCTTCATCCTCTGCTTTTTTAATGCCTGCAACCGACCCGAATTTTTGGAGCAGTATTTTTTTTGTTTTTGGTCCGATGCCAGCAATATCGTCTAGTGCGGATTTGATTTGTTCCTTGCTTCGCAAACTTCTGTGAAATGTAATGGTGAATCGATGCGCTTCGTCGCGCATGCGCTGAATTAAGTAGAGTGCAGGCGAGTTATATGGAAGCAGTATCGGCGTTGGGTTGTTCGGGAGGAATAATTCCTCTTCTCGTTTTGCAATGGATATCATAGGGATATCGAGGCCGGATCTTTTCAATGCTTTTTGAGAAGACGACAATTGCCCTTTGCCGCCGTCTATAATAATGAGATCGGGCAGCGGCCAGTCTCCAGATGCGCTTCGGGCCAGCCTGCGAGTCAGTGTTTCTTCGAGCATCGCGAAATCGTTTGATTTGTGTTGCTCTGGTGCGAGATCGGAATTAAGTTTGATTTTAAATTTTCGATACTGGTCTTTTGCCGGTACTCCATCGATAAACACCACCATAGAGGCTGTTGCCAACGTGCCCTGAGTATTTGAAATATCGTACGTCTCGATGCGAATTTGTTTATTGATTGTTTTTGCCTGCTCGGTGAGATGGCCTAAGTGAATTGCGGCAAGAAGGGCTTGCAAGGCTTCTTTTGATGCACTTGCGGTATGCGTTTCCACTTCTTCTTCTCGTAATAGATTTTTTGCGTTAAGCTCGCCCATTTTGAGCAATTGTTTTTTGTTTCCGCGAACGGGAACATGGAATGCATGTTCGTTTCCGATCCATGCAGACAATATGTCGGCGTCCGGGAGCGTAATAGGCAGGTATATTGTTTTTGGAATGTCCTGCGCAACGCTATAGTACTGCATGATAAATTGTCTGAGGACATCTTCGGCTGAAGTTGCTGATCGATGGCGAAGCAAAAATGTTTGCTTGCCGATGAGTTTGCCTTCGCGAATTTGAAGTACGTTGCCTGCGCTTTGATGTTGCGCTTGGCAAATACTGATGACATCGAACGACTCTTTTTTAGGTAAGTATACTTTTTGAGATCCTTCCAGTCTCATGATCGCCTGGAGCTGATCCCGAAATAGTGCTGCTTGTTCGTACTGCAAATTGTTAGCAGCATGTGTAATACCATCTTCTAGTGTCTTTATGATTTCTTGCCGATTGCCGTTGAGAAAACGTGCTACTTGTGCAGCGCTGTCTAATTGCTCCTGTGCTTGATTCGGGAAAAGCGCATGCGGAAAGATGATATCTCTCGGCCTGTCCTTTTCTTCTCGAAATGGAAATATTCTGCGCAAGAGTCTCAGTGTTCCGCGTACGGAAGCTGCAGAAGAGTAAGGTCCGAAATATTTTGAACCGTCTTGAGTGATTTTTCGAACAGGAAAAATGCGTGCAGGAATATCTTTTGTAATTTTTATAAATAAATAATATTTGTCATCGCGCAATAAAACGTTATAAGGAGGCTGATGTTTGCGGATCAAGTTTGCTTCCAGCACGAGCGCTTCTAATTCTGTATCTGTAGAAATGGTTTCCATGTTCGCGATCAAGCTCACCATGCGTTCTTTTGCAGGGCCTAAATCCGCGCTTTTTCCAAAATAGGAACGTACGCGAGAGCGCAGATTCTTTGCCTTCCCCACGTACAAAATATCCCCTTTTGCATCCTTGTATATATAGATGCCGGGAGTTTGCGGAAGCGCAGAAATGCGTGTTTTTAAGCCATTTTCGTCCATATTGGTACTATAGCTAAAAAGAGGGCGAATAGACAGATTTGACAACTTCCGTTTTTAGGCGTACTATACATAACAGGAAATGTGTGTTGAATTCTGTGTTTGGTTGCATGGTTGGTTCTTTCCAACTTGAGGTTACAAAAGAAGGGCGGTGTGAAGTGTTGTCTAGAGAAGATCGTCGAAATGTTCTTGAGGTGTTGTTATCGGTTTGGGGAGGTTGTGTCGAGGAGGTCAAAAGAGTTTTTCGAAGAGTCTTCAAGTACGGGAGGGTGTTTGGGGTTCGTCGAGGTGTTTGTCTCGGGATTGGCTGTACGGCAAATCGAGTTTCCGAGAAGCATTACAAGCACGGCGCAGGAATGGTTGATTTTTAACAACGGCGTTCGTTGTTAAAAATTCTCAAGAATCTTGAAAAAGGGAAGCGGTGTTTCATGAACGTGCTGATCGAATCGCCACTTGGAAAAAGATTTCGACAACAGGCACTATGCTCGGGTCCACCATTCTGTATTGCGATGGTTTGTCCTCAGTGCAAAGAAGCTGGACTTCCCTGCATGAGATTCCATGATGACTATGCTGGAGATCGTGCAGGTGGAGTTGCTCGTGGCTGGACTATCCCGTTTGCTTTCGTTGAAGATTTCGACAGAAAGTTCGTCCACTCCTGCGAGGATCATGGTGGAGTGTCAATCGGAAAGCTCTTCGCCAATATGGAAGAGTTGTTGCTGTTTGTGAGACTTGGTTCTTGAAAAAGGAGTTTGCATTGAACGTTGAAACGGATTCGTTTTAAAAGCCTGGTGTGCTCGTGCATGCCAGGCTTGAATTTTTATATGGCACCTATTTAGACTTGCAAATCAGTCGTTTTGCGCATATACTTCTTTTTTATGGCGAGTGAAAACATCGTAATTAAAGGAGCGCGGGTGCATAACCTGAAAAACGTTACTATTACGATACCTAGAGACAAGTTGGTAGTGCTTACCGGGTTGTCCGGTTCGGGGAAATCTTCACTCGCGTTTGATACATTGTATGCAGAAGGGCAGCGCCGGTATGTTGAATCTTTATCCGCATATGCTCGGCAGTTTTTGGGCCTTATGGATAAGCCGGATGTTGACCAGATCGACGGTCTTTCACCGGCAATTTCTATCGATCAAAAATCAACGACCAGAAATCCGCGGTCAACGGTTGGAACGGTAACGGAAATTTATGATTATTTGAGATTGCTGTATTCGAGAACAGGTGTTCCGCATTGTCCAAATTGCGGAAAGATTATTGCACGGCAGACTATTAAAGAAATGTCGTCGCGCATTTTGTCGTATCCGGTCGGTTCTAAATTACTTATCGTAGCTCCTGTTATTCGCGATCGAAAAGGCGATGGGCGCGGATCTATTAAAGAAGCGCGCACTGCAGGATATTCTCGTGTCCGTATTGATGGATCGATTTACACTATAGAAGAGGCTGAGGACACGCAGCTCGATAAGCAAAAAAAACATTCTATAGATATAGTGGTAGATAGATATGTACTAGAAGCGAAACCGGACAAGCCTCGGCTCATGGATTCGCTGGAGACGGCAACCCGAATTGGGAATGGATTAGTAATTGTTGAGAATATGGATACGCACGAAGAGATGCTGTTTTCCCAGGAGTTTGCGTGCGTTGATTGCGGTATCAATGTGGCAAGTTTGGAGCCAAGAGATTTTTCGTTCAACTCTCCGCATGGCGCGTGCCCTGATTGTACTGGGCTTGGAACAAAGCAAGAGATTGATCCGGATTTGGTGATTCCAAACAAAACGCTGAGCTTGGCAGAGGGCGCAATTAAGCCGTGGAGCAAATCTGGCAGAAGCCGCTGGTATGAGCGCATGCTTGAGGCTGTCGCAAAAGAGCATGGGTTCGATATGGATAAGCCGGTATCTACATTATCGAAGAAAGATTTGCATACTATTTTGTATGCAGAAAATGAAGAGATTTCTGTAACTACGAGCAGGGGGGTTTGGAAGACGACGTACTCAGGCGTTATTCCGCAATTAATGAAACGATACAAGGAGACGGATTCCGACCATGCGCGCACGGAAATTGAACAGTTCATGGTGGAGAAAGATTGCCCGACATGTTTGGGAAAGCGATTAAAGCCCGCCCCGCTTTCCGTGTTTGTCGGAGAAAAATCTATTCATGATGTGGTGATAATGCCGATTGACGATGCACTGGCTCACTTTTCGGCATTGCAAAAAGGAAAGATGGAATCGTTCGGAAAGCAGGACCAGCAAATTGCGGCGCAGATTTTTAAAGAAATTATTTCGCGCTTAACATTTTTGCGTGATGTTGGATTGTCATACTTAACGCTCAATAGAAAAGCTGGAACGCTTGCAGGTGGAGAAGCGCAGCGTATTCGCTTGGCAACGCAGATCGGGTCCGGATTAGTTGGAGTGCTGTATATTTTAGACGAGCCATCTATCGGGTTGCATCAGCGGGATAACACCAAGCTTATTAAAACGTTGAAAAATCTTCGCGAACTTGGAAATTCTGTAATTGTCGTAGAGCATGACGAAGAAACTATCTTGGCAGCGGACCAGGTGATCGATGTCGGACCAGGTGCCGGCGAGCATGGCGGAAAGATTATTTTCCAAGGTACGCCAAAGCAACTCATGAAAAGCAATACGCTGACTGGAAAATATTTGTCTGGCAGATTAAAGGTGCCTTCTCCGAAAAAATATCGTCCAGGCAATGGGAAGAAATTAGTAATTGTAGATGCTACTGAGCATAACTTGCAGCACGTAACGGTAGATATTCCTCTCGGAAAGCTCGTATGTATTACAGGAGTTTCGGGATCCGGAAAATCGACGCTTATCAACGATATTTTATCTCAGGTATTGTCTCGTCATTTCCACCGAGCAAAAACAAACCCAGGTGCACACAAAGAAGTTCTGGGGCTAGAGCATTTGGATAAAGTTATTACGATTGACCAGTCTCCGATTGGCAGAACTCCGCGAAGTAATCCTGCAACATATACAGGACTATTTACTCCTATTCGAGAATTGTTTGCCGTTACTGAAGAGGCGAAGATGCGCGGATATAAATCAGGAAGGTTTTCGTTCAACGTAAAAGGCGGACGATGCGAAACGTGCCAAGGCGATGGAGTGTTGAAAATTGAGATGCATTTCTTACCCGATGTATATGTACAGTGCGATGAATGCCATGGCCGCAGGTACAATGCAGAAGCATTGGAAGTGGAATATAAAGGCATGAACATTTCGCAGGTGCTTGATATGAACGTGGAGCAGGCGCTTACATTCTTCCACGCAATCCCGTCTATTAAAGATAAATTACAAACATTGTGCGATGTGGGCTTGGGATATATTCACTTGGGGCAGAGCGCGACGACATTATCCGGAGGAGAGGCGCAGAGAATTAAACTTGCAACGGAATTATCTCGCAGAGCAACTGGCAAAACGCTATATATTCTCGATGAACCGACGACGGGATTGCATTTTGATGACGTAAACAGATTGCTCGCCGTATTGCAGAAGCTTGTAGATAAAGGCAATAGCGTACTGGTTATCGAACATAACATCGACATTATTAAATCTGCGGATCATTTGATTGATATGGGTCCGGATGGGGGAGATAAGGGCGGGCACCTGGTTGCAGAAGGAACTCCGCGCGAAGTGGCAGAGAAAAAAGATTCTATTACCGGGCAGTATCTGAAAAAGGCGCTGTAGGCTCAACTTGTGCTATGCTTAGCACATGAAGCGAAAGCTTATCCTTCTTGGTGTATCTCTGGCTATTGTTGCTATTACGGCGCTAGCTGGCGCTGTTCGGGTATACGACATTAAAAACTATCCTCCGGGGCTATTTCCGGATGTGGCGGCAAATGGGGAAGATGCGCTTCTTATCTTGAAAGGCGATAGGCGGCCATTTTATCCGCGCGGGAATGGCAGAGAAGCGTTATTTTTCTACTTAGATGCTATCGCAATTAAGACATTCGGCATTGGCGTGTGGCAGATGTACTTAGGGTCGATCGTTGTGGGCGTTGCAACGGTGGTGGCTATCTATTTTGCAACCAGCGTATATTTTGGAAGATTAGCAGGCTTGCTGGCAGCAGCATTCTTAGCAACCAGTTCGTGGCACGTCGCATTATCCCGTACCGGTTTTCGGGCAATCATGGTGCCGTTATTTGTTGCGTTGTTTACGTGGTTTGCAGGCAGAGTTGTGCAGGCAGTGAAGAAAAAACAAATCGGGTTGTCGTATTGGTATGCAGTGCTTTCCGGAGTCGCGTTTTCCGGAGGATTTTATACATATATCGCATACCGGTCCATGATCGGCGTGGTGTTGGGAATAGTGGTGCTGCTCTTGCTTGCTGCGCTGCATCCTAAAATTGGTCTGCCGCATATTAAGAAATATAGATCGCAAGCAGGCATTGCGCTGGCATGCGCCATTCTCGTTATCCTTCCTCTTGCTTCGTATTTTTATTATCATCCGAAAGAATTTATCGGCAGGGCAGGGCAAGTGTCTGTCTTTAGTCCGCATCTTCAGCAACAGTTTGGAGGAGGAACATTGCTCGGAACGTTGCAATATTCTGTGACAGGAACGATATTGTCATTCTTTACACATGGCGATATCAATTGGCGGCAAAATGTTTCCGGGTATCCGCTATTAAACCCACTAGTTGGCTTGTTATTTTTACTTGGCTTGATATTCGTCTTGAAAGGCACATGGGATGTATTTGTGAAAATGACCAGCGGAAAAATAATTCATTTAGGCATGATATTCCCGTATTTGCTTTTAGTGTTGCTCGGCATGATGGCGCCCGTGGTAACGACTGCAGAAGGTATCCCGCACGCATTGCGTTCTGTGGGAATGGCAGCGCCTATATACATAATGGCTGGTTTCGCAGGGGCGCTATGTATTCGATATGTACTTGCATGGGCTAAAAAGAAAAAAATAATTGGCATTGCCTATGGTGCAATTATCGGCATCATCATAGTCTTTGGGATGTACGACATCTCACTGTACTTTGTTATCTCCAGAAATAGTCCGGAAGCATATATCGAATATCGAGGTGATTTAACCGTTATTTCTGCGTATATCAAAGAGTACGCGCAGCGCCATCCGAATAATCCTCGGCCGATTCTCGACATCGATCCGTACTTTGCGCAGACGACGCACTTCTTAGATAGCGTGGGGGCGAGCGATTACACCGATCATTCATTAGATAGCAAGCAGCTGTATTCTGTTGCAGATTCCACTAAGGGCTTAGGGCCGCTTGTGCCTGCTGGGCAGCAAATTATTTTTACGCAGTCTACGATGTGGGATGCAGACCAGTATGCGCAAAAATACAAAGGATCGATTAAATTAATTACCACGCAAGTAAATAAATTCGGAGCGGAGATTATGCGCGTATATGAAGGGGTGAAGCCGGCTGCTCCCGATAACTCATTTGATTTGGATGCCTAGTGAATTCGAACAATCTATCTACGATACCGTTCATTTTTTCGATATCTACGATATGCCTGTAACGGCGACGCAGATATGGATGTATTTAATTCGAGGGAAGACTCACTATACGCGCACGCCGTCGTTGCATGAAGTCCAAGATGCGCTTCGAGAATCTTCCTATTTGCTTGAAAAACTAGAAACTCAATTCGGATACTTTGTAAAGCGCGGAAGGTTGCCGCTCATTCGTCAGCGGTTGCGCAGGCATGCTATTGCGCAAGACAAGTGGAAGATTGTAAAACGATGCGCTCCGTTTTTGGCACTTGTCCCGTTTGTTCGCGGGCTTGGCGGATCGGGGAGTCTTGCAATCGATAACACAAAATATTCCAGCGATTTAGATATCCTGGTCATCGTAGATAGCGGGAGAATTTGGACGACGCGCCTTGCGCTGCTGATTGTTTCGCAGCTGCTCGGCCGACGTCGGACATATAACTCTCAGCAAGCTCCGGATATGCTGTGTCTGAATCATTATCTTACGAAAAACAAATTAACTGTTTCAAAGGATATTCAGAATATCTGCATGGCAATGCAGTATGCCATGCTGGTGCCTATCTATAACGATGAAGTGGAGCGTACATTCGCTCAGCGCAATTCCGGGTGGATGGATTCGTATGTGCATGTTCCAGTCGCTCCCAGATTGCAGCATCAGTACACAATTTTTTTGCCAACCTTTATGCAGTTTATAAAACGCCAAGTAGAATTGTTGTTGCTTGAACCGATTGGAGATGGGATTGAGCATATTGCAGAACGTCTCCAGCAGTGGGTCATATTTCGCCATTGGAAGAATCAGGGCGGCGCTCCGGAACATGGCAGGATTGTGCTTACGGGCAGTGAATTGGCTTTTCATCCAGATACAAAAGTGCCTGCAATTGTGCGAGCGTTTTCTCTTGACGCTTAGCACTCTCGAGGATAGACTGCTATATACCAGATACGAACAAAAATGTTCGTATCGTAATTAACTTCATTAACTTTTTTATTGTATGAATATTGAGCCACTTCACGATAATGTCGTTGTTATGCCTTACGCAAAAGAGGAAGTACGAAAATCGGGATTAATCGTAGCTGACACTTCTAGCCATAAAAAATCTGTTCAAGGAGAAGTTGTGGCAGTTGGTGCGGGAAAGCGAATGGATGATGGAAGCATTGCACCGATGTCTGTAAAAGTTGGAGACAAGGTAGTGTTCGCAGAATACGGAGCTGAAGATGTTGAGATAGATGGAGAAGCATATCTTATGATGAGTGAGAGCAAGATTCTCGGAGTAATTCGCAATTAATTTTTTACCTATTTGATTATGGCAAAACAAATTCTTTTTAACGATGAAGCAAGGCAGTCTCTGAAGCGAGGCGTGGACGCGCTGGCGAATGCAGTGAAAGTAACGCTGGGGCCGAAAGGGCGAAACGTAGTGCTTGCAAAAGGATACGGAGCGCCTGTTATTACAAACGACGGCGTAACGATTGCAAAAGAAATCGAGCTTGCAGACAAGGTTGAAAATATGGGTGTTGAATTGGTTCGACAAGTTGCAGAAAACACGAACGATGCAGCAGGAGACGGAACAACGACTGCAACCGTGCTTGCGCAAAGCATGTTCACTGAAGGGCTTCGCCATTTGGCTGCCGGCGCAAATCCGATGGTGGTTCGCAAAGGAATCGATAAGGCGACGCAGATTGCAATTGAATCGCTGAATAAACAAACTCGCGACGTGAAAGGCGAGGGCGACATTGCCCAAGTTGCAACAGTGTCTGCGCAAGATGAAGAAGTAGGAAAGCTTATTGCGGACGTGATGAGCAAGGTTGGAAAAGACGGCGTTATTACGGTGGAAGAATCTCAGGCGCTTGGCGTTGAGTCTGAGTACGTTGACGGAATGAATTTCGATAAAGGGTACGTGAGCGCCTACATGGTGACGAACACGGAGAAGATGGAAGCTGTGATGGAAAATCCGATGATTTTGCTTACGGATAAAAAGATTTCTTCTATCAGCGAAATTCTCCCACTCCTGGAAAAGCTGATGCAATCCGGCAAGAAGGAATTGGTGATCGTGTGCGAAGATATGGATGGAGATGCAATTCCGTCGCTCGTATTAAACAAGCTTCGCGGAATTTTCACCGCTCTTGTGGTGAAGGCTCCGGGATACGGCGATCGACGAAAAGAAATGCTGCAAGACATGGCAGTGCTTACTGGCGGAACGGTAATTTCCGAGGAAGTCGGGTTGAAGCTGGAAAATGCGTTGCCTGAACAGCTCGGCCAAGCATCTCGAATTATCGCAACGAAAGATGAAACAACAATCGTTGGGGGCAAAGGGAATGCCGATGCTATTGCGGAACGAGTTGCGCAATTAAAGTCTGCAATTGAAAAAGAAACATCCGATTTCGACAAAGAAAAGCTAAATGAACGATTAGGAAAATTGGCTGGCAAGGTTGCTGTTATTAAAGTTGGCGCTGCTACAGAAACGGAGCAGAAAGAAAAGCAGCATCGCGTAGAGGATGCCGTACAGGCTACAAAAGCTGCAGTTGCGGAAGGTATTGTTTCCGGAGGCGGGCTTGCGCTTCTTATTGCTTCGCACGAGCTTGAATCTGCAATTGAGGAAATGGAAAACAAAGAAGGTATTGCAGATAGAGACTTCTTAACCGGTATGCAATTAGTGATGCGAGCGCTCGAAGAGCCTGCACGTCAAATTGCACTCAATGCTGGTAAGGAAGGATCGGTCATTGTTGAAGAAATTAAGCGCCAGAATTTCAAGCTCGGATACAATGCTGCAAACCATACGTACGTAGATATGTTTGAAGCAGGGATTGTTGATCCGAAGATGGTAACCCGATCTGCGTTGCAAAACGCCGCATCGATTGCGTCGATCATGCTTACAACAGAAGCATTGGTTGCTGAACTCCCAGAAGACAAGAAAGATGTTCCAGCTGGCATGCCCGGGGGCATGGGCGGAATGGGAATGATGTAACAATTAATTCCAGAATAAAATATTCCCGCTTCGGCGGGATATTTTTATTATGCTAGTATGAATACATGACCAAGCGCGGTAACTCTCTATCTTCCGAACATCTTATTGCAGCGCTTTCGTATGTTGGTATTTTAGTATTAATCCCGATTATTTCGGGTGAATATACAAAGCCATTTGTGAGATTTCATATTAAACAAGGACTCATTATTTTAGCAGGCATGATTATATCTATAATTCTCGCTAACTATTTGCCCCGAGTTGGCGCAGTATTGTTTCTCGCATTTTTTGTAACGACTATAGTCGCATTTTTCCAAACCGTACAAGGCAACAAGTGGCGCATATTTCCTGTATAATGGTTGTATATGCATAAGCGAACGAATATTGTATGCACGATAGGGCCGGCGTCGAGCATGGTTCCGGTGTTAAAAGAAATGATTCTTGCGGGCATGAATGTGGCGCGCATTAATTTTTCGCATGGCGATCACGATGCGAATTTGCATTTAGTGGATACTGTCCGCACCGCTTCAAAAGAAGCTGGTATTCCCGTTGCCATTTTGCAGGATTTGCAGGGGCCAAAATTGCGAGTTGGAGTTCTTCCGAATGATGGAATGGAGTTAATTGAAGGCAAGTTGGTTCGTTTGCAAGCCGGCGTTCTTGAGGCGGAAAAAGGCGTTATCCCGGTTCCGTACGATCGGTTTGCTCATGATTTGGGAAAGTCTGATCGTATTCTGCTTGCAGATGGGACGCGAGAACTAGAAGTGGTAGACGTGCAGGGCAACATGATTACGGCGAAAGTGTTGTTAGGCGGGAAATTGATTTCCCATAAAGGCATCAATGTTCCCACGGTGACGCTTTCCATGGAATCGATGACGGAAAAAGATGATTTGGATTTGGCATTCGGACTCAAGCAAAATATCGATTTCGTTGCGCTTTCATTTGTTCGGTCCGCAGAAGATGTTCGTCAATTAAAAGAGAAAATTAAAAAATGGTTACCGGAGCACATGGAGCCTCCGCACATTATTGTGAAGATTGAAAAGCATGAAGCTCTGATAAATTTCGATGAAATCTTGGAGGAGACGGACGGCGTGATGATTGCCCGCGGAGATTTGGGATTAGAGACTCCTGTTGCAAAATTGCCCATTCATCAAAAAGAATTGATTGTGAAATGTATTGCTGCAGGAAAGCCGGTGATTACGGCAACGGAAATGATGGCGTCGATGGAATATAATCCGCGCCCAACGCGAGCGGAAGTATCCGATGTTGCAAATGCGGTTATCGATCATACTGATGCGGTAATGCTTTCCGGAGAATCTGCCATGGGTAAGTATCCGATTCAGGCTGTTCGCATGATGTCGGATATTATTGAGCAAACGGAAAGCTCGCCACTTGATGATATGCCCGTACATACAAGTATTGTTATAGACGATTCTATTGCATCTGCCGTGGCATCTTCTGCTGTCGCACTTGCGCGCAGCATCAAGGCTGACGCAATTCTTGTAACGACAGGTTCAGGATATTCTGCTCGCCATATTGCGCGCCTGCGTCCGGAGGTTCCTATATTTGCTGCAACACAAAGTCCTCGAGTGTTTAATCAATTAATCCTTACATGGGGCGTTACGCCAATTCTTGTTGATGGGTATGATAAACCAGACCATATGGTGGTCGGAGCGATTGCGCAGTTACAAGAAAAAGAAGGATTTACTCAAGGCGCAAAGCTTGTAATTATGTCCGGACTTAAAAAAGAATCTCAGCATTTCGAAAGCGCGATTCGTGTACGGGAGCTCTAAGATTACATTATTGAGTAAATAAAAATCCGCCGGGAGTAAGAGGCTCCTCAGCGGGCGGAATTCAGGAGGCAAGGATTTTTGCCAGTACCTTAACTTGATTCAATGCGCATAGCCGTACGTTTTTGCGCTTGGTGCGGAATCGTTTCTTGGTGTTGTGCTTGCTTGCGATGATGCCGCGCATTACGTACCAGCGAACTTGCATGGGGGTGAGCGTTGTAGTAGCTGCTGCCTGTTCAATGGTGACCCAGCTTGTTCTTTGGGAGCATTTTTGTACCGCCTGCCAAATTCGCAAAGCTTTGCCCTGCAGCTTCTCGACTACCGGCTCATTTGCAATAAGGAGTTTTCGAAGCTCTGCGGCATGTTGTTTGGAGCAGGTTTTGGAGCACGTTTTTGCTCGGCTGTGAGGTTTTGGTTTGAACTTCTTTCTGCACGCTGCGCATGTAAGCCGCTTGGAAACTGACGGGTGTTTTTTGAGTTGCGCAACACCCGTTTCATTGATGAGCCAGGTGCCATTTGCAAATGATTTTTTTCTGCATCCTGTAATTGCTCCTGCTGCGCACAGGCTATTGATAACGCTCCTTAAGCATTTCAATCGGGACGCTATTTGCTTTGATGTCCATTCTTTTATCTGCGGTGCAAATACGCTTTTCCCGAATGTCTCCGCGAGGCGAGATAAATACTTGCGAATCGTTTCGTGACTGCACCTACCTCCAAGCGCAATTTGTATATCCCGAAGCGAAGCTCCCGTTTGCTTGAGGGTGATGATTTGCGCCACTACCGGGTCATCCCTATCCTTCCAGTTAACGATCGTTCGGTATTCCCGCATAGCTACCTTTCTTCTGTGTGAGTTGTAAAGTGTGCCCTTGTACGATCAATGACCGATTGAATGTATTCATGCATGAAATAAGCGCTGTTGTCAATGTTCGCATGCTGTACTATGATGCTTGAAGCGTATGGAGAGGTGGCCGAGTGGTTTAAGGCAACAGTCTTGAAAACTGTCGTACCGAAAGGTACCGTGAGTTCGAATCTCACCCTCTCCGCTGTGACCAATGAAATAAATGTGTTGATGATACTTCTTTTCGGTTTGATATGGATTGGTATCGTTGCGTTTCTTCTGGCAAAGAAAAAGAAAAGCTTCGTGTATCTATTCTTCTTTACGATATTCTACGTATATCTTTTTAAGGTGTTGGATTACACGTTATTTCAACTTCAGTCTCTTATTCTTCTTCAATATTTCACGCCGGGCTTAATGTTACGGGGAATGGAGGCAGGAAGAAATTTGAGTCTTATTCCACTGGTTACGCTAAGACTAGAAGATCTGAACACGTCTCTCCTTAATATTTTGCTCATGGTTCCATTCGGATTCGGATTGCCGTTTATTACGAATTTTCGTTTCAAGAAGGTGGTTGGTGCGGGGCTGCTTGTAAGTATTAGCATCGAGTTGTTGCAATATATAACAGGGCGCATGGCAAATATTACGTTCCGAATTGCTGATATTAATGATGTGATATTTAATACGGCAGGTGTTGCAATAGGCTATATATTGTTTGCTATATTCATCTACACCTATCGCAACATATCTCGCGATTGGCGCATATCAGTAAACCCAGTCTTGCAGTATATCGCCGAGCGTCCGCAGGTAGATAAGTAAATAATTCAAGGAGCGTAAATTCGCCGTCAAAGAAAAACGTTGCTATAGTGTACGTATTGGAATTTGCACTCCTGTCTTTCCCTTGAGACGCACAAAGGAGTCCCGATCAACAAAAGCAAGGGTCTCAAGTTATCCAAAAATAAAAAAGGTCGATTGGATGGCATAGTTCAATTATTCATTAAAACTTCTTCTTATGGATAAAAACAACGACGAAAAGCTCAGTCTTTCCGCGGATGAGAAATATTGGCTGGAGCGAAAGTTTCCACGGCGGAAATGGGATGAGTGGGGATCGCCGGTAGGGTTAAGTCTGGGATGGGCAATATTCCTGGTATCAATCGGGGTATTCCTCTACCTTCTGCGTCTAGCAGGACTCTTAGGGTAATGGATTCTAGCATCGGCTTTACCAAGGGCCGATGCTAGTTTTGGTGAAATAGCTATTGTTGCTTAGCCTGTATTATAATGTTGCTATGAAAGGATTTATCGATTTTATTAGAGAACAAGGCGTAGTTGGGTTAGCTGTCGGCTTTATTTTGGGTGGCGCCGTTTCAAAAGTGGTTACTGCGCTCGTTACCGACATTATTAACCCAATACTAGGAATTCCGCTTGGTGCTGCGAAAGGGCTTGCAACTGCCTCTTTTTCTATCGGATCTGCCAAAATCTTATACGGAGATATGATAAGTGTGGTAATTGATTTTATCGTAGTGGCGCTTGTGGTGTACTACGGGGTAAAAGCAATTGGATTAGATAGGCTCGATAAACAAAAGTGATACTTAGGCTGGCGAAAATGGCGCATTTGTGCTAGGCTTTCGCCTTATGCCACGCGCAGAACACATTATTAATTTTTCGGATGTTTCATTCGAATTCGGAATCCATAAACCTATATTAGATGAGGTGAATTTTTCCGTGCGCGAAGGAATGAAAGTAACGCTTATGGGGCAGAACGGTGCGGGGAAAAGCACTATATTCGGACTTATTATGGACGAATTAAAACCGGAATCCGGAAGAGTGAACCGGGCGCCTGGATTAACTATTGCTACTGCCCGCCAGGTGATCCCTCGGGATGAGCTAGAACTTACGGTGCGACAGTTTTTTGAAAAGCGATTTGATAAAAAAATATACGATATCGATCGAAGAATTGATGATGTATTAGAAGTCGTAAACTTTTCTGTAGATAAAGAAAAAAAGATTAAAGACTTATCTGGCGGGCAGCAAGCGAGATTGCTATTGGCTTCTGCATTAATTCAAGATCCTGATTTATTATTGCTAGACGAGCCGACAAATAACTTAGATGTTGCGGGGATCGCACACTTAACGGAATTTCTTAAGAATTACCAGAAGACCTGCATCGTTATTTCTCATGATGCGGAATTTTTAAATGCATTTACGGACGCCGTTATTTACTTGGATGTGTTTAATCGCAAGATAGATCAGTTCGTTGGAAATTATTTGGATGTAGTTGAGCAAATCTCTGCGCGAGTAGCCAAGCAAGAAAGCGAGAATGCGCGATTGGCGAAAAAGATTCAAGATAATAAAGATAAATCGAACTTCTTTTCCCATAAGGGAGGCAAGATGCGATTCTTGGCGAAAAAATTGCGCGAAGAGGCTGCTGAGATGGAGGAAAGCAAGGTAGATATTAGAAAAGACGACAAAACTATTCGGCCGTTTACTATTGAAGCGCAAGAAGATATGGGCGGAGATATAGTTCGCATTTCTTCGTATAGCATGATGATCGATCATGAAGTGGTTACAAAAGAATCCGGGATTGTGCTGAAGAAAAATCAGCATATGCTGCTTGCGGGGCCGAATGGAATTGGGAAGAGCACATTTTTAGAATCTATTGCTAATAATGAAGCGGAGGGTGTGCAGATCGCAGAAGGTATTGATGTCTGCTATTACCGGCAGGATTTTTCAACGCTCAATTTTGACCATACGGTTCGCGAGGCGCTATTTTCAGTGATGAAAGTGCAAACGGAGCAGGCGATGCGGTCCGTTGCCGCAGGATTTTTGATTACGAACGACATGATGAATATAAAAGTAGGGAATTTATCCGAAGGGCAAAAGGGATTAGTTGCGTTTGCACAAATTGCACTGCAGAAACCGGGACTGCTTATTTTGGACGAACCGACAAACCATATTAACTTCCGCCATATTCCGATTATTGCGCAAGCGCTCGATGAATATAAGGGCACGATGATATTCGTAAGCCACGTACCAGAATTTTTCGCTCAAATCAGAATCGACGAAGTGCTTGAAATGGAACCATAGGTTGCGGTGTGTATAACACCCTCTTGGAAGGTGGTATACTTCAGTACATGAACAGGTTTTTTGTTGCCTTGGTATGTATGGCTATAGTTGCGTTGCCAAGCTTTGCATTTGCTCAAACTGCCAGCCCTCAACCGCATACGGCCCTTACGGATTCTGCGAAACAGTATTTCGAAGGACGATTTGCGTGTTTAGATAACTACAATTTTAATAGCGTGATTATTACTGTTGATACTGCAAAAAGCATGCTTGATCATCAATATTTACCCGGGGAAACGATTACTGTTGCTGGAACTATTGAAAATCCTAATAACTATCCATTGGTTGGCGGCAAGGTATATGCGCACATTCTTAGAGAAGACGCTACGATGGCGTCAGAAAATTGGCATCCGTATATCTCTCAGGAATTTGTGCCAGGAGAGTATGATTTGGCAGCTAACCAGACTACTGACTTTACGTATTCGTACAGAATTCCGAGCAAATCTCCTGCGGGCACATACCGGGTTGAGCTGTATTACTTAGTCGGGAATAGGTATGTGATGTCGGGCATTCCGTATGTTGCAAACTTTACCGGAGCATCTGCGCCGTTTACGGTTACGCGTCCTGTAGTTACGGGGAGTGCTGCGAACGCTGTTGCGGGATTTGATTTTGATAGAAATTCAGTAAAGGTAAATAATAAAGCATTCCAATTGCGAGCAATTCCGGCAGTACTTGATTCTGGGAAGCCGGTCACAGTAAGCGTTGACTTGAATACACTGGGAAAGTCCAAGATTTCCGGAACGGTTCATATGGATTTGTATAAATGGAGTATTACGGATCAGGCAAAGCCTGTTGCTTCAAAGTCTGTTGACATTACTGTGTCCGGAACAAAGGCAGCTCCAATTGCATTTACTTGGGATAGCGCTACGCCAGGCACATACGAATTGGTTTTGACGGCGGCAAATAGTGATATCGAGGCTTCTCCATCCATACTAGATATTCGGTTTCCTGTCGGGGGGTTAGTCCCACGAATAGTATATTCCGGAATCGGGGCGATTGCTGATGGCTCTGCAACGATTAATGCGTGCGTAGTGAATGCTACATTTGGCTCAGGAGCAGGGACGATGACAAATACGCTTGTAATCAATGGAAAAGAAGTTCAGGCAAAAGATGCCCCGATTGCTGCTGACCAGCTTTCAACTGCGCTGCTGTCTGCGAAACTCTCAGAATTAGCTGGTAAGGGGTTTGATGTGCATGTGGTTGCAAGGGATGCATCAGGAGCAATTGCGGATGAGACAACCGTTTCCTATCCTGCAGGAGTAATTGCTGGTGCGCAAAATACATTTGCGCCAGTTGCTACGCATGCGGTAACTCCTACCGCAAATTCTCAGCCGATTTGGTATGTAGTTATCGGAGTTGCTGGAATTCTCGCTATCGTTCTGATCGTTGTTATAAGCATTGCGCGATCAAGGAAGAAAAAATATCCGATGCTTTCATAATTATTTTATGCACCTATCCTTCAAATTTCTATCTAGAACAATATTCGGGCTAACTGTTCTTTTCGTTTCATTCTTGGGCGCAAGCGTTGCTCAAGCTGGAAATCCGATTCATACGAACTGCTCTGGAACACATTGCGCAATTGACGCAATTTGGATGATTTTTCGAAATACGGATGTGAATAATCCAGTGACTCAGGATGCTGTCACTAGCATGAATATGGATACGTCATTGGTTCAGTCGGATATTACTAATCAATCGAATGAGAAAACCTCGTTTATTCCTGGCGATACGCTTACGGTGCCGATTAACGCATCCGGAGAGCTTATTTCTACTGGGGCGCAATTTTATGATAGTCCGCCGGTGTATTTCGACGCTGGAGGGGCGTTTAGGGCAATTATGGAAAACGTTGCTTCGTGCCAATCGGTTGCAGGCACGTTAGCGGCAAATTTGAATAATTTTACCGGGAATTTTAATAATTGCATTAGTAGCACGCCCGATAATAGTCCGCTTGTCGGAACATGGACGGATTCTTGGACGACAAGTGCGGGAGATAGGTTGAAATGTGTGACGAATGATGATGGAAAGGCTGCAACATGCACTTCGACAACAGCGCTTAAGCCAGGAGTAAAAACGATCACGCTTACCCGTACGGTACAAGATCTCAAATGGAGTGCAAAAGATATTTGGTTAAATAAAAGAGGACTTCCGACAATGAACTTGCATCCTTTTTATTCCACGTATGGATACACATCGTTGTTCAATGGATGGGATACGCTTCATGATGCTCCGATGGTGTCTTCAGCATCTGTAAGGTTTGTTCAAAAGCAGCCTGCCACAGTGGATCTTACGGTAGGGAATAATCCATCCGGTCCTTTTGCAAACGGGCCTCTTACGATTCAGAAAAATACCCAGGCATATTTACACTGGACGTCTCAAGACGCAACATCGTGTGCAATGACGGGCGGTATTACTGCGACAGGATTACCCGCAGTTGGGCTTAATTATCCCACGGGCAATCTGTCTGCTGTTTCAACTACGTATACAATTACGTGCACTGGTCCTGGTGGAACGTCCGCCCCAGATTCCGTGACTGTGGTTACAAATACGCAACCCCCAACTCCAACGCCATGCATCGGCTCATGCCCAACTATCACGCCCACAATAACTCCTACACCTACAATAACTCCGGTAAGCGGAAACAATCCTCCATTGAGCGTTGCAACCATTAGCGCAGGAAGTGGCGCATTCGGATCCAGTATCACTGTAGAGCAGGGTACGCCAGTGTCTATTAAGCTTGCTGCAAACGGAAGCTCGGATCCCGATGGATGGACAACGCCTAGCACAGGAGTATCTCAGGGCGGAAAGTGTGAATGGAATTCAGACCTTAATCAAGGCGCGCCAACGTTCGAAACAACGATCGCTGATCCATCCAGCCCTGCTGCGTGCCAGATTAGTTTGGGAACACTTACATTTAACGATGCTCCCGGTACGTATGCATACAACCTGCTGAGGATTACAGATGCTGCCGGTGCGCAGTCGAATAATGGAACGGTTTCCGTCATCGTTGTTGCGAAAGGATCCCCTACGCCAACAGCCACTCCGACAGCGAGCGCAACGCCAACATTTGGTTCGGGCAATTTTCATGAAACGAGATAGTGATGACATGGGTAGCAGTCGCTGAGCATTTAGAGAGTCCTGCAAATATCCCGGCGATTCTGTCTGGAATCGTAGTGATCGCTGTTATCTTCTTGTTGGTTTGGCTTTTATTTGATGATCGAAAATGAAGAAGGTGTGGTATAATAATCAGTAGATTATCAGATAGTTTATTTTCATTATGAATTATGAATAAATCATTTACATATCTGTCCGCTTTATTGCTTTTGGTCGGATTGTTTGCGTTCGTGTTGAACGATGCGCATTCGGCTCAAGCAAATGGTGTGCAGCAAATTATATTAATTAATGACAGCACGACGGACCCTAATCAGCAGGCGCGTCCGACGCTATTTGTGTCTTCTCCGCAACATGACGCAACGCTGGATACGAATGTAGTGAAATATGCGGCACGGTTTACGTGGATCAGCTGTGGAAATGAGCCCACGAATGCTGTGTTGAAAGTTTCTGAACGAGACAGTGGAGGCAAAGTCACTTCAACTTCGGGAACGTGGAAGCAATTAGGGCAGCAAGTTATAGCAGAAGGAAAGCGTTGCCATCAATGCGATGAGCGAAAGCCTATGGAGCTTAACCTTAGGGGGACATTCACATTGAATTCTCTCAAGGCCTGCGGATCCACGACTCTTTGGACGGTTGCAAGCACGCAAGGGTCTTGGCGCCAGGCAATTATCTATGACTTTACATGGTTGAATATGTCAGGATGCGCAACTCCGACGCCAACCCCTACTGCTACGCCAACTCACACCCCTACTCCTACGCCAACAGCCACTCCGACAGCGAGCGCTACTCCAACATCGACTCCGGCGCCTACTCCTACACCGACTCCTACGGAAATAACGTGTATCGATGGGGATAAGCAAATTACGATCACGACAACAAATAGCAATATTAATTGTAATAACGTAAACAACGTTATCAATGTGAGCGTTAATAATAGTTCGAATAATTCAAGCTCTAACTCCAGCTCAAGTTCTACTGGCGATGTGAACGTTACGCAGACGAATACTCAGACAGTTAAAAAGACTGCTACAAAGAAAGTTGCCGTAGTTCCTACGATTGCTCCAACACCAGTACCAACTATCGCCCCTGTTCATGTCACAGCAAAGACTGGTCCCGAAGGAGTCGCTGCAGTTGTTGGGTTGGTTGCCGCGGGCGGACTCGGGTTAGCGTATACGATTCGAAAACAAATGAAGAGCTAAATTATTACTATTAAATACATTCATATGGCAAAAAAGAACGCACAAAATAATAATAGAAATCTGATGATAGCAGGAGGAGTGGTTGTGGCAATAGTACTTATCTACTTAGTGTCCTCATACGGAGGGTTGCTTGGTACGAAATCCTATACGGGTTCAGATGCAAAAGTAGCGACAAAGCTTGCATGCTCTGTAGCTGCTGATGGTACTGTTTCAGCGGTTCTTTCCGTTGCTAATGCAAATGGAAACTCTCTATCGCTGCCGAACGGAAGCGTATTAAAGGGCGAGACTATTAACTGGGCCGTGCCAAGCTCTGCAGGTACCGTATTTCCGGTATCTTCTGTAACCGATGCTAATGGCATGACCCAGGCAAAAGTGACTGCTACAAGCACATCGAATGCAACTGCATCATTTAACGGAGATGTCTTTACTGTAGAATCTAAATCTGCGGATGGTTCGAGTTCATTCGCCACGGTTACATATGATTCGGCAACGTGCGAAGTTCCGGTAAGCGGAAAATAAGATCAGTACACAAGATTTTCACACACAAATCCCGGCTAGCTAGCCGGGATTTGTTATTGTCAGTTATTTCCGAGTGACGCGTATTCTGATTAATACCCCGATAATCATCAATGCTATCGCTCCTAGGAGTGTGTTTATGACGGGTTTTGTGAAGTAGGAAGCAATGGATGGCTTACAAGAAGGGTTTGCGAAAGCGGGGGCAGTTGTAGTGTAGGAATCGAGCGGTTTTCCGCTTGAGTCTGCCAGCGAGATAGTTACGGTAGGGATTCCACAGAGCACTTTTTTCATAGTTACCTGGGCATTTCCAGTGATTGGTATTGCGCCTGATGTTGAAAATGTTTGTTGCACAGAGCCTACTTCTCCCGACGAGTCTGTAATACTAATAGTTACCGTTCCTGTAACAGGCGTTGCTCGATCTGCTGAGCCTCCCAGCACAAAACTCAGTCGTGCAAGATCTTTTTCAATGGATGGAAGGGATGCAATTTGCACAGATACTACTGACGCTGACTGTCCTCGGACCACGTATCGGTATTCGCCAACTCCTGATATTTTATTATGATCTTTATCTACAACTGTTAATAAGATAATGTACGCCCCAGGGGTTGTTTCGGTGGTTACGGGAATGGTTATTGTTTTTGATGATGTGGCAGGAATAGAGATGGATTGCTGTGTTGCTATGTCTTGAGGCTGGTTGGCATAGAGTAGTCGTTTCGTGCTAGTGATGACCGTTCCAGATAGCTGATCTGCTCCCGTATTCTTTATTGCAGCTTCAAATTGAATGCGGGAACGCGGGTCCACGTTCACTCCGTACAAAGGATCCCAGGTCGATCCTGATTCTTTGGTGATAGGATCAGAACTTTTTGCCAACACGTGGGTAGGGGTAACAATGAGAAAGCTTGTTGCTCCTCCTAGCGTGAGTGTTGCGTCGTCCCAACCCAGTTTTCTGTCATTCGTAGTCACGATTTGGATTCGTAGTCTATAAGACCCTTGAGGTACATTCGGAGCTTCGTAGGAAAAATCGATTGTCCGCTTTTCTCCACTCTTGAGCGTGAGTACTTCTGCGGAACGAACTCGGTCGTATACATCTGGTGCGTCAGCGATGAGCTGATTGATCGGTCCTTTTTGTAACGGGGAGAGGAGCATCACTTCGTATTGGATGTTCCCTATTGATGCGTTTTCGCTATTTCGAATAAGGAATGTACCAGTAACATGATGTTCATTGGGAACGGATGTTATAGTGACGTCGCTTGCGTAAATTCTTGAGAGTAGCGAATCTTGATTTTCTGCGGATGAGATAATTGATTGGGCGTCCGTTTGTGCAAAGGCAGTATGGGATAGGGAAAGCGCTACTAGGGCCGCGATGAATATCATGGGAATGTTTTTCATATTTTTACATAATAGCATGGGGTATGTATTCCCGCCATGAATAATTAATTGCTCTATAGAGCGAATAAAAATATTTATTGCATGATGAGCGCAACAAGACTTGACAGGAAATGCTAAATCAGCTACGATGGCAGGTTAGTTTAATTATTAAGTAGAGGAATTCTTGTATATGAACAAAGCACAAGTATCTCGTTGGACAGCGCCAGTACTCTTAGGAACACTTATTGTTCTTAGCGGTTTTGCGTTTGTTTTTAATTTTTCTAAAGACGCTGATGCAAATGGTATTCAGCAGCTTGTTCTCATTGGTGTTACATCCACTGAGGCAAATCCGACGCTCTTCGTTGCGTCTCCGCAGCATAACTCAACGTTGCAATCAAATGTTGTGCAATACAGCGCTCGATTCAGCTGGATCGATTGCGGAAACGAAGCAGGAACTGCATTCGTGAAAGTATATGAGCACGTTGCAGGAGGAAAGGTTTCCAGCAAAGGAAATGGAGAGAATTCGAGCGAATGGAAGTTCCTTGATGAGAACTCAATGACTCTTGTGTATGGCCCTCACGGAAGAGTGCCTGCAGAAGTAAGTCTTACTGGTACGTTTACACTTGATTCGTTACGGAACTGTGGAAACACTACTCTTTTGACAATCGCAGGTGCGAAAGGTACGTCTCGAGGTGCAATTATTACTGATTTCACATGGTTGAATAGAGTAGGATGCGCTACCCCTACGCCAACCCCTACACCAACGCCTACACCAACGCCTACACCTACACCGACTCCTACACCGACCCCAACTCCTACTCCAACGCCTACAGCTACTCCAACACCTACCCCAACTCCGG
>CAYVFG010000001.1:100689-105378 GCA_964450915.1 uncultured Candidatus Saccharibacteria bacterium | reverse complement strand
AATTCAATACAAGAACCTTGCCCCGCCTCTTTAGGCGGGGTTTGTGTTTTGCGTGTGGTATAATAATGGTAATAATTTTTTATATTATCCGACATGAAACGCAAAAATAAGCAAAAAAATATGAAGCAGGTTTGGATGGTAGGCACCGCGCTCGCGTTGGCTGCTGTCACAATATTTTTAGTTACGTTTTACAGCGGATCGTTGTCGCTTACTGCATATCATAATAGTAGGCCTATTACGCAGGCAAAAATTACTACCAAACTTGATTGTTCTTTTGCAGATGGAAAGCTACGCGCCGTAGTGTCTGCCCCCGGAATGACGGTATCCGCTTCGCAGTTAAATAATTTACGAATCGTATGGTCTTCTACCAGTTCGGTAGGATATGCAAATCCAACCATTTCTCTTACCAACAGCGCAGGCCTTGCAGAGAGTCAGTACGTTGTGCGCAGCGATGGAGGTGCAAATACCGTTCGTGCAGACTTCTTAGGCGGATGGGTTCGATCTGGTTCGGGATGGATGAAAGCGGGAAATTTGCGATACTATACGCCATCCAGTTGCAGCGTTTCTATTACGCTTCCCCATACTGTTGACCCAACTCCAAAGCCTACAATAACGCCAATTTCAGATCCAACGCCGAAACCAACAGTTTGTCCGCGTGTCTGCAGATTCCTAAATGGCAAACTTCATTGCGGATGTTAATTCAATATATGCAAACGCATGTCTTCGGAAAGTAGCAAGCTTATCGCATATATTTGCGCTGAGTATGCAATCGATGATCGATTGCCAATTTACGCAGGCGGATTGGGAGTTTTGGCAGGAGATATTTTAATCGAAGCCAGCGAACAGGACATACCATTTGCTGCGGTTGGATTATTTGATAGAAAAGGCTTTGCCAGCTATCCTCCTCGCGGAAATGCTGATCATGAAGTAGATCCTCGGGATTTTGGCTTTGCTATAGCCCAAGACGGCAACGGGCAGAAGGTGGTGGTGCGCGTGTTGGTTGGAGAGAAGGAAGTATTTGCTCAGGCCTGGAAAAAATCATGGGGGTTCGCGAGCCTGTATTTATTGGATACGAACATTCCTGAAAACAGCGCTATTGGCGATAAAAATATCACCTCGTTACTGTATCCGGAAGAATTTGACGAGCGCATGACGCAGGAAATAATTCTTGGAATGGGAAGCGTGGCACTGTTTCGGGCGCTTGACCTGCATCCGAGCGTATACCATCTTAATGAGGGGCACATGAGCTTTACTGCTATTGCATTGGCATTGCAGGAACGCACCGGGTCAGAATCGTTTACCGCTGCGCTTGCCAAGGTTCGGCCAATGCTTGTAGGTACCAAGCACACCATATTGCCGGGGGCAGGGCTGTTTTTTTCTAAAGAACAAAGCCAGCATTATTTCGGAAAGCTGTTTGCAGACTACGCCGTAGAGCATGATGAATTTTTCGGCTTGGGAACGCAGGGAACTGATCCGAATATATTTTCTACGACGGAATTTCTTCTTCGAGCGTGCGTTCGAACAAGCGCAGTGAGTCGTTTGCATGCAGAGTTCGAGCAGCGGCAGTGCCCGGAATGTCAGCCATTACTCCCTATTACGAATGGCATCAGTGCAAGCAGATGGATGATGCCTGCGCTATCTACAGTAGGAAGCGACGAAGATCTTTGGAATATTCATAATGCAGGAAAGAAGGAGTTGGCATATGCGATACAAGAAAGGACGGGGCAATCTATAAATATCGACTCGCTTGTGATCGTGTGGGCGCGACGAATCGCCGAATATAAGCGTCCGCTTCTTATATTTCAAGATATGGATCGCCTGCGCGCTATTATCGAGAACGCTGATCGGCCGGTTACGCTTGTGTTTTCTGGCAATGCATACGGCTTCGATCAAACGGCAAGAGATCTGCTAGAGCAGCTCATGCTGCTGGTGCAGAATATCGATGGGGGAAGGGTAGTGTATGTGCCCGGATATTCTCTCTCGTTGTCTAAATACCTAGTTTCTGGCGCCGATGTTTGGCTGAATACTCCAGAATTTGGCATGGAGGCGTCGGGAACGAGCGGCATGAAGGCATCGATCAACGGAGTGCTGCAGTGTTCTGTTGCAGACGGATGGTTCGGCGAAGTGGCAGATGAAGATTGTTTCTGGAAACTCGATGCGGACGGTACCGCAGATTCTCTGTATGCAATGCTTGAAAACGAGATTATTCCAGCATTCTATACGCGCGACGAGAAAGGGTATCCCCGGCTATGGATTGAAAAAATGAAAAAAACAAGAAACATTGTTCTTGAACGCTATACTACTACCCGAATGCTAGGGGAGTATATGAGCAAACTCTATTTTCCAAGCGTATAATGAGTACTATGATCCGAATGTTTGCAAAGGATAAAAAACGCAAGATTCTGTTTGTTTCAACAGAAGTGGATCCGTTCGCAAAGGTAGGCGGGCTGGGGTCGGTGATGCATTCGCTCTCGAAGGCGTTGAATGCATTAGGGCATGATGCGCGCGTAATGATTCCGAGGTATTTGGATATCGGAAATATGGAGAATATTCATATGGAATACGAAGGGTTGCTGGTTCCAACAGACGACGAGGAAGGTACGGAAATTGTGTGCAATGTAAAAAAATATACGAAGAATACCGAAAAAGGAAAGCCGACTACCGTCTATTTTCTTGAAAACATGGAATATTATGAACAGCGAGCAAATGTATATGGATATGCGGACGATCCTATTCGCTGGGCGCTCTTGTGCCGAGGAGTTCTTGAGTTTTTGAAAGTATCGGATTGGGTGCCCGATGTGATTATATGTACTGATTGGCAAGTTGGATTCCTGCCCAATTACTTAAAGACGATGTATCAAGAACATCCAAAGCTCAGCAAGATTGCTACGATTTTCTCCATTCATAATTTAGGGTATCAGGGCACGTTTAACCACAAATATATCCAAGAATCTGAATACGATGACGGCCATTCCCCTGTTCCCGCTCTTAATGACCCGCGCCTCATGCATATCAATGGATTGCGCCGCGGAATCATGTATTCCGATATCATTAATACGGTTTCTCCTAGCTATTCGCGAGAAATAATGGAGGAAGAGTATGGCGAGGGTATGGATGCCATACTGCGTGAGAAAAAATCTGTCGTATACGGTATTTTGAACGGAATCGATTATGGGATGTGGAATCCATTGCGCGACCCGATGATTACGCAGACATTTTCTGTGGATGTTCTCGAGAAAAGAATGGATAATAAATTAGCTATTCAGCAGTACTTTAATATAGAAGAAAATAAAGACGTCTTTTTGATTGCAATTGTAAGCAGGCTGACGACGCAGAAAGGGTTTGACCTTATGATGGACGGCGTGCTCAAGTCGTTGTTGCAAGAATTGAATATGCAATTGGTGGTTGTGGGCGAGGGCGAGGAAAAGTACATGAAATTTTTCCAAGAACTGCATGACGAGTCTCCTGACAGAGTTGGCGCACAGCTTCATTTCGATCACGAGCTTCCTCGCAAAATATTTGCCGGAGCGGATGCAGTATTGATTCCATCGCTCTTTGAACCATCGGGCTTGACCCAGATGGAGGCGATGCACTACGGAACGATCCCGATTGTGCGAAAGACGGGAGGGTTGGCAGATACGGTTATTGATTACTATCCTGGCAACCCAAAAAGCACCGGCTTCGTATTTGAAAAATTCGACGCATCGTCGCTGCTTATTGCAGTTGTGCGGGCGTATGAGAATTTTCAAAATAAAACCATTTGGCGCAAGCTCCAAAAAACAGCAATGAGGAGAGACTTTTCATGGGAATATTCCGCAAGGGAATATGATAAGCTTATTCGCGCATCCATAACTATGCATCAGAATTATGCCGAATGATTTTAATGCTGCGGTACGTTCTATTGTAGGGTGGGCTATAGCTGCCGTATTGTTGATTGTGGTATTGGTTATCTTATCTTTTCTATGGGCGTAAAAACAGCACAGCTTAAGCTTCCTATTGTTCCGTACAGCGTTACCGGATATAAGTTCGGGCAGAGAATTCGCAGCCGCATGATACTCATCGCTCGGCATTTGGGCGATGATATTTTGGCTCAGCCTGGTACGGAAGTTGTGTGCGCTGGCGACGGCAGGGTTGTGTGGGCAGAGATTCGTCCCGGGTCAGAGCAGAAAAAAAATTGGGGAGGTATTGTTATCATTGAGCATACTCATAAAGATACCGGGGCGTTATTTTATTCTGTCTACGGCCATTTATATAATCTCGCCGTACAAGACGGGGCTGAGGTTCGCATGGGCGACAAGGTTGGCGAAGTTGCTCCGGGCGCATCTCCGGAAAACGGATTCTGGAAATTAGCGCATCTGCACTTTGGGATGTATACCGGCCCATGGTCGAACATGGTATTGCCAGGCTGGCTCCGCCCGTTTGAAGGCAGAACAAAACTTTCGTGGTGGCAAGACCCGAAGCCGTTTGTAGAATCGTATAGCAAAGAGAGCACTTGAATAACTATTCAATCTGCGTGATTCTTAATGCATGAGCGCGGAAACCGAACAAATTAAAGAACGGCTTAATATAGCCGATATTATTGGCGAGCATGTGAAATTGAAGCGCGCTGGAAACAGTTTTAAAGGCTTGTGCCCGTTTCATACGGAGAAAAGTCCGTCGTTTATCGTGACTCCCGCCCGCGGGAGCTGG
>CAYVFG010000001.1:81794-100679 GCA_964450915.1 uncultured Candidatus Saccharibacteria bacterium | reverse complement strand
TTGTTTTGGATGCGGAGAAGGCGGAGACGTATTTACGTTTGTAGAGAAAATAGAGGGAGTGGACTTTGTGGGGGCGTTAAAATTATTAGCAGACCGAGCAGGCGTACAGCTTCCGGATTATAAACCCAATGTTGAAAATCATCGCCAGCGATTATTCGATGTGCTCGATGCATCGCGCATGTTTTATCACGAAATTTTAATGAACCAAAAAGCGGGGAGCAAGGCAAAGCAGTATTTGATAGACAGAGGAGTTACGGAAGATACGATGAAAATATTTTCTATCGGATATGCTCCGCATGCATGGGGTGTTGCGCAGGCATGGCTTATAAAAAAAGGATATACGGTACAAGAAATGATCGAAGCCGGGCTTGTGGGGCAGCGGGATGCGAATAAGCCGTTCGACCGATTCCGCGGACGCATCATGTTTCCGATCGATGACATGCAGGGCCGCACGGTGGCTTTTGGAGGCAGAATTGTACCGTGGCATGAAACGGGGAATGAGGGAAAATATGTGAATTCCCCGGAAACTGCGTTGTATGAAAAGCGCAGAGTGATGTACAACTTATCGCGCGCTAAAAAAGTGCTGCGCAAAATGCCATGCATTGTGGTGGAAGGATATATGGACGTAGTCATGATGGTGCAATCGGGCATTGAAAATGTGGTGGCAACGTCGGGAACTGCAATGACGGAAGACCATGTTGCGCTTATGAAACGATTTACCAACACGATGATTGCTGCGTTTGATGGAGATGCTGCCGGATGGAAGGCAACTATTTCCGCAACTCAGGCAGCGCTGGCCGGCGGCATGCACGTGTCGACGATTACATTTCCAGATGGCGTTGATCCGGCGGATATTGCAAAAGATAATCCCGCAGAAGTTGCAACATTATTTGCTCAAACGCGTCCGCTCATGGAAGTGTTGGTTGAGCGCTTGGGTGCCGGCAATGCCGAGCAACGCGAACAGGCGCTCACTGCCCTCGTGCCATTATTGCGACTTGTTCAAAACCCTATAGAGCAAGGCGCCATGATTGAGCAAGTGGCGCAATTATTAAAAGTTCCAGAGCTGAAAATAGCAGATTTGGTGGCCCAGCAGGAGATTGCAGCGCCCGTTACAGCTGCTCCGGCAGAGCCTATACAGCCTGATATCCCATTTAGCAGCCCGGATACTCGATTAGAGCAGGGGATTATCGGCATATTGCTGTGCGCCCCTGGCGTGAGGGGGGAATTGATGGCCGGAATCAAGGAAGAGTACTTTCTTGACCCAATCTGTAAAACAGTATATAAGGAGTTACAGCGATCTCATGACGCAGACCAAGCTTTTCATGAACGCGCAAGCAGTGAACTTATTGCAATGATGGGGGAGGAGTATCATTCGTTCTTGATTGGGGTAGAATCTCGAGCGCAAGAGCTTATCTCGACATCAAATATTTCACTGAATGAAGAAGCGCGTTTCTTGATGCGGTCTTTGCAAAAAAGATTTTTGAGAGAACGTTTATTGTCACTTCAAGAAGATGTATCAGAAGATGCACTCCAGCAATTTCAGGGCGTAGCTTCCGAACTTGCGGCGATGGAGTAATTTTGTGTTATTATTGTACGAGTAATCATTTTTTCATGGCGAAGGCGAAAGCGACAAAAAAAGCAGCTCCGCGACAGGTTCGCGGCAAAGGTAAGAAAACCGCATCACAACGGAAGTCTTCTGCTGCTCATACGCATGCAAAAAAGAAAACTGCTGTTCATAAAAAAGCTGCTCCAAAAAAGAAGGCAGTGAAAAAAGCAGCAAAGCGCCCGGTACGGAAAGTTTCAACGGAAGATATCGAAGCTGTTATATCGTCAGATAGGGTCAAGGCGTTATTGCAGAAAGGCGTGCAAACCGGATTTGTGACCGAGGAAGAGATTCTCTATTCTATCCCAGAAGTCGAAGAGCACATTGAGGCCTTGGAGCAGCTCTTTGATGAATTGGAAAATCGAGGAATCAGGATCGAGGAGCCTCAGGATAATTTGATCGGATACGAACTGCCCGCTGCTCTTGCGAGCAAGGAAGTAAAGAAGGAAAAAGCAGCCCCATCCACTGATTCTATTATCGATATCAGCAATATTTCGGATGATTCCGTGCAGATGTATTTGCGAGAAATTGGAAAAGCAGCGCTTCTTTCCGCTGACGAGGAAGTGGAGCTTGCAAAGCGAATCGAGCAGGGCGATCAAGAAGCGCGAAAGCGGCTTGCTGAAGCAAATTTGCGTTTGGTTGTTTCGATTGCGAAAAAATATACGGGAAGAAAAAATCTTTCACTCCTTGATTTAATTCAGGAGGGGAATTTAGGGTTGTTCCGCGCAGTTGAAAAATTTGATTACAGAAAAGGGTATAAATTCTCTACGTATGGAACATGGTGGATTCGCCAAGCCATTACGCGCGCACTTGCAGATCAGTCCCGAACAATCCGTATTCCGGTGCATATGGTTGAAACCATTAATAAATTTACGCAGATTCAGCGCAGGCTTCTGCAAGACTTGGGTCGAGACCCGTTGCCGGAAGAAATTGCAGCAGAAATGGACCTTCCCGTTGAAAAGGTACGCCATATTATGAAGATTTCTCAAGAAACTGTTTCTATTGATGCTAGTGTGGGTGATGATGAAGAAGATTCAACGCTCAAAGACTTTATCGAAGACGAGGTAACGATTACGCCGCAACAGGCAGCCGGCCGCGATTTGCTGGAAGGCCACGTCGCAGAAATTCTCGGCGACTTAACTCCGCGAGAACAAAAGATTTTGGAAATGCGATTTGGACTCATGGATGGCGTAACGCATACATTGGAAGAAGTCGGAAAAGAGTTCGATGTAACGCGTGAACGTATTCGTCAGATCGAAGCCAAGGCGCTCGAAAAAATCCGAGACCATCACAAGGTTAAAAAATTGAGAGACTATTAGGAGAGGCTGGAAAGCAAGCTCTGGGCCGTCATTTCTTGCGGCTTTTCTAGTCCTAAAATTTCCAAGGCAGTTGGAGCTACGTCTGCCAAAAATCCGATTGGCGTTGCCAGTATTTGCTGTACGATTGCATCGTCTTTCGGGGGGGTAAGTTTGTTATCGGGCGCAATATATATAATCGGTACCGGATTATTTGTGTGGTCTGTGGAGCGCTCGTGCGTTAAGTGATTGATGACGATTTCTGCGTTTCCGTGATCGCATGTGAGCAGCACTGCTCCGCCATGTGCAAGTGTTGCATCTACAACCTTACCCACCTGCTCGTCGATTACTTCAATTGCTTTTACGGTCGGATCAAAATTACCGGTATGGCCGACCATGTCCGGGTTTGCATAGTTCATCACGATCACATCATATTGATCGTTTTGTATTTCTTGAATTACCTGGTTAGTGATTTCCGCTGCGCGCATTTCCGGCTGCAGGCTTACGTCCTTCGTTGCAATCGATGGAATTTGAATATCGTTTTCTCCTGGGTATGGCGTCTCTCTGCCGCCGTTGAAGAAGTAGGTAACATGCGCAAATTTTTCGCTCTCCGCAATTCTGAGCTGTTTGAGTCCGTTGTTCGAAAAAATTTCTCCGAGCGGTAATTTTATTTCCTCGTCCTTGAACATGACATGCGTTTTGACCGCTTCCTCGTACGAAGCCATTGTTGCCACATATACATCTTTCCAAGGTTCGACGGGGAATTTTTTAAATGCCGGATCTGCCAGCGATCGAGAGATTTGGCGTGCTCGGTCTGATCGATAGTTGTAGAAAATAATCGAGTCGCCGTCTTGAATGGTTCTCACCGGAGAGTCGCCATCTACTACCATTGCAGGAGCGCTTTCTAGATTACGCCGATCTTTGCTGCTGAATGCGGACTTCATTGCATCCTGCCATGTTGGAAAATGCTCTCCTTTTGCATGTACCAGTAAATCGTAGGCCACCTGCGTTCTATCCCAGTTTCCGGCACGGTCCATGGAGTAGTATCGTCCGATAATCGTTTCAATTCTGCCGGCTCCTGTTTTTTTGATCACTTCTTCTAATTGCCCGATAAATCCGTCAGCGTCATCTGGAGAAGAGTCTCGTCCGTCTAGGAAAATGTGGATGTATGTTCTATCTCCAATACCCGCATCTGCTGCTGCTTGCAACAATGCGAATTGATGATTGATATGGCTGTGTACGCCGCCGTTCGAAAGCATTCCCATGGTGTGCAGTGCCGCATTCGGATTCTTTTTTACATGATCAATTGCTTCTAGTAATTCAGGATTTGTAAAAAATGTTTTATCTGTAATCGCCTGGTCGATTCGAGGGAGGAATTGGTACATGACCCTGCCCGACCCAATATTCTGATGTCCCGTTTCAGAATTACCAACTTCTCCCCACGGCAGGCCCACTTCTTCTCCTCCAGCCCCAATAACGGCCATTGGGTATTCCTTCATGAGTCGGTCAATATTCGGCTTTTTGGCAGCCATGATGGCATTTCCTTCCTTGATAAAGCTGATGCCATATCCGTCTAATAACATCATGACAAGCGGGCGGGGGCGTTTGGTGGGTTCCATGTCCTATACCTTATCACGGGGCTAAAGGTTGCAAAAGAGAGCATTTTCCGTACTATATGAATACGTGGAGAAATCCGCGATATTCCCTGGTAGCTCAGCGGCAGAGCAACGCCCTGTTAAGGCGATGGTCGTAGGTTCGAATCCTACCCGGGGAGCAATGCTTTTAGAAGGACTGTTGGTTTACGGGTTATTACTACTAGTTGCGGGTGTGAGCACACCACTTATCCTGCTATTTTTAGGATTAGACGATTTTTCCCACATTAGCAACATTTTTGGAAATCCAAGCGATACTAAAGTTCTTAGAGTAAAAAAATATTTTCTCGATAAAGTAGGCTTTAATTATCAGCTTTATTTTTCCATATTTGTTTTCGCAATTTATGGATTATTGGATTACTGGAACGAATGGAGTAAGCTCATCCCTTCATTTTCTGGGCTGGGCTTCATCCAAGGATCGCAAGATTTAGTATTATATTTCACTTTATTGATAGTGTTAATTTACACGATTGAAACATATAGGTTGCGCGATATTACTTATTTTGCGACTGAGGAAGCAAGGAAAGATAATGAATTAAGGTTAAGGCCCTATTTAAGTTTTCATTGGATCAGTTCACTTAAAGGAGGCAGTCAGAGACGAGGATACATAGTCGATTCATGCCTTGTCGCCAGGAATGATGGCGAGGGGCTTATGAGAAAGGTAAGTTATACTATCGAGGTTAACGGAAGGCCAATAGTAGTTAGGGGGCATAATACTATAAGAAAGGGTGGTGATGGCACTTCTCTGGTCTATGGATTGGTTAAGGAGGATAATCTTCTTGGTGATCGTAATGATAGTTCGGAGGATGGTGCTAAGAAGGAGCGTCATAATAATGAATTAATAAGTCGTATAATCTATAGTCTTAAAGTATTTGGAGAGTATGAGGATTTAAACGGAAGAACATATGAGTATTCCTTCGTGAGAGATGAAAATGAGCAAGCGTGGTTCAGAGAAGAATATCAAAAAAGAAAGAATAATAAATAAAAACCGCACAGTTTCTAATAGAAACGGTGCGGGGATTGATGCGACGTGAATGTGCGATTTTACGGAGGGGTTAGCTGAGCGAGCTTTTTCAGATCATCCGGGCTTATTTTGAAAAGGCCCTGGAAAATCTGATTACCTCTTCCTTCCAGAGAAAGTTCAAGTAATACGCCGGCTGCTTGTCCGACGCCTGGCAAGTGTCCCACATATCGCAGGATAACTTGATCGGCGAGTGTCGATGTTTGGCTTTCGAGTGTGATCATTAGCGCATTTGGCTGACTAACTCTGTCGGCTGGTTGTAGAACCATAAAGCTTCCGTTCGGATCACTCATGGAGGAGTTCCTTCTGTTGGGAGGGAAATTTTTCCGCTTGCGAATGCGTCGCATATGTTCACAAAATATTCGCTATCTTCGAGATTGGCTGGATTCATTGCGGCTGCAAGTGTCCATATCGGAATTGTGATTGTTTCGAGAACTTCGTCCGAATTTTCGTACAGCATAAACAGCACATGTTCCATATGGGCTTTATATAAAAGCTCGATGACGAGCGATCGTTGCCCAGTTGCGGTTTCGAGAAGATTTCTCAGAGTGCGTTCTTCGTCAGTTTGCGGGAGGTCTTGTTTTACGGTGGTTGTTCTTGGTTTTTTGTCTGTAATATTTCGGAGCATCGTAAGCAGTTTGAGGGCGCTGATGACGTCGATTGCCCGTACTTTTCTTTTCATCTGGTCTTCTGTCACGATATTGCCTTTCGCGTAGATTGGAAGTGTGCGGGAATGTGTTACTTATTTTTGTAACGTTTGATTATTATATACTTTTAATATTTTGTCAATGAATACGGAAGATGCTGACACATAATGAGCTAGAGTACAATTATTGCTATGCACGAAACGAATCTCATTGTCTTGAGAGGACCTTCTGGTTCTGGGAAAAGTTCTGCAGCTCGCGCTGTTCGCGATGCTCAAAAAGATCAAACTGCTATTGTTGAACAAGATTATTGGCGACGTATTGTGTTAAAAGAAAAAGATATTCCCAATGGCCTGAATATTGAACTGATAAAGAAAACTACTCTTTTTCTTTTGAATAATTCCTATCATGTAATCATGGAAGGTATTTTCGATAGTGATCGTTATAGTGAGATGTTCAAAGAAATTATTACTGAACATCCTATTAATAATTATTTCTTTTACTTCAATATCTCGCTAGAAGAAACGATTCGTCGTCATCAATATAAGCCAAATAAAGATGAATTTGGCGAGAAAGAATTGAGAAAGTGGTACAAGGACAATGATCTTCTTAGATTTGTTAAAGAAGAGATAATTTCAGAAAATCTTAGCTTAGAACAGATCGTGGAGCAAATTCTTGTAGCGACTGCGAATAAATAAACCAGGTTCTCACTTCCTCTACCGTGGGGAGCAAGATATTTCTGACCTTTCTGGTGTTTGTATATGACGGTGCTAAGCTTGAAATATGCAAAACAAAAAACTTGAAACAACCGTATTGCGTAATCGTGTCTATGAACACTACCGCGGCAATCGATATATCGTTGTTGATATTGCAAAAAATACCGATAAAGACGGTGATGAATTTTGCGTGATTTATAGGGCACTCTACGATCACGGACAATTGTACACAACAACAATTGAACGTTTTACAGGAGTAAACGAAGAAGGGCATCCGCGATTTCGTTTACTCGAAGTTGAAGAGGAAAACAGAAACCCTACACACGTTTATCCAACAATCACAATGTAGCGACCCTTTGAGTGTGATGGGTATAATAAGTTCTTACTTCAACCACCACTCGGAGCAAAACGTTTCTGAGGTTTCTGGTATTTGTCTAAACGTATTTAAAAGAAAAGACTCGCATCGGTGCGAGTCTAAGGTCGTCATACGGCGGACAGCTAACAAGCTCTTTATTGTTTGAAAAAAGAAAAGCTTTGCTTCACTGCCGCACTCTTGGTACGGAATATCTTGAAACGATGAACCCTTCCTAAAGTCGAAACAAATTTCGAACTCTCTTGCGTCTTAATCTCCGAAGTATAGACTCGAACACCTGGTCTATTGCAATTGAGGCCTCTTCTTGTCTGTCGAACCGACCACCCCCACTCCTGGGAGTTACATCCATGCAAGAATTGGAGTGGTGTCCACAACCCTCACATGTTCCAGAGGAAAGGGAGAGGGTGGTTATTGGCACAGGAACATTGTTTCGTGATCTGCATCTTGGACAAAGGAACATTCGAAAATCTCCGTAGAATCGGGTTTATTTCAGAGTTTCTTCCACCGATCATCATTAGCTATTTATGGGGGATTGTCAATAGCTTGGGGAGCAGCCAGGTTCTTACCCCCCATACTACGGGGAGAACTTGACATACATTGTCTTTAGTGCTATACATAACTGTTGTCAGAGAGGCTAGCGCTTCTCCCTTTACAACCACAAAATTCTCTAAATTAAGGTTATCAGTCATGGACATGATGAGATTGCAGACTTTGACGGCCGGCGGGGTGTTTGCGATGGTCGTCAATTACGCAAAGACGCTGGCAGCATTTATCGAAGCGGGATGCTTTGACGGTGTGCACAACGATCCTACAAAAGACGAAGGTTACGATGACAGGAAGATGTGGGGTCGAAGCGTTGATTACGGGGAACGAAGTGTTAGCTTTGAACTCTTCGACGGTACGGAACATCACGACCAAGACTACATGGAAGCTGCGATGAAGAGAGCTGGCTGTCGCCCGGCAAATGCAAAGGAGCTCCTGGCGTTTGCAGAGAAGAATCCAGAAATTCAACGACAGTTTCAGATTGTCGCGTTGGAGTTCACGTTTGTTCCGACCAGAGAAGGCTTCATTCTCGCTTGGCTCACCGGAGATGGCGAGAAGCGAGAAGTGACGTTCGAGGTGTCGGGCAAGCCTCACGGCGGAACGTGGCCCGATTGCTTGTTCCTCGGTGTAAAAGTTTGATGTTGAAATTGTTTTGTTAACATAACCTCTCTAAAGGATTAGAGGGGTTCTTTTTTATACGAAATTGGTTCTCACTTCCTCTACCGCATGGAGCTCTTGACATTTATTTTTATTTTGTGTATAGATATTGGTTGTCAGAGAGGTCATTATCTCTCCCTTTACAATTCAAGGTGCCACTTCTATAGAAGGAGTATTTAATGCGTCCGGACCTTCCAATCTGCCAAGTCTCTGCAAACGAGTTGAATGATTTGCTCAAAAGCTTATTGCGCCACATGGATGTTGAGGATCCTGCCGAAGCAATTCGACGCATTACTTCGTGTGAATGGGTTGCTTCCTGGGTTGCTTGCGGGTGGCATGAAAAAAATGGTGTGATTTATTTCTCCGTAACTTCTGATGGAACGACTGGCCAAGGATGGATTGAGCGTCTCGAGAAAAAGGGCTTTGAAGTTACTACAGAGGCAAGAGAGGTCTTGCTCTCTTCTTACTTCCAGCCTACAACTGGCGTTACCTCTAAGATCGCTCTCGTTACTGGAGAACTTTTTGAGAAAGGAGATCACAAGGGGTTCGAAATCAGAGAACCGCTCGAATATGCAGAGGCCCATGGACTACAAGCGCCCAATATTGAAGTTGCTTGTTTGATGAGAGAGACTGTGTCTGATCATGAAATGAGCTGCAGGCGTATTCATATCATCCAGACCATGCATCAACGCATTAATTTCAAGCGACCCTCGAGTTACCCATACAATTTGGGCTTTGGACGGCATTTAAGTGAAAATGGCAAGGAGTTGAGAAGCGCCTTGTATGTACTGAATGGAATTCCTGGGAGTAGAGCCTTTGATTCCTGTTCCTTCGCGTTCATTGAGCCTAGTTCGTAGGAGGCGTATTTCGAAGATTCCCAAGTCCGTTAATGCAATGTATTTTGCGGAAACGGACTTTTCTTTTACCCAAATTACGGAACAAGTATTTGCATACCAACCAAATTTTCTTTAATCCTCTTCCAATCCAGAGTTCTAAACGCGGGCAATAGAGGGAGCAAAACATTTCTAGCCTTTGTGGTGTTTGCTCGTATGTATTTGACCATTCCAATCGATAGAGTATTCTACCTAAAGACAACCGAATATGTATCAAGAGAGAGTATGAGGGAACTGGCCCGCTAGTAATACTCCTGCAACCACCTCATGCGAGAACGGTGCAACCTCCAGCCCCTTGCGGGGTAGATACTCATATGTGTAATACCGCCCAAGGGCGGTTGTTTTGTTCGTTCAAAAGCTTATTCGAAAGGATGAAAACATGGCTAGCCTTCCGTCTTCAGCGAAGCAATGGAGCGACCCCTTACTCTTGCGAACAATTCCAAATCCAGCAAAGCACCTCCAGTATGTGACGATAATAGAAAATCCAGAGGTTACGTTTCTTGGAGCCCGAGATCAGCCTGATTTTGCTATTCTCACGATTGAATATATCGCCGAAGACACCGTTATTGAGCTTAAAGCATTGAAGCAATATCTTTATTATTTCCGGGACAAGCTCATTTCGTACGAACGTTTTTTATCAGTCGTGTACGAGGATCTATTAAAAGTCTACAGCCCGAGGATGTTGAAGCTGACTGCGGTTTTTAATGCTCGGGGAGGGATGAAGTCTACGCTAATCATCAGTTTTCCAACTTCGAAAGACTAAACCCTTTTGCCGTCACAATAGAAAAATTGTGGCGGTTTTATTTTATCTCAAGCAGGCATTTATTTTTCTAACTCTGATATACTTTTACTATGCATAAACAACATAACCATATTGATTACATAGAGTTTCCAGCACACAACGTTGCTGACTTAAAACAGACAAGAGATTTTTTTAAAAATGTATTTGGTTGGTCGCATGCAATGTATGGGGAAGATTATGCGGATACAGGCGATAGCGGCGTTTACAGCGGAATAAATGCCGAAAACCCAACTGCCTTACCGCTTGTAATTGTGTATTCATCTAATCTGACCGAATCGTTAGAGAAAGTTACAGCAGGAGGCGGCACCATTACTAAAGAAATCTATACGTTCCCAGGCGGTTCCAGATTTCATTTTCGCGAACCTTCAGGAACTGAAATGGCAGTCTGGAGCGATAAATAATATGCAACTCACTGAGGGCCCTAGCTTTTATGGGGACTTAGATTGGATACTTGACAAAACATATTAAATAATATATAATTTCCTCAGTTCATTTCAGGTCTCAATATCTCAAACCTGCAAGAAAGGTAGGCCATGTCAACACGCATTCGTGAGCCCAGTGGGCGATCTGAGGTCATCGAAGTTCCTGCTACGCCAGAGTGTTTTCTCACACGGGATTTCCTCAAGGACCAGTGCAACATAGGGGAGCTCAAAGGAATAGTGGAGCCAGCCCTTCTCGACAAGACCTATCCACCCTGTGAGCCATGTCAGCATCGGTGGGTGGAATATCCAGGAGGGCTGGAGCACAACATTTTCGCGAGTATTGGTCGCGAGAAAGCTCTTGTCCCTCTCAGTCGCATCCTGTGGCATCTTCAGCAGCAGAGAGATGGTCAAGATGGCCTGCTCTCTGTAAGTAGCGCAAAGTACACTCGCTTCTTCATTCCCGAGATCAAGGGGTATGGAATTGTGACCTTGCGCTGGTACGAGGAAAGCAAGTGCTGGGGAATGTATGTTGAGTTTCTTGATCAAGACGAGACAGAGCCACTCATGAACACGCTTCGATTCATTGTTCAGCCATGAAGCGCAGCGCGATCGTTTTTTCATTTAAGACTCTCTGAAACTTTTAAAAAAGTGGAAGAGAGTTTTTTCTTACTAACGTGCGCTTTATCAAGTGAAAGTAGTTTGGTAGCATTGCAGTATGACAACAATAAACCCATGGATCAATTTTAACGGCAACGCCTTTGAGGCATTTACGTTTTACAAATCAGTTTTTGGCGGCGAATTTACAAACATTATACGGTTCAAAGACCTGGCAAGCGCGGAATTCCCAGTACCGGAACAGGAAGAGCAGAAGATTATGTATATTGCATTGCCTATTGGTGAAGGCAGCATGCTGATTGCAAACGATGTCCCGGAGGTTATGGGGAAGGTAAACGAACGTGAGAACAGGAGTAAAATTTTGATCAATACTGAAAGCAAAGAAGAGGCGGATAGGTTATTTGCCGGCCTTTCGGTTGGCGGAGAAGTAGAAGGCGCTATGGGGGATAGTCCGTGGGGTACCTATGCTGGCATGTTCAGGGATAAATACGGTATTGAGTGGATTATCGAATGTTCTTCTAATATATAATCAACATATGTTTAAAAAACCTCTTATCAATGCGCTAGGTGCAGCGGGATATATTATCCTTGTTGTTGGCGTTATTAATTTCTTATCTCAAAAACTCAAAGATACTCCGGATACTATTGGCGCCCCTATAGCATTTCTGTCGTTACTCACTCTTTCTGCTGCGGTAATGGCATACCTCTTTTTGTATCAACCGCTTCTACTGTTTATGGAAGGAAAGAAAAAAGATGCAGTAAATCTTTTTGTTCGTACGATTGGTATCTTTGCAATATTCACTGTAGTCGTATTAGTGCTACTGATTTCTAAGGTCATTTAAAAACAAGTAGTGCATATCTCGCGCTTATTTGCTCATTGACTTTTTCTTGTTCGAATAGAACAATATGAGAGGTATTTACTGGAGCCCTTTTCTCAAAGCGAAGGAGTGTGGGATGCGATCCTATGAAGAAGTGCGTGAATTTTGCATCAGAAAGCTTGCACAAGATCTCTATGAATGTGTGGCGTGTTCTCACCGCGACCGAGCAATGCTTGACTGGCTGACTGCGGAACGGTTTGTCGCCTCAAATAAAAAAGTGATGGATCGCATTTGTGACCATTTTTATGCCAAGACAAAATCTATGACTGAATGCGCGGGCTACGAAACGTTCGATAGTGTGTGCGGCAGAATGGTGTGGGATAGCCTGTATCAGCCATTGCGACAATCTCTCAATTTGCCGTACGCATTCCCGCCGCACTACACGCACGTCCTCTTTGGATAGGGCCCCCTTCGTGAACCCATTGTTATTTATTCTGCCCCATGCGCATCTTGCTCATGGGGCTTATATATAGCCGCAAAGGGCATTCGGTGTATAGTAAAAGTATTATATATAACTCTTATTTATGATTGTTACTTTACTTATTCTCTCGATTATTGGCGCAGTGCTATATGCCGTTGTTGGCACCCTTTGGTATTCCAACGCGACCCCGATGGGAAAAATCCATATGCAGTATCTTGGATTCGACAAGTTGTCTGAAGAGGAAAAGAAAAAGAAGATAATGGAGGCAAAGCCCATGATGCCGAAGATGTATGCCGGGCAAATCGCATTATCGCTTCTTACGTCATTTGCAGTAGTGTTTGTAGTTTCGTTGAGCATTCAAAATCATGTGCCAACATCCATGGCTATTAGTTTTGTAGTATTTAATTGGCTGGCATTCATGGTGCCGATTATCGGCCAAGGGATTTTGTGGAGCAATTGCGATCCGAAAATTGCATGGAAGAAATTCTTTTCAGACAGCCTGTCTAATTTGGTAAGTATTCTTCTTATTGCGCTACTTACAAGCTTCTTTGCATAATCTTGTGCAGCTGATTCATCCTCTAGATGACTGACCCCGTTTTCAGTTCCCCGGCTCTTTTGTAGTTGGCGAGAATAACGCCACTTGGCAATGCTTGAGAGTCAATCAGCGTAAATGCAGCAGGAATCGTTCCTTCTCTGAACAATCGCTTCCCGGAACCGATTGTAATAGGGTAGATTCGTAGTCGTAGTTCGTCGACGAGATCATTTTTCAGGAGCGTTTGGATAAGGACGCTGCTGCCCCACACATGAAGCGCAGATTCCCCCTCTGCTTTTAATGCTTTGATTTTATTCGCAACATCGTCGCTAATAAGAACTGATTTTTCCCATGGAGTATCCATAGGAGTATCGGATACAACATATTTTGTTGCTGCGTTGAATGGATCAGCAATCGGACCGGTCTTTTTAGGCCAATAGGCATTCCAAATCTCATATGTTTTTCTACCGAGCAGCAAATCAAATGGCACACTCAGTTCTTTATTGAGTATGTCTGCAAACGATTCATCGGAATAAGGTGCTGTCCAACCTCCATATTGAAAGTTGCCTGAAGTATCCTCGCCTGGCGCGCCAGGCGCTTGCATTACGCCATCAAGGCTAATCATCATAAAAACAACAATGTTTCTCATACAGCTAGTATACCATTTGCTATAAATATAGTGGAAATCGGTAGTAGGGGGTATACTGTCTGCATGATTGATGTTTCTTCTTTTGGTGTGGACGGGTTATCGCATGCACCTATATGGCTGGGCGTTCTGGCACCTCTTATTCCGCTCGTAGTGGTTTGGAGTATTTTTTGGAAAGGCCTCGCGTTGTGGCATTCTGCGCGACGCGAACAGCATTGGTGGTTTATTGCGTTTTTATTTATCAATACGGTTGGTATTCTTGAAATAATTTACTTGTTTGGAGTTGCGAAATTAAAAATATCAAATCTCTTGAGCAAATAGGAATGTTTTCCTAGCGGCTTGTCCGCAGTGCTTTTTTGGGTATACCGTAAAGGTATGAGGCACCAGGTTGTTGCGATTCATGGAGGCACATCGTTTGATACATATGATCAGTATATTTCTTTTTTACGGACGCGCGAACTGACCAAAGAAAAATTACGGCAGTGCGATGATTGGAGATCCTCTCTAGCGCGCGAACTTGGGGAATCATTCGAAGTCTTAGTGCCGAAAATGCCAAATGGTACGAATGCCCGATATGCAGAATGGTGTATATGGCTTGAGCGGTGTATGGAATTTATTGAAGACGATGTTGTTTTGATCGGACATTCTCGGGGTGGAATTTTCCTGGTGAAATATATCTGTGAACACATATTTCCTCGGCGTATCAAGGCAATGATTCTCGTATCGGCTCCCTATGACGAAACGCTTACTGCGGAGTCTTTGAAAGATTTTTCATTGCCCGAATCTTTGGATGTTTTTTCAAATCAAGTTCGAGAATTATACATACTAAGCAGCAAGGATGACCCAGTTGTTTCTGTTGAGGAACAGGGAAAATATCTTCGTGCGCTACCGTATGCCCGTGCGATTCAGTTTGATTGTGGCGGACATTTCCAGCAGCAGGAATTTCCAGAACTCGTTTCATTGATTCGATCCATTATTCAGCAATAGGTAGTGCTGCGTTTTGTGTCTCTGTTTTGTGACAAAATGCTTTTTTATATTTTTATAGCAGATGGAATTTGAGTTCTATGCATTTTCTTTGCCAGATACTCAAGTCTGCATGTTCTGACATATTAGATTTGCGCACAGTATGCATGGAAGGGATGCTTAAAGTATTCATTTTATAATGTATGTTTTATGAACAAGGGCATTGATCAAAAAAACAACATAAAAACTTCAGAAGTTAACAAGCTGTTAACTGATCCCCTCGCTCTTCAGATTACGGAAGCATTGAGTTGGGAAGACCTCTCGTTTCGGGAGATTAAGGAGCTTACTCATGAGAGCAGGAAAAACGTATCCCATGACTTAGCAATGCTTGCAAAATCGCATGTTATCGTTCGCCATCTTCGGCATCACCATATTATGTATGAATTGGCGCAGCCTCAGCTCAAAGATACGATCCATATCTTGTATCGATTGTGGACGAATACAATACTAATCGACCCGGAGCGGGCATAACGGTATGGAAACTGGCTCTGATCCCTGGGATGACATACCACTTCCGACGTTTCCGCCATTAGACACACCCCTTGAGGTTGATGTAGCTATTGTTGGAGGAGGTATAACTGGGCTTATCTGTGCGTATGTGCTGGCCCAAGCTGGGATGCGCGTGGCAATCCTTGAAAAGGATCGTATTGCTCATGGGGCTACTGGGGCAACAACGGCCTTCCTTACTCAATATATCGATACGATCATTTCAGAGCTTATTCCTATGTTCGGGGAAGAGAGTGCAAAAGATATTATTCTTTCCCATAGGCAAGCGATTGATGATATTGAGTCTATTATTCAGCAGGAGCATATTGCATGCGATTTTGAGCGATGTCCGATCTATGTATATGCAAATAGCGAAAAAGAGAATACAACATTGAAGCAGGAAATAGATGCAGGGAAAACGATTGGACTTTCCTTGGAATTTCATCAAGATAAGAAGTTGGGATTTTCTAATACCGGGTATGTGATATTTGAGCAGCAGGCAAAATTTCATCCATTAAAATATATGGCGGGGTTAATTGCGGTGCTGCAGCAACAAGGAGTGCAAATGTTTGAACATACGGAAGTTGCAACTATGGAACGAGGAGATGGCGTTGCACTTACGGCAAATACGTTTCGCGTCGTAGCGCAGAACGCTATTATTGCTACGTATGTTCCGCTTGAGCGCGAGCTCTTTTTTAAAAAAGCAGTATACGATACATATGTTTTAGAGCTTTTAATACCGAGGGGGATTATTCCTCATGCGATATATGAAGATATTTTGGATCCATATCACTATATGCGCGTGGACCATGTCGGTGGAGAAGATAGGCTCATTGTAGGGGGCGAGGATCATCGATCCGATATTCATGTGCCGGCTGAAAAATGTTTTTCGGCGCTTGAAGAATATGTGAAGATGATTTTGCCGAACGTTTCATACGAAATTACAAGAAGGTGGCAGGGGCCGATTATCGAGTCTGTTGATGGCCTTGCGTGGATTGGTCCTCATAAAGATCGGCATGTATTCCATGCCACAGGATTTTCTGGCAATGGAATGACGTACAGCATGATAGCCGCCCGTATTATCTGCGATGCTATTACAGGCGCGAAAAATCCGTTATCAGATATCTACAGTGCTCAGAGAATTCCCACCGTCAAACAGCTTGCGGTAAAAGGTAAGGATTATAGCAAAGAACTTATAGGCGGAGCTATGAAAGATATCTTTTCTTAATAATGTTCAAAGGAGGTGATCTATATGGGATTATTAGATATTATTATCATCGTGCTGCTCCTGGGATGGGTAGGGGGGTTCGCCCTTAAGATCGGCGGAGGGCTCATTCATATATTGCTGGTTATTGCATTGATTGCATTTATAGCGCGCTTATTTGGATTGGGTGCATAAGACTGCTACACATAAAGCCCCGCTTAAGGGGCTTTATGTGTATGTTTGTTTGAGTATGGAGATATTTCTACGCACCGAATATTCCTAGTCCTACCAATCCAATAATGATCAAATAGATTGCGACGAAATAATTTAAGAACTGAGGAAATAGCAAAATAAGTATTCCGAATATAAGCGATGCGAGCGGGCTTATTGTTTCAATTCCTATAGTCATAGAGTGGCAATGTGGTTATGAGTTAAATATATTATCTGAGTCGTTGTTCTAACGTATGGAGAATGTGTACGATCGGAGTTTCATGAACTCGCGTGTACATTACGTCGTTATGGTGGAACTTCCGTGCGATGACGCCATCTGCAACAAGCTTTTTTATATCCTGAGATATTTCTTTTTCATCTTGGCGAAGGTTCCAGACGAGTTCGCGAAAGGACAGCTCGTTACGATCGAGCAGGAGCATTATTTGGGATGTTGTTTTTTTGAAATGTGAATTTGTACGTTTGCTCATATTGTAATGTGTTATGTATTAAATAAGAGGCATAGAGGTATTCACGTTTATTTCAAATTTTTATTTTGAAGGATGCGGCACCTTTGCACCGGATTTTCGCGCTTCTGATAATCCGATGGCAATAGCTTGTTTTCTGCTTGTGACGCGCTTATTGCTTTTGCCGCTCTTGAGCGATCCTTCTTTAAATTCATGCATGACTTTTTCCATTTTTTTATGTGCAACCTTGGAATAAGTAGTCATATAATTCACCTCCTCATATACAAGCATTCAACTATTTTTTTATCTCACCAAGCTTTTTTTATTTTATAGTGTCAGATCCGCATGACACTCGCATACGGGGAATTGATATAGTAAATTGTTGCAGGTGCAAAAGCGTCGTTTATTCGTGTCTGATTTTGTTATGAGACATTTTAGTGCGCTCAGGATTATTTTAATGATAGAATAATCGCATGGGAAAAGAGGGGAAAAGAAAGCCAGTATTGCATACGCACGTTATCGATCGCCTCGCATTTGCGAATGGGATATTATCGGGCATTTCGATGTTTCCGCAGGCGCTGCAAGTTATTACAACCGGGCAAGTTGCAGGAGTTTCCATAATTACGTCCGTGATTATCTGGATAAATAGCATTGTATGGCTTGCGTACGCGCTTCATCGAGGGTTGGTTTCGATAACGATATCGTCGGTGTTGAACGTGATTGCATCTACGCTGCTCCTTGGAGCACTCGTTACGATTTTGCTCTTTTGAGATTATCGATGTGGACAGCCGACCCAACAGCAGGGTCGGCGCATGCCGCCTCGCATTTTTGAAAGGCCTTTTTTAATACGAATACCTCGCGTTTCCGCCTTCTTGCCGGACGTTATCCAGCAAATCCATTCGTTGCGTGCAAGCGGAGTAATATCATCCCACAGCGCTTGGACTGCCTTGTCGGAAGCGATTGCCTGCTTAAAATCTGAGGGGAGTTTGTGCATGGATGCAGTATACCAAATTTAGCGGGCTCGTTGGCAGGTATTTGGAAATGGGATACACTTGAGAGCATGAAAGCACATCATCATGCAACATCGGGCGGTTTATGGTTTATTGGCTGGTTGTTTACAATTGGCTTTTTGCACCTATCCTTTTGGAAGGGTGTATTGGCTATTATCATATGGCCATACTTCATCGGTATTGCAATAAGCCATTTTGTAAAATAAGTCGTGAATAGGCGCAATCTTTTTATCGTTTTGGTGTGCGCTGGTTTTTTTGCCGGGCCCCTCAGCGCACTTGCCCATGGAGGAGTAGAAAAGATTGCCGGAGACACGATAATATTTTTAAATCAAACACCGTTATCTCCGCTTATCGGCGAGCAAGTTCATTTGCCGTTTGTGTTTACGCATAGTAAGACTGATGCGCCGCTAGCCAATCTCCCTGTACGAATTACTGTTACGGATACGTTTTTAGGGGATGAGTCGAAAGACAAGATTGTATACAACACTCAGGCAACAACGGATGTAAATGGGGTGCTGGATTTTTCGTATACGTTTTCTCGAGAAAATTATTTTGATATAGATCTGCACTTTACTGATGCTGACGGTACGCAGCAAGAAACAGGATTCTTGCTGCAAGCACGCGAACGAGTCGACCAGCAAGCGCTCATGAGGCGCGAATTTGTTTTTCTTGTTTCAGGGATTGTTATCGGGGTTCTTGTCGCGCAGCTGCATAGCAGTAAAAAAATAAAGAAAAAATAAAGAAAAAATAAAGAAAAAATAAAGAAAAAATAAAG
>CAYVFG010000001.1:0-81694 GCA_964450915.1 uncultured Candidatus Saccharibacteria bacterium | reverse complement strand
AAAAATAAAGAAAAAATAAAGAAAAAATAAAGAAAAAATAAAGAAAAAATAAAGAAAAAATAAAGACTGTCGCTTGACTCTCATTATTGGTACAGTATTTGCATGGACGGATACGTTACGAATATAGAGAAAGTTTCACTTGAAAACGATAATTTCAGAAAAGTTTTGTATACGGATACGAATAGCCAGTTGGTATTGATGTCGCTTTTGCCTGGCGAAGATATCGGAGAGGAGGTTCATGATGTAGATCAATTTTTGCGCGTGGAGAAAGGCTCCGGGGTTGCAGTGCTCAACGATATATCTCACGATCTTGCAGACGGCAGCGTTATTATCGTTCCTGCTGGAGTAAAGCACAATATTATAAATTCTGATAATGGATCGATGAAGCTCTATACACTGTATATGCCTCCGCACCATCGAGATGGAGTGGTGCATGCGACGAAGGCGGAAGCTGAATCGGATACGGAGCATTTTGACGGCAAGACAAGTGAGTAATTAGGAGATTGCCGGTAATAAGAGTAGGGTTTACGTAGATAGGCTCGCTTAGCTTTTTACAACCAAATCATATGGACTCATCATATACTTCTAATAGTACAAAACCTCTTTATAGGGGTACGCAAATCGTGTGGTACATCTTAGGATTGCTTGAGATATTGTTGATGTTTAGGTTTTTGCTTAAGCTTACGGGCGCAAACCCGGGAGCAGGATTTACCAGCTTTATATATGGCGTTACGTATGTATTTACGGCACCGTTTTTAAGCGTGTTCCATATAACGAAGATTGCCGGAAGCATCTTTGAGTGGACGACATTGCTCGCAATGCTGGTATATGGGCTTGTTGCGTGGGGGATCGTGAAGCTGCTGTTTATGGGAAAGACCGTATCAACGCCAGAGGCTGCGGAAAAAATGAACGAGGAAGAAAAGTAAATTTTATTTTTTAATAATCATAAAGACTATGGGAATCATTTTCACTATCATATTCGGGGGCATTGTAGGCTGGGTAGCCTCGCTTATTATGGGCACAGACGGCCAGCAAGGAATCTTCTTGAATGTCATCGTTGGCATTATAGGCGCTGTGGTCGGATCATGGATTATGACGCTGATCGGCGGCAGTCCTGAGACTGGATTTAGCATATATGGCTTTTTGGTCGCACTATTGGGCGCATGCGTGCTCATTGGAGTGCTGAAATTTGTACGAAGATAATAGCATTGCTATTACGAGACGCTCGCCGTATAGTAGGTGGTTGGCAATATATTCATAACAATAACACTACATACTATGACAAATGATCAAATTACAAAAAAACTTGAGCATATCACGACAGAGTTTCAAGAATTAGGAAGCCAGATTGCCGAATTAACTCAAATGTCTACGGAGCGGCTTGAGGAATATAAAGATGACGCCATGAAGGAAGTTCATGCAGCAGTTGCTGATACGGCAAACGAGGCAAAGAAACAGGCGAAGATTGCAGATGAATATGTTCATCAGAATCCATGGGCTGTGGTTGCTGGAGTGTCCATAGTAGGGCTTGTGCTTGGCGCGCTGCTTTCTCAGATTACCTCGAAAAAATAGATGTCAGTTTTTAGAAAAATGGTGCTGGCTTTGGTCGCCTCTAAGATGGTCGCGCAGCGGAGAATGGTGAATCGTGCGCGTGATATTGCAATTGGAGTTGCATTAATGATTGCAAGCGGAGTTCTCGGGCTGCTGGGGATTATTGGAGGAATTTTCAGCATATTCTTTGCATTAGCACACGTGGAAGGATTTACGTATCCGGCACTTATAACAGGAGGTATTAGCTTGCTTATTGCAATTGTTATTGGGCTTGAAGCAAAGCGCTTGATAAATAAACGGTAGGACATACACGCACATAGCCATAAAAGTAAAAAAATCGACTATTGCTTTTTTCCTGATATTGCATAGAATGTTTCAGGCGGTTGCGTAAGGAGCTCTTTAACTTATAGAAAATGGAGGTATTCCGAATGATTTCGACTACGATTCCTTCTCGTGCTTTTGCGATTGCAGAGCATCAGAAATTGTTGGTGATGCATTCTGATATTGGATTGGTTACTTTTACGGGACCATCTGGTGTCGGAAAGAATCATGCGGCAGGCATGGTCCAGCGCATGTTTGGCGGGGGTCTTGTTGAAAGCATTGTCACTCGGATTCTTCGAAAAGGCCAAGATTCGGAATATCGCAAGGTAAGCGATGATCAATTCGATGGCCTGGAACATGCTCATAAGTTTCTTTGGTGGGTCTGGGGCGATGAAAGAACCGAACTTACCCGAGACGCTGATATGCGTGATGACATGCTGCGCGATCGATATGGCACGCTTGGCGAGGACATCGATCTCGCACTTGAACAGGAGGTCCCTTCTGTTATGCATCTCGTGCACGAAAGGGTGGCACAGCTGCAAGAGTATGTGAATGTTTGGGGGAAAGGAAGGAAAGTGTTTTCATTTGCTGTTGCGTGCAAATGCGACAAGATGGTGCGTCGGCGAATTATTACGCGGCAACCTGACCTAGATCCTAAGGTCGTAGATCGGCGAGTTGCGAATTTCTACGAGCGCCAGAATAGCTATCTTCAATCAGGGTTGTATAACGGCTTGATCGTGAGCAGAGACGATAAGTCGGATGCAGAGCTGCAGGAGGAACTGGAGTTCCACCTCACTCATACAATTCCTACACCTCGGAAATTTTCACTTTGAGGCTTACTCCTCGCACGGGCTGCAATTTGCGCCCGATGTGAGGAATTTTTATTTTCAGGTAATATTGTATCAAGATTACTTTTTATATATAAATCAGTATGCAACACATAACCCCACATCTTTGGTTTAATACAGAGGCAAAAGAGGCAGCGGCATTGTATGCCTCGCTGTTTCCTGATTCGAAGATTGTAAGCGCTACAACTATTACGGATACCCCTTCAGGGGACTCGGATATAGTGAATTTTACTATGGCAGGGCAACCGTTCATGGCTATTAGCGCTGGGCCATATTTTAAGCTCAACCCAGCCATATCTTTGTTTGTCGTATTCGACAACGAAGCGGATATTAAAGCTGCCTGGGATACGCTCATCGACGGCGGCAAGGCGCTTATGGAGTATGGTACGTATCCGTGGGCGCATAAATATGGGTGGCTGCAAGACAAGTACGGGCTTACGTGGCAATTATCTTGGAGCGAGCATCATCAAATGGAAAAGAAGATAACTCCACTCTTAATGTTCACTCAAGACAAGGCGGGAAAAACAAAGGAAGCCGTCGAATTTTATACGAATATTTTTCCGAATTCGAAAATAGAAATGCTTGTGCCATACGAAAAGGGCGAAGGCGATCAGGAAGGATTCATTAAGCATTCTCGTTTTACACTAAACGGCGAAAACTTCATGGCAATGGACAGTTCCGGACCGCACCAGTTCACATTTAACGAAGCATTCTCGTTTATCGTGCATTGCGCCGATCAGCAGGAGATTGATTATTATTGGGAAAAACTATCCGCGGTGCCGGAATCTGAACAGTGCGGATGGTTGAAGGATAAATACGGCGTGTCGTGGCAAATCGTTCCTACTATTATGGGTGAAATGATGGCAAGCGGCGATAAGGAAAAGATCGGGCGAGTTACTAAAGCATTCCTTGCGATGAAAAAATTCGATATAGAAGCATTGAAAGAGGCTTTTTATGGCAAAGCGTGAGAAGAAAAAAGATTATTACGTATTCTCTTTTTGGCATTGGGTTGAAGAGGTTGTGATTTGGATTATTATCGCCATTATCGTATTCGGACTGTTGGCATATAGTATTGTGCACCTGTTTAATTCCTAGGGAGTATGCATGGAAGATTCTCAGCAACATAGCTTCTCTTTTGAAGCAATCGGTACGCATTGGCAGATCGATATTGCAGGCGCGCCTGTTTCCGCGTATGTGCAGGCAAAGATACTGCGCAGAATAGATGAATTTGATAAAACGTATTCACGATTCAGAGATGATTCTATGGTCATGGCGATGTCTCGCAATGCCGGAGAATATACTTTGCCTGACGATGCTCAGAAACTGCTGAGCCTGTATAAGAAGCTCTACGACATTACGAATGGCCTATTTACGCCTCTGATTGGGAATGCATTGTCTGATGCCGGGTATGACAGCTCGTATTCATTTCAGGAAAAGCAACTGAGAAATGTTCCTGCATGGGAGGATGTTATGCAGTATGAATATCCTGCGATCACCATCAAGCAACCCGCCATCATAGATGTCGGTGCTGGCGGCAAGGGGTATTTGGTCGACATTATCGCCGGCTTGCTCGCGTCGGATGGTGTGGATTCGTTTTTGATTAATGCTGGCGGCGATATTGTTCATCGCGATGCTGATGGGAAAAAAGTTCGCATAGGGTTAGAGGATCCTGCCGATAGCGGCAAGGTTGTGGGGATTGCCACTATCGGCAATCAGAGCATTTGCGGTTCTGCAACCGGTAGGCGCAAATGGGGAAGATTTCATCATGTTATGAATCCGAAGACGCTATCGTCGCCAGAACATATTATTGCCTTGTGGGTTGTTGCGGATACCGGGCTTCTTGCAGACGCGCTTGCGACATGCTTGTTTTTTACCTCCCCGGAAATACTTTTGCATGAATTTCAGTTTGAATATGCGATTATCCATAGCGATTTCAGGTTGGAAAAATCGCCCGCATTTCCGGCGGAATTTTTTACTGTGCTACCATGAAATTATGAAGAAGCAGCATGATGATACCTCGAGTCATAACGGGCTTACCCCAGCCCGATTAGAGGCATTTTCTGATGCGGTGATGGCGATTATTATTACTATTACCGTTTTGGAATTGCGTATACCTGAGAGCCATAGTTTCTCCGCGCTGCAGCCGCTGGTACCGCTTTTTATCGCATACATTATCAGCTTTCATACGATAGGCACGTACTGGAATAATCATCATCACCTATTGCGCGCAACAAAGCATGTTAGCGCGGGTATTATGTGGGCTAATATAAATCTTCTTTTCTGGCTTTCGCTGATTCCCTTTAGTACTGGCTGGCTGGGTGCAAGCTACAGCGAGCATGCACCTACGGCAGTGTATGCTGCGGTGCTACTCATGTGCGCCCTTTCATATGCCCTGTTGCAGTCGCAAGTAATCGCCCATGCAACCAAGAGAGAAAAGTTAGAGCAGGAATTTCGCAGTAGCCGCAAGGGGCTAGTGTCTCTTATCAGTTATGCTCTTGCGCTTATAGCTGCATGGTATCAACCTATTATTTCCGACATCCTCATTGTGTTTGTAATTGTCTTATGGTTTATTCCTGATCAGAGAATTGAAAAATATTTATAATATAAAACACCCCGCTTAGTGCGGGGTGTTTTATATCTTCTTGAATTCTTATGATAGATGCGCTGAAACGAGCTTTGTCATTTCAAACATATTTACCACTTCTTTGCCGCCGAATACTTTCTTTAAGTTTTCGTCTGCATTGATGTTTCGCTTGTTTGCAGGATCTTGAAGATCGTGTTTCTTGATATATTCCCACAATTTCTTAACTACTTCTGATCGGGGCATTGGCCCTGTTCCAACAACCGTCGCAAGGTCTGCGCTGATTGTCATCGGTTTCATAAATGCTGCATTTGCCATAGTATGGTGACGTTAGAAAATCTACCTTCATATTCTAGCACTAAAAGGCATAGTATATGCAACTATTTGTGTATAAATCTTATTTCTTGACAAAAAATTGATAAATTGACATTTGGGTAAGAATGCCCTGCTTTTTCTTTTATGGAAAAATTGCTTGACGAAAAATATAGGCTATATATACTGCAGAAGTTGCCTGGTTACTCTTGAACATTCACAAACAAAGAAGCATTGAAAGGAGACTTCTTGTCCTAAGATTAGTTCAAGCAGTAGCTCACGTGTTTGGTTGGTTGTTGTTTCGGAAAAAGTTTCTCTGGAGGTCCTATGAAACGTGCGTGTGGTCATTTTGTCCCGATTGCCTTTTGCGTCTGCGTGCTATCCGTCGGTTTGCTGCTGTGTGGTTCCGCCGTCGCCAAGGGTGCGAACGTCGTCGAAAAGGCCACTGCCGGCCAGGTTAATCTGCTGCTGCTGCAAAGCGAAATGGCCCAAGCTCCGGTCGTCCTGCCCGACATTGCCGTCGCGCCGAGTACCGCGATCATCAGCTCAATCCACAAGGACCTTTTGACGCAGAAGACCTCGGCAAAGACGTCGCCGACGGCTCATGACTTCGAGTGTGCCATTACCAAGGTCTGCGCCACTGCGAAATACGGCCTCGTCGTGACCCACCAACCCCGTACCTCGGTCGTCCGCACCTAACACCGCCGGCTCCTGGTGAAAAGTGCGATTTCCGTCTGATCCTTGTAACCCGCGCTCTGTTTGCCCCAATGCAAACAGGCCGGGTTCTTTTTTTACATAAAAAATCGCCCAGATGTAAACATTGGGCGATGTGTGCGAGAGGCAGTATGCGAGTGCCTCTCTTACTTCTTTCCGCTGCCAATTAAGTCGGCGGGGAGGAATAGTATTGCTGTTGCTATGGCTAATGGAACCATTGCAACTCCGCAAACGATTCTCGTAATGATTGCGTTGTGCTGATTTATCATGATTTTCCAAAGCGAAACTGTTAATCGCTTTGAGAGCCTGTAGGATGCGCCGATAAAGCGCTTTGCCAGCTTGCCGGCGTATCTTCCGATAGGCCGGATGAGCCAGAATGGGTCATGTTTGATTATGATCCCAAACCCGGCCATGATTACGCACATCACTACCAGCGACTGGAGGGCAGGGTTTTCGTTCACGGATTTCCTTTTAAGGGGCAGGTGGAGGGTTGAAAAGCCTGAATTTCAGGAACAATAAATTTTAGCACTATTTATGATAAATGTCAAATATATAATCTAAAATCATTGATGATATATTTTTGCCCTTGCCTTCAAATGGAAAGTGATGGATGTCGATACCCGGCGAGTCGTTTGTTTCCAATACGCAAATATTTTTTGCGGAAGTATCTTTTGAGGTGATATCTTTGCATAGAATATCCACGCCAGTGATTTCAAGCTTTGCTATATGCGCTATTTGAATAGCAATTTTTTTGAGGTTTGGATGCACGATGTCTGTCACATCGATAGCTCTTCCCCCAGTACTCACGTTTGCGTTCCATCGCAACGTGACTTTTTCTCCTTTTTTCGGGATGGAGTTAAGCGTCTTTTTCTGCCTATGCAGGCGCCGTGCTGTTTCCGTATCTATGGGGATTGGGCATAGGGGCAAGTCATACTTAATGGGCGAACGCCATTCTTGGTTGAAGTTGGTGATAAGTTTTCGAATCTTGCTTACGCCATCGCCGATGACATACGCAGGTTCCCGCTGTACTACGGATACAACTTTATTTCCGATAACAAAGAAGCGAAGATCGTTGCCCTCAAAAAATTCTTCGACCAGCACTCGTGTTCCAGCGTTATTTTTTTTCATATAATCAAATGCTCGGCGTACTGCTCGACGCAATTCGTCGGCGGAAATAATATTCATGGATGAGCCGTGCGCATGGGAGGCCGATGTCGGTTTTACGACCAGTGGAAACTTGAGCGATCCGGCGATTGCTTTTTCCCATTGGGATGCATACTGAAGTCGAATTGTCTTGGGCGCAGGAATATTGTGTTTTTTCAGCACCTTTCTCAGGAAGTATTTGTTATTGGAAAGCTGGGAAGCAACCATGTTATTGCAGGGAAAGCTTGTCCCTTTGAAGTAATGGGACGTTACGCCTTTGGATATGCGAAATGCCCGCTCGGGAAGCGGTTCAAATGTAAGCCCTTTTTCGCGTGCAGCATTGATGATGAGCGATGTGGAAATCGAAAACGTAGGCACGCGTATATTTTCTAGCTCTTGGGCTGATACCATAGTGTTAATTGCCTATTCTTAAAAAATTCTTGCGAAAACAGTCATAAATGACCGTAATAGGCTATCTTTCATACTATAGATTATTTTATCTATTTTGTAAAGCAAATCTTTGTTTTTCCTGTAGTTTACATTTTCATGGAAATACTGTATAAAAAGTAAGAGTTTGATACGATCTGTCTGAACACTTAAAAAAGGAATATCGACATGAATTCAAGCAATGGTGATTTGATCGGCAGTTTCGTTCTTTTTGGAATAATCTTCTTATATCCCTTGGGTTTCATCTTCGCATATATCTTCTTTTGGTTTACCAATACAGGAGATACGCATGCGGAGCGATTTGATGGAGCCAAGTGGTGGCCATATTTTCTTATCATTGCCGTTCTTTTCCCGAATACTTCAAGGAATGGCGATTGAATACTCGGATAGGAAATATATCGAATAGCGCAGAAGTTTTGCTACGAACCTGCATCGAAGGGAAGGTAGGGGGTGCCAAAGATAGTAACGTAGATTGATACTCCAATGGCTATATGCTGTCGGAGTTTTTTTATTACTTTTTTACGGTGATGGGAATTTTGAATGTTTCGTCGTTTTGCGGCAATCCGGACGGATTGTCTTTTTTCAGTACAAGGGTGGCGGAGCCAGTAAATTTTAGAGGAGCAGCAAGAGTTGCTTTGAACGGAACAAAGTCAGTCGTCATCCAGTCGCTTTGAGCTTGTGCCGTTGTTGATGCAATTATTTTCCCCGAGGCATCTTCAAGCTGAATAGGGAATGATGCTTCGAAAAACCATGTTCCTCGAGCTTCCCCGGTGATGCTAATAGGGCTGGCGATTATTTCGTTGGGTTGCGGGGTTGTAACTCGAATGGTGTCTGATTTTTCCGGGTTGTTGCTGATGCTTGGTTGAGGAGATGCGGGCAGAGGGGTTGGCGCTTGTGCGACTTGCGTGCGCCAATTGAGGGTGAGTATGCCTATAACTATTGCGGCAGCTAGCAGCGTTATGGCAAGTACTTTGAGAAGCATGTTCATAAAGTGATGTGTATATGGTAGCCGAAATACCTTGCAATAGGAATCAGGGAGCGTACGGTATATATATGCATGAAGAAAAAACAACTCAAGAAGAATTTAAGATGGATGGAGATAGAATCGTCGAGACGATCAAGCGTCTTATTAAAGAAGGAAACGTTCGCAGAATTACTATTAAAGATGAGAACGGAGTGGTGTTAATAGTTATTCCTCTTACGGTTGCAATAATCGGAACTGTACTGGCTCCAGTGCTTGCTGCTGTAGGCGCTCTTGCGGCGCTTGTTACCAAGTGCACTATTGTTGTGGAGCGCAGAGTATGAAAAACTCTCTTACGTATGCGGCGGCGGCATTGATCATTATTGCAGGTATTGCGCTTGCCGTGTGGTATGGCGCAAATCAACGCGTGTCTGTGCCCGCTTCCAATACCCCAACTATTGCACCAACCATGGCTCCAGCGACGTCTCCGAGCGCTACGCCTATGGCTCATGCGGATTGGAAAGCAGCTGTTGATGCATCTGCGCACGCTTCATTCCAATATCCGCCCACTATTCCAACGAAATATATCAGTTTGGTCGATTGGCCGCCCAAAATCCAGGTAGTGCATGAACCGTTCGCATGCACGCAAGCTGGTTCCCAGACGGCGCGAGCAGGAAAGACAGAGCAGAAAATAATTAACGGCATTACGTATTGCGTGACTACTGAATCCGAAGGCGCTGCGGGAAGCGTTTATACTCAATATGCATATGCGTGGTACAAGGGGGATGCAACTGTTATCTTGACGTTTTCTCTTCGATTTGTGCAGTGCGCAAATTATGACCAGCCGAAACAGCAAGAATGCCAAGCGGAGCGCGATACGTTTACTCCGGATACGATCCTTGACCAAATTGCGCAGACGGTGACGTTCCAGTAAGCGTATGGATTCTCAGCAAGAGCTATACGACCAATTGTCGTATTACACGCTTTCTCTTCGTGATCCTGAATTTATTCATCAATATGCTGTTGATGCATACGCTGCTCAGCATGCGGACGAATCCACAAAACCTATTACGATCGCATTCGCGTTGATGGGGCTGTATTTGCATAACGAAAGGAATTTTTCTGGAAGAATGGTGCAATTAGCCCATATAGAGTTAGCGAAAAAGAAAAGGCCTCTCCCAACTTTTTTATTGCCCAAACATAGGGGTAATATAACAGTCGCTGATGTGTTGCAAGCCCATCCAGGAGAGGCTCGCAATGCACTCGTATCGCAATGGTCTGTTTCCGTGTGGGATGCGTACGCCAACAGCCATGCTCAGGTGAAAGAATGGCTTGCCAGAGAAATGGGATGAGGAAATTTTCGCATTACTATTTTTCTTGGAATAAAAAACCGCAGGATTCGAGGTGAATTCCTGCGGGTGTAATGAGCAGCGTTATTGTGGCGAGGGTTCTATCCTGCAAATGCGGCGTCGAACGCTCGGGCGGAAGGTGCGAAATCGATCTGCTTGACGTACTGGCACGATTCGCGGGCGCCGTGCTCGCGATCCATCCCCGTGTCTTCCCATTCAACCGATAGCGGGCCTGAGTACTTGGCGGCGTTGAGGGCGCGGATGATTTCTTCGAAGTTGACTCCGCCGCGGCCCATGCTGCGGAAGTCCCACCCTCGGCGCTGATCGCCGAAGGGCAGGTGGCTTGCCAAGATTCCGGAACGTCCGTTGAGCGTCACCTTCGCGTCCTTCATGTGGACGTGATAGATGCGAGTTGGGAAGTAGCGAATGAATTCGGCAGGGTCAACTCCTTGCCAAATCAGATGGCTGGGGTCAAAGTTGAAGCCGAACTCTTCGCGATTATTCAGCGCAGCCAGCGCTCGTTCCGCGGTGTAGATGTCGAACGCGATCTCGGTTGGGTGTACTTCCAATGCGAACTTGATGCCGCATTCCTGGAACACGTCCAGGATCGGGTTCCATCGTTCCGCCAGCAACTTGAAGCCGTCGTCATACATCGATTTCGGCGTTGGCGGGAAGTCGTAGATCAGGTGCCAGATGCTGGAGCCGGTGAAGCCGTTGACCACTCCGACGCCCATCCTTTGAGCGGCACGCGCCGTGTTCTTCATTTCTTCAATCGCTCGCTCGTTCACTCCTGCGGGGTTGCCATCTTTCCAAACGTATGGAGGAAGAATGTTTTTGTGGCGGGCATCGATGTTGTCCAACACGGCTTGGCCGACCAGGTGATTCGAGATCGCGAAGCATTGCAGGCCGTGTTTCTCCAACAAGTCGCGCTTGCGGGCGCAATAGCCTTCATCGGACATTGCCTTGTCGACCTCGAAATGGTCGCCCCAGCAAGCAAGCTCCAGGCCATCATAGCCCATGTCTTTTGCCAACTTGCATAGAGCCTCGAGCGTCATGTCAGCCCATTGGCCGGTAAACAGCGTTAAAGGTCTCCCCATTGGTCGAATCTCCTCGTATTCGGGTGAAAGCAACAAACAAGTTGGCAACATGCCAACCGTTTGCATATATTTATGTATATTACTTGTTTTGTCAAGACCTGCTGCGTGATATACTAAAACGGTATTGTTATGGCAACAGCTATCATTCTTCTTGCAGAGTTTATATTTTTTGCGGCTATGAGCTTCTTGTTCGAGTATCATTGGCGCAATGATGATTTCGAAAAGAAGACGGCAATCATGATTCGTTTCTGGTATTACGCTATTAGTATTATTTGTTTAGGTATTATGACGTTTTCTCTATGATTGCTCTTCAGGAAGGGGAACAGAAAATTCTTGTAGTGCGAAAGCGCTGGGTTGCGATGTTCTCAAATGCTGTTGCAATGGCAATTCTTGCAGCAATTCCGATTGGTGTATTGCTCTATGGAAATCAGATACTTGGTCCGTGGCTCCAAGATAATGGAGTGGGCATTACCGATAAAAATATCCTATTTTTTTCTGCAGGATGGGTAGTGTTTGTGTGGACTATGTTCGTAGTGATGTGGACCAATTATTACCTGGATATCATCGTGCTTACAAACAAGCGCATATTGGATATTGAGCAATTTATTTTATTTGCAAAAGACGAAGTTACGATCCCCTTGCATCGTATCGAGGATGTGAAAATTGAAGTGAGGGGAATATTCCCGACGCTTTTAAAATACGGAGATATCCAAATTCAAACTGCCGGAGCCAAGCGGGAAACGGTTATGCGTGGAATCAAAGACCCGGAAAACGTAAAAGCGCATATCGATGCGCTCTTACAAACAGTTAAAGATATTCCGGTTCCTCCGGTTGAAGAGGAAAGTTAGAACGGCTTTGCAAGTACTGCGCCTGCTCCAAGCTGTTCCTCGATTCTCATTAATTCGTTATATTTTGCAACTCGGTCTGTTCGGGATAGAGACCCTGTCTTAATCTGTCCTGTTGCAAGCCCTACAACCAAGTGCGCAATGCTAGTGTCTTCCGTTTCTCCGGATCGGTGCGACACGATCGCATTCCAGTTATTTTGGGAAGCAAGAGCGATTGCATTCATGGTTTCAGTAAGTGTTCCGATCTGGTTAAGCTTGATCAAGATTGCGTTTCCTGCCTTTTCTTCGATACCGCGCTTAAGGAATTCTGTATTCGTTACCAGGAGATCGTCGCCCACCAATTGGATTTTGGATCCAAGCGTTTCGGTAAGCTTCTTCCATCCGTCCCAGTCATTTTCTGCAAGACCGTCTTCAATGGAAACGATTGGAAACTTCTCGATTAATTCCGCATACCATGCAACCATTTCATCTGACGTAAGCGTCTTTCCTTCTGTTTCCAGATGATACTTTCCATCCTTATATAATTCGGATGATGCAACGTCGAGCGCAAGCACGAAGTCTTTTCCTAATTCATATCCTGCATTCTTTACTGCTTCGGAAATCAACTCCAATGCTTCTGCATTTCCATTCTTCACATGGGGAGCATATCCGCCCTCGTCTCCCACGGTTGTTGCGTAATCTTTGTCGTGAAGAACTTTTTTAAGTTGTTGGAATACTTCCGATCCCATGCGGATAGCGTCAGAGAACGTAGCTGCTCCTGTTGGAATGATCATGAATTCCTGAATGTCGGTTGATCCTGCTGCGTGCTGGCCACCGTTGATGACGTTCATCATTGGCATTGGGAGAGTGTAAGAAGATGTTCCGGCAAGGCCTCCGAGGTATTCGTAAAATGGTTTCTTTGCAGAAAGCGCTGCTGCTTTTGCAGCTGCAAGAGAGACTGCAAGGATTGCATTTGCTCCCAGGCGTCCTTTATTCGGAGTGCCATCCAAGTCGATCATCGCCTGATCAATTGCTTTCTGATCCGAGGCATCTTTGCCGATCAAGGCTTGTGCAATTTCGGTATTAATATTTGCAACAGCCTTCAAAACGCCCTTGCCTCCAAACTTTGACTTATCGTCGTCGCGAAGTTCAACTGCTTCATGAGTTCCTGTTGATGCTCCGGAAGGAACAGCTGCTCGTCCGAGAGTTCCGTCTTCGAGGATTACATCTGCTTCCACGGTTGGGTTTCCGCGGGAATCTAAAATTTGTCTGCCTTTGATAGTTTGTATAGTCATTAGATCATTCTATGAGGCTATAAAAAAAATGGCAAGGAGAACATTGACAAAAACGGAATCATGCATTATGGTCCATTCGGGTTTGCACGATTGTTTTGGCAGGTATTGGAGGAGATTTTCATGTCTGATAGCACGTTCAAGCTAAAAGTGTTGGGAGCTGGAGATTGGAAGACGACGAGCGAGCGGCATCCGGCATGCTTCATGCTGTCGGTGGGCAAGAAAAAGATATTGCTCGATTGCGGATTTGGTGCGATGCATCAGATGGCGCACTACGGCATTTCGCCGCTTGAGATCGATGAAGTGTGGATCACGCACTTCCATCCGGATCACTTCAGCGACGTGATCCCGTTCCTCGTTCATCGGACGTTGGAGGCGAATGCTTCAGGTGTTGCTCAGCCGCCGCTTATGATTCGCGGACCAGAGGGCATTGAAGAGCGTATCGGTACGTTGTTCTCCGTGTTCTGTGCGGACGCTGTTCGTGATCCGGCTATGGATATATGGGACGCAAACAGTACCATTGTTGGAATTGGTCCCGGGACTACATTGCACATGGTGCCAGTCCACCATATTCCAGGACATGAATCGGCGGGATTTTCCGTGACATATCAGGGACGATCATTCTTCTACGCCGGTGATGCCTGCGCTCCGTTGGAAGGGCAGCCACGACTGTTTCAAGAAGCGCTGAATTGCGACACGATTTTGCTTTCTGCAGGAGCAACGAAAACCGCAGGCGGACACATTGACTTTGAAACGGCGATGAACTGGATTCAAAGTTCGAATGTGAAGCGCCTCATTCTCAATCATGTTCCAGAGCAATCTTTCGGAGCTGCTCAAGACTACGCAAGGGGCGCCACTACAACCGGCAGGCTTCAGGTCGTCATTGCTCGCGATGGCGACGGATACGATCTGTAGTACAAAACAAAACATTAACGACCTCGTCGAATTCTCGGCGAGGCTTTTTTATGCAAGAAAAAACACGCAATCAGGTGACTGCGTGTTCAATCGATTCACTTGTTTACAGGGCCAGTGCTCGGCGGATCATGTCTACGCCAGTTTCAAAGAACTGGGTTTCGGTGATCGGCGTTGTAGGATCCTCTACTCGATGCCTTTCTCCGAGGATAACCAGGGAGTCAACATATTGGCGATGATCCACTGCGAGTTCCTTCACCATTTTAATGACGGTTTGGGATCCGCAGATCGCCATCAATGCCTTTTCTAAATCAGGACGTTCTTCGCCTTCTCGTGCCGCCGTCGCAATTCCACCAATTAATGCTGCGATTGCTGGGTCGATGTACTCCGAGTATTGAACAGTCGGATTACCACCCATCATGATCAATAGTGCCACATGCGCGTCTCCCAAATTGAGGCGATCGAGCACTTCTTCGTGGCTTTCTGATCCTCGAGCAGTAAGGTTTCTGTAGCGGTAGTCGCGGGTTGCAACCATCGCCGCTGTGTGCACGCGATCCCCAAGTTGCTTTTTCAAAGCTGGGATCTGATACACGGACGCATCTGAAACGGTGACGTCTGCTTCCGGGTAAGCGTCAAACGCGTCTCTTCCGTAGCCGTAGCGTTTTCCGTTGCTTTCCAGTACGTAGTCTGCGATCACGTCTCCATTATCAAGGAGTTTAGTGAACTCCTCTGCGGGAATACAGATCTTTGTGCGATCTGCTGCCCCTCGCTGTTCGCGGTCGGTCGTTTTGGCCGCAACTGCAATGTTGACTGCCTTTTTTCTCCCAACGCGTTCTCCGACGATTTGGCCGTGTTCGATCAGTTTCTCGAGGAGAAAGTCTCGACCTGTTGCCGAAGCTCCTGGTACAAGTAATACGGGTGACATAGGCTTTCGTACTCCCTTCTTTTTCTTTGCTGGTGAGGACTTAGAAGATTTCTTAGACGCTGAACCTTTTTTTTGCTTTGGTTTGATGGTTTTCATACCAAGCGATTGTAGCTGTACTTTACAGTAACAGTCAAGTGAATAGATTGTATAAAGAACCTTCCTCTATATAGCAGGTATCTGCATAAAAGTCAAGTATCGATTTTTCATCTTTATCTTTAACCCTTTCTTTTGACGGATAGGCAAGTTTCCCATACAATCCTTTCATGACACCGAATAAAACAACAAAAATTGTATGTACGATTGGCCCTGCAAGCTCATCAGTAGACGTGCTGACAGGAATGGCAGAGGCGGGCATGAATATTGCTCGATTTAATTTTTCTCATGGTACTCATGAAAGCAATGTTGCGTTGCTGAATACCGTTCGAGAGGCGGCAAGCAAGGCAGGAGTTGCGGTGCAGGCACTTCTTGATTTGCAGGGTCCGAAGCTTCGCATCGGAGTTCTTCCTGAAGAGGGAATGACGCTTACGGAAGGGGATACGGTTACAATGCAGGCAGGAGTACAGACGGCAGATGCAGGAATTATTCCCGTTCCGTACGAAAGCTTGGCTACGCAAGTAAAGAAGGGCGGACTCATCTTGCTCGCAGATGGTACGTTTGAATTGGAAGTTATTGATATTCAAGGACTGCTTGTAACTGCAAAGGTATTGCTTGGCGGCCAGCTTCTTTCGAAAAAAGGAATTAACGTTCCGAACGTTTCATTGGTTGATGAAGCAATGACGGACAAGGATATTGATGATTTGCAGTTTGGGTTGCAGCACAACATGGACTACGTTGCGCTTTCGTTCGTACGATCCGCAGAAGATATTAAAATTTTGCGAGCTAAAATGGCTGAATTCTTGCCGGAAGGTGCGAAGATGCCGCTTGTGATTGCAAAGATTGAAATGCCGCAGGCACTGGAAAATTTTGATGAAATTTTGAAAGAGGTTGACGGTATTATGGTTGCTCGAGGCGACCTTGGGTTGGAATCCCCAATGCATGAAGTGCCGATTTGGCAGAAGCGCATGATTAAGAAGTGCCGAGAAGCGAAGAAATTCGTGATCACGGCAACAGAAATGATGGGGTCAATGCAATATAATCCTCGCCCGACTCGCGCAGAAGTATCTGACGTTGCAAATGCAGTACTTGATCACACCGACGCCGTTATGCTCTCAGGAGAATCTGCAATGGGGAAGTATCCAGTTCGAACAGTGAAAATGATGACAAGCATCATTACGGCAACGGAAGGTTCGGAATTCTACTAATCGGCGCAGTATTTGGAAGGCAGTAATTCGGGTCGATAGTATTTTTGAGAAATAGCTGAGATTGCTTCTGTCCTTTGGCAGATGGGGTAACGCACAGATACGCCATGGTTGTTTCGTCGGATGGTTCGAATGGAATGAGCGGATTAGTTTGCGCTACAGTGTCCATAATTTGTTTCCAGATCGGGGTCGCAGTGACCACGCTCGGCTGGCTTATCATTGGCGTGTTGTCGCTATTGCCCACCCACACGCCGATGGCAGTGCGTGCGGAGTATCCAAGCGTCCATTCATCCCGGTAATCCGAGCTGGTGCCCGTTTTTAATGCAAGCGGCTGGTTGAAGTGCAAAAGAGATCCGAATACTGATGTAGTCATTTGTTCGTCCGAAAGCATGGATGTGATAAGCGATGCAACTCCTTCGGATACCGCTTGATGTTCTTGCAATGTTGGCGGCTGTATAGTTGCTCCGAATTTATCTTGAATTTCTATAATTGTTCGCGGTTCTTTATACAGTCCGTTGTCTGAGAATGTAGCATACGCATTTGTCATGTCGTATAGCGATACTTCGTATGAGCCAAGTGCAAGGGAGAGGCTTGTCTTTGCGGATTCTGGCAAGTTGGAAATTCCCATGCCAACTGCCTTTGCTGCTACATTGCTGCCGCCGGCCAAATGGAGTACTTCCACAGCAGGGACGTTGAGGGAATTTGCCAGGGCGAATCCTGCAGACACTATTCCGAAAAAGGAGCGGGTATAATTTTGGGGGGTGTATGTTTTTGTTTTGCTGATTTGGTACGTAGTGGGAATATCGTGGAGGGGCGTGGCTGGAGTAATGTCGCCTTGCTCGAGCGCGGTCGCGTACACGATAGGCTTGAATGACGACCCGGGCTGGCGTGGAGATACGGCCATGTTGATTTGCCCGTTTTTGCCCTCGTTCCAGGAAATGTTTCCAACAAGGGCGAGCACTTGCCTGCTTGCGGTATCGATGACAACAGCCGATGCGTTGTGCGCATTGTATCGAGCCAGCCGCTGCTGTTGGCCGAGAATAATGTTTTCTACTTGCTGCTGCAGCTCTGGGTCGAGAGTCGTTCGGACATGCAATCCTTCGCCGTACACGAATTGTTCGCCAAAGTGGGCAAGAAGCTGGTCCCGTACCATGGTTGCAAAATAGGGGGCGCCGATATTTTGATCTTTTCTTGGAATAAAGGTTCCGTAATCATCTTTATATTTCGCAACGTCTTGCTTTGCGATCTTTTGCTGCTCCACTAAGTACTCTAAAATACTCGTCTTTCTTGCGGTCAGTGTTGGCGATATTCCATGCGCAGGGTTTAAGTCTGATGGTGCTGGCAGGAGCGCAGCTAGCGTGGTTGCTTCTCCGACGGTGAGATCTGAAGCGTGCTTGCCGTAATATGTTTCGGAAGCCGCTTCGATGCCGAACGCATTTTGTCCGAAGTAGGCAGTATTTATGTAGAGTTCTAGGACTTGCTGCTTGGTAAGCTGCTTTTCCAGCTTGAATGCCAAAAGCATTTCTTTGTATTTGCGCGCAAAGCTTTTTTCTGGCGACAGCATGGTGTTTTTCACTACTTGCTGCGTGAGTGTCGAGCCGCCATATGCTAATTTTTTCAGTTTAATATCGTCTATGACTGCGCGAATAATTCCAGAAAACGAAAGTGCGCCATGCTTGTAGAAATTTCGATCTTCAGATGCCAGAATTGCTTGCTGGGCATATTCCGGTACTTGGGAGATCGGTACGAATGTTTTACGCGCAGGAGATTCAAAGGTAAAAAACGGACTACCTTCGCGATCCTCGATAGTCAGGCCAGAATCCCTCGTGTGCAATAACGTATTTTCTTCCGGAATGATGTAGCTTCGGTATTGCTTGATGGTGTAGGCAATGCCGAACATCTCGAGCCCAAAGAGCACGAGAACAAAAATAAAAAAAGCGTTAGATGAACGTTTTTGCATAAGCTAATCAGCATACTGTGGATAGATGGTTCTGTAAAATTATCTTCGCGGTGTATGATTACAAGCATATGAGTTGGCTTATTCCAGTGGCATCTGCACACGAAGTGTACGTTCTTCAGCCCGGCAAGATTGCGAGCGATATTGCGGTATCTTCTCCTAATCCGTTTACGGCAATTGCAGGACATGCCGGCGAATTTGCGGAGTGGTTTGGAATAGTCGTGTTGGTGCTGGTATTGCTCGCATTCATTTCTGCAAACATGCCATTGCAGAAATTTTTTGCAACACCGATACAGTTCATGAAGAAATTCGCTCCGCTCGTTGCCCGCCTTACGCTCGGAGGCAGTTTGATTTTTTCCGGGTATTTTCAAGATATCTTCGGGCCAGAGCTCACGCTGTCTGCTGAATACCATCACTTGGCATCTCCTGTTTCGTGGTTGTTCGTAGCGTTGGGGGTATGCATTGTGTTTGGGTTTTTTACCCGCGTTGCTGCGATTATTAGTTTGCTGTTATTTGCCGGTGCCGTATTTACGTACCACAGCTACATGCTGACGTATGTAAATTATTTAGGAGAGATGCTGATCATCTTGATATTAGGCGGAGGAATGTGGTCGTTTGATCATCATTGGAGCAAATTGCAATTTCTTCAAAAGTTTTTTAAACCTATCCATACGACGTTTGAAAAACACGGCTTCTTTATTCTGCGCATATTATTCGGAGTATCGCTTCTCTACGCATCTGCGTATGCAAAGTTTTTGCATAGCGACTTGGCATTGGATACCGTGAACGATTACCACTTAACGCAATTTTTCCATTTTACCCCGCTATTTTTGGTTCTCGGCGCGTTCTTGGTTGAAAGTTTGATCGGCATAGCGTTTATCGTGGGTATATTCATTCGATTCTTTGCAGTATTTTTCTTGGTATTTCTTACGATGTCTATTATCTATTTTGGCGAATCCGTGTGGCCGCATCTTATTTTATTCGGAGTGAATATCGCCATCTTCTTGCATGGCTACGACCAATATACGCTTGGAGCAAAACTGTTCAAGAAAAAGAAAAACCTGGAGCCGGTTGTTTAGAAAATTGCTTATTCTGCGCTATAGAATCATTTTATTGATACTTTTAAAAAATAGTTGACAAATCTTAAAAATAAGAGTACTATTTATGGTCGTCATTGGACGATCCGAATATATAATCGGGGTTAAAAACTCACAGGAATTTATCTGAGGAAATCGCATGTCTAGCCTGCGAACTGGTTACCGAGCTATTGTTGATCAAATCAAGTATTTGCGCTGGGGCGCTCTTGATGCGGATGGATTGAGACAGTTGATGTACTTGTCGTACATTGCTGCTCTCGAGTTTGCTGAAGCCTTGAGGATTGCCGGGGGCTTGTACGCGGAAAATTCTAACGTCAGTAGTCTTATGGCAGGAGAGCTGGAAACGTCGAATCTTGTGTTTGAGGACTACTCCGCTCAAGGGGATCACTCTGCGTTCCTTTTGCACTTTTTGCAAAAGGAGGCAATCGAGCCAATTGATGCCGTCCTGGAAGCGGGCGATGTGTATTTGGCGTATTGCCGAGCACTTTCAGCCGAAGTTCGCGCAATGTCCGTCTTTAGTCGCGAGGAGGAGCTTTCGGGGATTTTTGAGCAGATTCTGACTGCGCCCGATTGGTCTGGCACAAGTCTTTCCGCATACAGATACTTTTTGGAACGGCATATTCGTCTTGATTCTGATGATGGGGGTCATCATGATCTCACAAAAGAATTTCCAGTCGACGATCGACTTACGGGATTCTACGAAGTGAGATTGGGCATGTATCGTTCGCTCCTGAAACTCTTCGGGAGCTAGTAGTATGTAGTTCATTTGAGTCTTTGTATTGCGTGCAGTTTGTGCGCAATATTTTTTTATTTATTTTTCTTAAATACAAACAAATTGCCTGTATCATCTAGTAGCGCGTAGTCCGGATTTTGCTTAAGATTGTGTATTGCCGTGTTTATTTCTTTTCGAGATAATGGCCACGAAGTAAATTGGTTGGAAACAATGATCCAGTCTGCTGAAAAGTTTGTAGTGCTGTCGATGTAGTTCACTGTTTCTCTTGTTGCGAATATCGGGACAAACGAACTGATTGTCGCGATACTATCTTGTTCTGGGATTTGCTGTTGGATTTTTTCAATGCGCGAACGCATTGAAAGTGCGTCGGGGGTAATGGCAGTATTTGTTTGAGTGAAAAATTGATGGATCGGTAAATCGACGTCGCGAAGCGATACGACGTATGTGCTGTACAGGAGTGCGATACTCGCGATGATCAGTATGTAGCCTTCTTTGGTCGCAAGTACGGGTATGCGCCGCGCAATTCGCATGATTGTGGCTGTTCCCAATATGCTTCCGTACGCAAGGATAGATGCCAGACTGGCGCTATAGTGCAATTTCATTCCCCAGCGCTGCTGTTCGCCGGATAGAAAGCGTGCGATGAAGTTTGGAGCTGTCGCCAGGTATGAGAATGGTGAAAACAAGGGCAGGTAGCTAAATGATCCAAATGAATTGGTAAACGTTCGCACTTTTACAGAATCATCGAACATATTTTCAAAGAGTTTTACAGGGTGGAAGAATATTCGCTTATCGATATCAAAATATGCCAGTGCCGTATGGTTTTCTTGGAGAGCCGGCATAATGGAGTACGTTGTTACTAAAAAATATGCGATAGAGAAGCATAGCGTCATAATGCCGAGGCCGCGGTTTCGGCCATACGGGGCAGGGAATAGCGATACGGCCGCTACGTAAAATCCAAACGCTCCGGTGAATAGCGCCGCATCTTCGCGCGTTAATAATGTTAGTGCGAAAAGGATCCAGTACGTTTTTTTCTTATCCGTTTCATATGCCCAAAATAGCCATGCGAGAAATGCGCATGTGAACACGTTCGCGTGAATGTCAAAGCTTAGCGCATATTGAATTCCGAAAAAGAGCAGATACGCAATGAGTATTGCGTATGCAAAAAATATGTTTTTGAATCTTCGGTATGCAATATCGCACAATGCCCACCCAGACGTTGCGATGGCGAGAATTTGCAGAATGATCGGCGTTATATCGTGCGGATACAGCGCGAATAATGGGGCTAGTACAATCATGATAAAGTGCGCATGATCGCCCCAGGCGCTTTCTCCTAGTATGGAATTGAACGGAGGAAATGCATGGAATGAAGAAATATTGTATAAAATTTGAGTATAGGTCCCCAAGTCGATGCCGTTTCGCAGATTTGCATACTGTATCCAGCAGATTGCGCCATAGAGGATGGCAGCAAGTATGACGATAATCCAGGGGGATTTCATAGAAATAAGTGTACACAACATACTAAAATCTGGCATACTGGAGGCTGCATATGCCTGATAATCCAAAGCGAAATCTCATGAGCCTACTGGGCCCTTACAGAGGGCTTGTCGCCGGACTTGTTGCAATGACTGTTGGCGCGAACGCGCTTAATTTGGCGATACCGAAAATCGTTGCGTATGGCATCGACCAATTTTCTCATGGAACGTTCAATGTCTCGTTTATCTTCTGGGTGTTTTGCGCAGTGGCGCTCGGTATTTTCGTGTTCACTTTTTTGCAGATATATGTGCAGGTTATTGCATCGGAGCGCGTTGCACGCGATTTGCGAAAGCAGCTCGTGGAGACGATTGCCAAGCATGATTACATGTATATCCAAAGCGTGACATCTGCAAAGCTTCTCACAAACGTAACGAGCGACGTCGACGCGGTGAAAATGTTCGTATCGCAGGCAATTCCATCGATCATTTCTTCCATCTTTTTGATTATCGGCGCCAGCGCATTGCTCTTTATAACGAACTGGCGATTAGCGTCGGCAGTCATGATTATCATCCCCATTATCGTGGTAACGTTTTATTTTGTCCTTCGTCGCGTTCGGCACCTGTTCAAGATCGGGCAAGAGGCGTTAGATTGGCTGAACAAGGTAATTCAGGAAAGCATCTTCGCTGCATCGCTTGTTCGCTTGTTGAATGCCCAGCATGTGGAAAGCAAAAAGTTTTTCGATGCTGCCGATAATGCAAAAAATATCAGTTTAAATATTCTGAAGATGTTCGCAACATTAATTCCAGTTATTACGTTTGCGACGAATCTGGCAACGATTATTATTTTGGGTCTTGGCGGCCGGTTTGTGATCGCCGGGACTATGTCGCTCGGAGACTTTACCGCGTTTAACGGGTACTTAGCTATTCTTGTGTTTCCGATCATCATATTAGGCTTTACCTCGAATATGATTGCAATGTCGTCTGCTTCATACCAACGCATTGCGGAAGTGTTGGATGCGCCGACTCGAAAAGCTTCGGGGGCGGTATCTAAGAAAATACGGGGCGATATTGCAGTGCAGAATGTTACCGTCAAGCATAACGGTAAGCTCGTTTTAGATGATATTTCGTTTGATGTCGGTGCGGGTAAAAAGACTGCGATTGTAGGGCCTACCGCTGCGGGGAAAACGCAACTGCTCTATGTGATTACCGGATTGCTGCAGCCTGAAGCCGGAGTTATTACATTCGACGATGTTCCGGCTGCGGATTACGACCAGCACGCGCTTCGCCGCCAGATCGGTTTTGTGTTTCAAGATAGCATCTTGTTTAATTTGAGCCTCAAAGAAAATATCGCATTTACGGACGATGTTAAAGGCGATGATTTGGAACGTGCGATGCAAACTGCAGAGATCGCGGACTTTATTGCTACGCTCCCGGACGGACTTAATACTATAGTGTCTGAGCGGGGGACAAGTTTATCGGGCGGCCAGAAACAGCGCGTCATGCTTGCTCGAGCATTGGCACAAAATCCAAGTATTTTGGTGCTTGATGATTTCACTGCCCGAGTTGATATCGATACGGAGCAGCGCATTGTTCGAAATATAGAAAAAAATTATCCGAATATTACATTGCTTTCTATCAGCCAAAAAATTGCTCCAATTGAGAATTATGATCAGGTTATTTTATTGATGGAAGGAGAGCTGCTTGCCAAAGGAACTCACCAGGAGCTGATGAAAACATCTCCAGAATACGTTCAGATTTACGATTCTCAACAATCAATCAACGCCTATGAATTACAAGCTTAAAACTACTGATCAATACGAAAAGAAGAATCCGTTGATGCTGGCGATTCGGCGGCTTGTGCCGTTGATGGCCCCGGAAAAGCGCAATGTGGCTATTGCGCTCGGCATGATGTTTATCAACTCTGTGGCAACACTGGCAGGGCCGATCATCATTGCAAAAACAATCGACGAGGCAATCAAGCAGCACGACATGATGGGGCTTATTATGCGAACGGCGCTGTTGGGGGCGGTGTACATTGTGGCGCTTGGCGCAAACTACACGCAGATCGTTACTATGGGCAAGGTGGGGCGCAGAGTTTTATTTCAGCTGCGGAATACGTTATTTAGCAAGCTGCAGTCGTTGCCCGTCGCATTCTTCAATCAGAATACGGCAGGAGATATTATTTCTCGCATCAACAGCGATACGGAAAAATTAAATAACTTTTTCGCTCAGGCGCTCGTGCAATTTTTGGGAAATTTATTCCTTATTGTTGGTGCGGGCATATTCTTGCTATCTCTCAATATTCAATTGGGCTTGGTGGCGCTCGTTCCTGCGATCGGCATTGCGATTGTTACTCGCCTGATAAGCGGATATGTGAGCCGTTCTACGGTGCGGAGCTTGCAAACCCTCGGGGCGCTCAGCGCTGAAATACAAGAAAGCATTACAAACTTTAGAATTATCGCCGCGTTTAATCGGCAGGATTATTTTCAAGAAAAATTTAAATTGGTAAATGAGGAAAATTACAACGCATCGGTGAAGGCCGGAGTTGCAAGCAATATCGCAACTCCTATTTATGGGTTTGCAAGCCAGATTGCGCAGCTGCTCGTGCTTTTGGCCGGCGTATATTTTATAATCCAGGGCTCGCTTTCTATCGGACTGCTTGTAGCATTCTTGCTCTATGTCCAAAATTTCTACTTGCCGCTTCGTCAGTTGGCGCAAATTTGGTCTTCGTGGCAGCTGGCTCTCGCAGGGCTCGACCGTATCTCCGAAGTCCTCGGTATGGAATCCGATATGAAGACGCTGCCTGGCAAAACAAAAGATGGATCGGGGAATCTTTTGGAATTCAAGAGTGTTTCATTTACGTACGCGGCAGGGAAGGAAGTCTTGAAAGATATTTCGCTTGTTCTCGAAAAAGGAAAAACATACGCTCTTGTGGGGCCGACGGGCGGAGGGAAGACGACTACGGCATCGCTTATGGCGCGGCTGTATGACCCTACGAAAGGAGAGGTTTTTCTTGATGGTATGGACATTCGGTCGTATGAAGATGCCCGGCGCGCAGCTATTATCGGGTTTATTCTGCAGGATCCATTCCTGTTCACAGGCACGGTTCGAGATAATATCGTATATGGAAACGATGTTTACTTTGAATATACGAACGATCAGCTGCAGGTATTATTAGAGCAAGAAGGGCTGTCGGAATTATTGGCACGGTTCGAAGACGGCCTTGCAACCAAAGTGATGTCGAGCGGAGAATCCATTTCTTTGGGACAGAAGCAGCTTATCGCATTTATGCGCGCGGTGCTCAGGCATCCAAAGCTTCTGATTTTAGATGAAGCAACTGCGAATATTGATACTGTAACCGAGCAGCTGCTTGAGAATATTTTGCGCAAACTCCCGAAAGAAACTACCAAGGTTATTATTGCTCATCGGCTGAATACGATAGAAGATGCGGACGAGATTTTCTTTGTGGGCGGAGGAGCAGTAACGCTTGCAGGCTCCATGCAACATGCGGTAGAAATGCTGATGCATGGCGATACTAAAAAACCCTGATATAGTATGTTGTATGAATGAAAAACTTCCAAAACAAGAGCCACGTTTACCGGTTTTAGACCAGCAAGAGAAAATGGATACGGAGCAGCGCATTGAAGCAATGCTGGAAGAAAGAGGTTTTGTAATTGCAGATCGGAATTTTGAGAAACAATGGGGCGGGTATTTTGTAATTGCAGATGACCAAACCAAAAAGTTCACTGAAGAGTTTTTCAAAGATCACCAAGAAGCATTATCGAAACAAGAGGCAAAATTAAGTCCAAAGATTCTTGTTGTAGGGCCATTGCAACAACTGTCATGGCAGTATCATGACCGTCGGGCGGAATGGCATAAGGTTGTAGAAGGTCCTGTGGCATATCCGCTTTCCGAAACAGATGATCAACCTGAAGCGGTTACCTATCAAGCAGGCGACTTGATACAGATTCCGCAAGGTACGCGGCATCGCTTAGTGGGGCTCGGCGGCTGGGGTGTTGTTGCAGAAATTTGGCAACATACCGACCCTGAACATCCGTCAGATGAAGCGGACAATCATCGTCTCCAAGATTTTTATGGTCGTGCGTAGTTTATAGTAGTCCGCCAGCGTATTGCTCTAATACCCATACGAGTATTCCCGCAGTGAATCCAAGAAGCGCTGGGACTGTTCCTATTTTGAAATATTTTCCAAATGAAAGTTCTTTGACCATACCCATCGCGACCACGCCCGATGCTGATCCTACGATGAGAAGAGATCCTCCCGAAGTTACGCATAGGGCAAGGAGTACCCATAAGCTTGGGGATACATTCGGAAGAGCGTTGATGGCAGCTGCAGTAAGGGGAATATTGTCCACGATTGCGGATGCGAACCCAAGACCGATAAACGCTTCAACGGTCCTGATCGTGTCTGGGAACTGGCCTAAGATGGAATTTGTAATAGTTTGCAGAACTCCAAGAGCTGTCAATGCTCCTACTGATAGCAATATTCCGATAAAGAATTGAATACTTTCAATATCGCTGCGTTGCATGAAATTTTGAATCTTTGCTTGCAGATGCGTTGTCTGTGGGCGCACGCGTTTTGCGAAATCAATCATGACCCATACAATTCCAAGTCCGAAGATGATTCCCATATACGCGGGGATATTGAATAAAGATGCTGCCAGGGGCATGAGGAATGCAATCAAAGAGGCAATAATAATTGCAGTATCCGATCGTGAAATCTTTGCCATCGGCGCTTCGTTGCTAGCTGTAACAAAATCTTTGGCAGATATCTTTCTGAATAACAGGGCCCCTGCTACGCATGTCGTGGCAAGACTCGGGAGAAAGCCAAGGGATAGAATTTGGAGTGCGGTAAATTTATGCGCAAACCACAGCATGATCGTATTCAAGTCTCCGATAGGGGATGTGGATCCGCCCGTATTCGAGGCAATTACGATTGCAATTGAAACGGGGATAAGAAGTTCTTTCGGGAACAATCTTCTCGCAATCTGAATCATAATGATGGTGATCGTGAGATTGGCAATAAACATGGAGGCAAAATAGGTAATTCCAAGGAGCACCCATGCAAGGTTTCGCATAGAAAAGTTAATGGAACGCAGCCAGGATTCGAGCAAGTCGAATGCGTGGTAGTGGATAAGAATTTCTACCAATGTCATTGCGGCAAGTAAAAATACGAGCAAGCCAAACAAATCAGACCCTGTTTGAGTTATTTGTTGATTAAACGACTGCATAGGAATCGTTAGGGCAGCAAGAACCCAAAGGAATACGGCAAGAAGTGTTGCTGTTGCAGCTTTGCTCACGAACAGCTTTTGTTCCATTGTTATCATTCCATAGCCTGCAATAAAAAGAATTGCAGCGAATAACTCGATCATATGAAAAGAATGTTATTAATATATAAATGCTGTGGCCTTCGTCGTCGGTATCGGCAGGCGGGGGTCAACGTTCTTCAGTATAGATCCGTACTAAGATATGTCAAAAAAATGTGGCACTATTTTTTATACAAGTAGAAAAAGTCCTTATTGTGGCCATGTATGTACTGTTTTGATCTGTCATGAGCATCTTTCATAAAGGGGATAGATGTCAGGATTCCTGTTGCAGGATTCTTGGTAAAAAAGTTGAACGATACCCACGCAGGGTTAATATCGAGCTGCATCGCATTTACTGCTCCTGCGGCTTTAAGGGCATATGCCAGTGTTGCGGGCGTGAGATTGTTTCCTCCCGCATACAGAAGATTGCCCGTACTTGTAATACCGATTCCGGAACGCCATGTATACGTTTGTGAGGTAAGCGTTCTCCCCCACTGCGCTTTATTTTTCGGATCGGTGACTGAAAGGTTGCCGTTCTCGATTAAAACGGGGCAATTCTGCCGTACGAATGCGATATTATTTCCGAGGTCTTGGCCAGTGTAGTTCATGATGCTAAGTTCTCCATTTGTTCGTGCTACAAGGGTTGCAATGTTTTGCTTGAGGGGCGCATACGTGATTCCGTCTGCGATCATCCCGTATTGTCCGTCATTATATAAGAATCCCCCGTCAAATGCGCCGATTACATTGTCGTGTTGGATCCTATCTTGAGGAATTCTGCCGGTTCCCGGATGTCCGAATGATTCGCCCGGTTCTTTTATGCCTGCAACAATGCCGAGCGATAGCTTTTTTATATCCATTTGAATAATCGTTACGAGCGCATACGGCCTGTCAGCATCCGGACGGATAAATGTTGTGGCGACAGGTTCTTCGTTTGGAAATTGGTCGAGAATGACTTTTTTCCATACTCCTTCATAGGGCATAGCGGGCATATGTGCCGGAACTGGGAGCGGAGCAAGATCCAGACGCGTGTTTGTATTGTGTGTATTGCTTACATCTGTTTGGGATGTTGCAGAGGCGGGAAGAGCCCCGTGGTAGGTAATTTTTTTGATCGCATCTGATGTATTGAAAAATATTTTTTCAAGATAGATGACCGCTGCATCCCCAATGAGGGGGCGCGCAATGTTATCAGCAATATCTGATGCGAGCTGCGGATTTGCAGATATGATTGCAATCGGAGATACGAGCACGATTAGCGTGGCAGCTGGGATGAGGACAAAGAATAATCGACGCATAGTATGGCTGATTATATAGAAACTTCATCTTTGTGTCATGAATTATTGCTATACTGCATTCATGAAGTTTAGAAAGTATGTCCAAATTACGACTGTGCTGACTGCGTTTTTCGCCCTTGTTTTTATTAAAAATATGTTCGGTGGCGATCAAAAAACGGGTACTGCCATTGTTCCAAACACCACTGCCATAGCTTCGCTTCCCACACCTGTTGCTACGAATAATTCAGTCGCTACGCCGACCCCAACTCCGCGAGCGTCTCAATATAAAGACGGAACATTTACCGGAACGGTCGCGGACGCGTTTTATGGGAACGTGCAAATTCAGGTGGTAGTAACTGGCGGAAAGATTGCGCAGGTGAATTTTTTGCAATATCCGAACGATCAAAGAACGAGCGAGTTTATTAATCAGCAGGCGATGCCGATATTGCAGTCCGAGGCAATTGCTGCGCAAAGCGAAAAGGTGAGCGGAGTTTCAGGGGCGTCTGCTACGAGCCAGGCGTTTGAACAGTCGCTTGCCAATGCGCTAAAGCAAGCTCGCACATAGCTTTTCTATGTTCATCGATAAACTTCTCAATAGTATTACGATGTATCGGCTGACGCTGTATTATCTCATCGCGCTGCTTGTGCTTGCAGCAGGGTTTAGCGCTATGGGATGGCTTCCGTACAATCCGTTGGATATTATTATTGATTCTCTGTTTGCTGTTATAGTTTCTTGGATTGCAAATTACGGGTTTGCGAAAATTGTTCGCGCAACCACGAACACGGAATCAGTATTTATCACCGCGCTTATTATTGCGTGCCTGGTTCCTGTTGCGTTTCCGCACAATGCATTGTTTCTCGCTGCTGCGTGCATATTCGCGATGGGGTCGAAGTATCTTTTGACGATCGAAAAGCAGCATATCTTCAATCCAGCAGCGGTCGGAGTGCTTGGGATTTCTTTATTATCTCCCGAACACGTTGCCACGTGGTGGATGGGCAATCCTGTTATGATGCCATTTGTGCTGGGGGGCGGTCTGCTGCTATTGCGAAGAATTAGGAGAGAAGGAATGGTTTATACATTTTTTGCTGTATACGTAGTCGCATCTGCTATTGCATTTATGATTCAGGGGACATTCTTTGCCTCGTTTGTAGCGATAGCTAAGGTTCTGCTCTTTCATTCTCCCGTGTGGTTTTTAGGTTTGGTGATGTTAACGGAACCGCTCACTGCGCCTTCTCGCAAGCGACCTCAATTAGTATATGCGAGCTTGGTAGGGCTTCTTGTTGCAACGGAGCAAATGCGCTTTTCTCCAATAAATTTTACTCCTGAAGAGGCGCTATGTATTGGAAATATCGTTGCATATTTTATGACTCCTCGCAGCCGTCTTGTGCTTGCGCTGCAACAAAAAATTCAGCTTACACCTGATACGCTGCAATTTATTTTTAAGCCTGCAGAACATCTTGCCTTTACAGCGGGGCAATATATGGAATGGACATTGCCGCATGCGCATGTGGATAGTCGGGGAAATAGGCGATACTTCAGCCTTCTATCTGCTCCGAAATCCGATAGGCTGTCTATTGCTGTAAAGTTTTATGACAATTCGAGCACGTATAAAACCAAATTGAAAAACTTAGAAGTTGGCGAAGAAATTATTGCATCTCAAGTTGGAGGGGATTTTACGCTCTCGAGAAATTTTGAGAATAAAAAATTAGTTTTTATCGCAGGGGGAATTGGAATTACGCCGTATATTAGCATGATCGAGCATATTATTCAGGAGAACAAAACGTGCGATATCGTACTATTGTATTCTCTGAAAACAATCCAAGACGCTGCGTTTGTAGATATTTTAGAAAAAGCGCGGGAATATGGCGTGAATACCGTGTATACGATTACGAGCGAGGTTGGAATGATAGATTCTGCAATGATTCAAAATGAAATTCCAGATTTCTCAGAGCGCATGTTTTATATTTCAGGCCCTCAGCTGATGGTTCAGGCGCTGGAAAAAACAATTCGAGAAATGGATATTCCGAAGAAAAAAATCATCACCGACTACTTCCCCGGATTTGCCGCGTAATTGAGTTTTCCACTTCATGAAGCAAATTTCATGGTAAGATCAGGCTATGGCAAATAAAAATCAATGGATGAACAAAAAGGTATTGATAATTGGTGGTGGAGTAATTGTTGTTTTGGTTCTTGTGCTAGTAGGCTTATACGGAAAAAATATTACGACGCAAACGTTCAGCCCTGCGAATGCACCTGCTGCAAATGCAAAGTGCGCAACTCAAGATGAAAAGAATGCGGCAAAGAAAGATGCCGATCTAGCAAAACTTAACATCAAAGATTCGACCAATAGCCTGGCAATCGCGAATAAAGCCGTCAACGATCTTCAGCTTCTCTATGTTATTCTAGATGATGCAGTTCCGTTTGATAACCTTAAGCTTCAGCAAACATATCAAAAGCTTCAGCAGGCGAAAGAAAAAAGAGATTATTTGGAAACTCTCCTCGCGAAAGATCAATATGAACTTATCAAGGCGCAAAAAATATTAGACTTACCACTCTGCAAATCCTCTCCCACTCCAAGCCCTACACCAAAATTGACGCCAACACCAAGCCCTACCTCAAAACCAACTAACACTCCTAAGCCAACACCAAGCCAAACACCTACCACTACCCCAACATTCAAGCCTTCGCCAACTCCTTCACAATTTGTGTTTCCGACACCTTCTTCACGACCAACCGTTCCTCCGCCGAGATAGTTTATTTTACGGAGTAGAGGGGGAAAGATTCCAGAAGAGTTGTTTTATCGACAACGTACGCAGTAAGGGTGGATGTTTTATAGCCCTCGGGAATAGACAGCGAAACGTGAGCTGTTGTTTCCGATAGTGTCGTGTGTCGTACCAGTTTGCTGTAATTGATTGCAAGCGGCACGAGCGTAGCGCTGTCCGCAAGAATGATCGATACTTCATCGGGTAGCGCATGCTGATCCGTGGTAGTGAGGTGCACAGCAATTCTTCTGAAAAACGTATTGTATGAACGCGAAGATATGGCCCATTTGGATTTGGGCGCATGGTGAAGCGGCCTGAGCGACGCCATGCCGACGCAATCGATGCTCCCATGTTCGTCAAATAGGTCGAAGCCGTCCCAGTATTTTCTTATGATGAATTTTATCCCCGTGCTCGCAAAAAGCAGCCATGCCGCGACCATGTGGGGAATTTCATGAATAGTTTTGATATTTTTAAATATATTGCGTGCGGGATTCGTGGCGTTGTATGCGCGCATGGCAGCAAAGAACGTTCGCAGCGCCCCCTTTTTATGGACGTGCGCATGGATGGTTGCGTTAGAATCCGTAGGAGCTTGAATGGTTGCAATGGTGAGACTGTCGAGCGGGAACGGAAAGCCGGATGTTTCAAAATAAATATTCTCTGTTGTAAATTCCATGCGGTCCGGATATGTATTCCCATGAAATGCGAATGAATATGTTTGCGCATGGGGGACTCCGAGCAATTCTCCTTCTTCGTTTCTTCCGAACATCAGCATGCCGTGTGCAAGGAACGTGTTGTTTGATTCATTGCGCGCCACAACTCCTATGTATACGCGCAGGCTTTGCAGGCCGATTTGATCAAGCGTAGGGACGATTGTCGGAGAGGTGATATGGATAGTATCGAAAATATAAGCGTTTGCTTGCGCGAGATCTGTATGCGTTAATTGCTTTTGAATCTCCGGCTGTATTGCATAGTCGGCATTCCTATCAAGGTAATGCTTGTATGGAAGGTAGTAGATATATTTCCCTGCAGCTAGTGCAATGCCATGATTGCCTAATGCAAGCGATGCATTAATGACAAATTTATTCGGATTTTCTTCTGTAGGCGCAGTGTGCAATCGGTAGCGTTGCTGTCCTGAAGGAGTTAGCGCAAACACGTGCCCTTCCGCATTTCCGCCGTAGATGAGATATTCCTCTTTTTGTTCCGGGTCGATGCCTGCAACGAGCGATGCGCGCACTACAGATGTTTCCGTATGCGTCCATACGCTGCTTCTTGTTTTGATGTCGTGCATGATAATTTCTCCGGAACTGGATGCTGTGACAATATGCCCGTCTGGAGTTACGAGCGGGGTTGCATATGCGTGCGTCGGAGTTGAAGTAGTCCACAGCACTTTGCCCGTATGCCGATTCATTACAACCATAGTCCCATTCAGCGTGCATTCGATCAGGTAATCATCGTATATAACAGGAGATGAAATCATCGGATTTTTCAAATCCGTTTTCCAGAGCAGCGAGCCGTCTTCGCACTTGAGCGCGTATATGTATCCGTCGAACGATGCGGCGTATACCACGCCGCTTGTATCAAATGCGGCAGCCGACCAGATAAATAATCCAGTTCTGAATTTCCAGCGCAACGTTCCTTCGGGGGTAAGCGAGTATAAAAAGAAATCATCATTGCCTGCGTAGATGTTCCCATCAGGTCCGATTGCTATATTGCCTTCCCACCAATAGCTTGTCGCAAGTGTGAATTGATCCGGCGTTCTAGCACTTGTGACGTCGAACGCCCATATCTTTTTTCCGCTTTTATCCAGGCAGTATATATTTCCATCGCCTGACGGAACTATGATCGTTCCATTCGGGTGCAAGGCAGCTGCAGAATCGATAATTTCGCCCGTTTCAAATTTCCACAGCACTTGTTTCCGGTTTGGATCGTATGCGTACAAGTAGTGATCTGCGCTGCCTGCATACACTATTTCATGTTCATCGATAACCGGAGTGGAAAAGATGAGCCCATTTGTAGGAAAGGCGCTTGCGGACGGAGAGTCGCTTTGAGGAATGCGAAAAACGCCCAATCCGGTATTTTGGGCGTTTTGGCGCATGGTTGGCCAGGGAATAGGCATAACCCGACATTATGATGCATTTTTGAGTGGAAAGGAAAGGTTTGCGCGTGTTCCTGTTTTTTCGTCGCTTTGTATAGAGATATTTCCGTTATAAGTTTTTGCAATTGATTGCACGATGGAGAGGCCCAGTCCGCTTCCTCCTGTTGCACGTGTTCTGCTCTCATCTGCTCGATAGAATCGGTCGAATATTTTTTCCAGATCTTTTTTGGGAATACCGACGCCCGTGTCTTGGACAATGAGCGTTGCCACGTTTTTTTCGATGGTAAGAGATACTGTTACGGAGCCGTCTTTTTGATTGTAATCGATAGCATTTTTTACAAGGTTCATAATTGCTTGGGAAAGGTGTTCCGGATGCGCCAGTATGGTAACTGGTAATTCAGGAAGTTTTGAAACAAGCGCTACTGCATGCTTTTCGGCATACGGCGTAAGCCGGTCGATGACCGCAGCTGCAATTGCGCTAAAATCGACGAGCTGGCTTGGCGCATCTTTATTGTTTTCTCTATCGAGCCGAGATATTAACAGCAAATCTTTTACGATTGCGCACATACGGCCCACTTCTTCCAAATGGCTTTCTGCCTGCTCTTTCGCGTGCTGGCTAATTTTTTTATCTGCAAGCTCGTTTTCCAAGTCTGTTTGCATAATCGCAAGCGGAGTTCGCAATTCATGCGATGCATCGCTTAAAAATCGACGCTGCTTCTCGTATGCTTGCTGGATCGGTTGCAGCGTAATTCCGGCCAGTATGTAACTTAATCCGATTCCGCCGACGATGAGCACGCCGTTTACGAGAAATAGTGATAGGGCTAATTCTGTTCGCGCTTCATCAGGGAAGTTTTGCTCGGGGTCAAATGGGGGCAGTGGGATCGGCTGTTGAATCATAATGCGGTGTGCGGCCCACCGAAGATCGATTCGCGTAGAAAATCTGGAGTACGTAATGACGCTTGAAACCATTAACACGAACAGCAAAATAACAGCATAAATGAGCGTCAGCTCGATTCGCGCACGCGAAAATTGTCCGCTAAGCAATGCGGTACCCTTTTCCTCGAATTGTTTCAATACGTTTTGCATACGCAGTTGGTAATTTTTTTCTAATATTTTTTACGTGCACGTCAACGACGTTGCTTTGGGAATCATAGAATATATCCCATACATGGTCGAGGAGGTCTTCTCGCGTAATGACTGCCCCCTCGTTGCGTAGCAGATATTCAAGCAGGCTGTATTCTCGAAGCGTGAGCGGGATGACTTTATTATTAATAGTCAGTTGCTGCGCTTTTGTGTCGAGCGTCAATTTTTCAAGTTTTAATATATCCGGAACAACTTGCTTTGGCCTGCGCAGAATACTTTTGATTCGGGCGAACAATTCTTCGAATGCGAATGGCTTTACCAAGTAATCATCGGCGCCAATATTGAGCCCTTTTACTTTATCGGCGATTTCATCTTTTGCAGTTAAGAATAGTATCGGAGTTTCAATCCCGGATGTCCGCAGGTTGTTGCATACGGTGATGCCGTCTCGGCGGGGCATCATAATATCCAAGATAATCAAATCGTATGCCTGTTTTCGTGCCAGTGTTTCTCCGGCAAGCCCGTCGAATGCAAAATCGACTGCATACCCCTTGTTTTGCAGGCCTTTTACCAAGCCTTTATTGAGCTTTGGTTCGTCTTCAACTACTAATATTCGCATGGTTCTATCGTACCTTACGCTGGTGAAGATGAGATGAAGGCGCACAGCGCAGATGCTGCTCGCTTTGGCTGCTCAAGAGGGAGCAAGTGCCCTTCTTTATCCAAGTAGGTGCACGTTATATTCGCAATACCGCCGCAGAGGCGCTCTATATCGTTTGGTTTGCAGAACACGTCGTGTGTCCCGGCAATGATGCACACGGGCATAGCGAGACTTGCGGTGTACGAAAATGGATTAATGCGCTGGAGGCTTGCGAAGTTTTCAAAAATAACATTCTCGTGGAATTTTTTTGTATTGTGCAACCCTTCAGATAAAATGCGCAACCGATTATGTACCGATCCAGTTTTAAAGAGCATGAGGTTTGCGCACACATCGGAAATTGGATTGATAAGGTACGTGCGGCGGAACAATGATGGGACATATCGAGCAGATGAGTAGTATATCGAACCGATGGCGGCTCGCAGAGAGTTTTCAGATACTACGGGGCTCATCAGGATAAGTTGGCTGATCTCGTCGCCATAGAGATGAGCGAACAGTAGGGTAATTGTTGCTCCGAATGAGTGTCCGACAACGATAGGGTGCGCAATGTTTGTTGCGATGCAAAATTCGTGCAGCCACTCGGCATACGCTTCAATGGCGTGTGGCGTAGTCTGCCACGATTGTGATTCGCCGTATCCGGGCAGATCGGGGATAACAACATGGTACGAATCCAGGTGCTTAGCGATAGAGGTGAATCCAAAGTGATTCCCTCTGAATCCATGGATGAGCAGAACGGTTGGTTTCGATGGATCGCCATACGTCCAATACGCTACAGATGACTGTTGAATGGTTATGGTATGTTTTTGAAACTCTTGTTTCATTCTTTTAGACTACCTTGACAGGTTTTTTATTGCACGTCTGCGCCGAGAGTGTATTATATAACCATATGAAACCACGCAATTTCGCAATCTGTTTACTTGTGAGCATCGTCGTATTTGGCACGATATACGCCGTAGGACAGCAGATATTGCGCCAGAGTGCGAACGACCCGCAGATTCAATTGGCGGAAGATATTGCGCATTTGCTTGATGGAACGGCAAAGCCGTCTGACTTGGCAAGCACCAGTCGTATCGATATGGCAGCAAGTCTTGCGCCGTTTTTGGTGGTGACGGATTCAAAGGGAGCAGTGCTTGAAACGACGGGCCAGCTCGATGGCAAAGATCCTGCGATTCCGTTGGGCGTATTCGATAGTACAAAAAAGATGGGCCAAGATCGCGTTACATGGCAGCCAAGAAAGGGTGTGCGCATCGCGCTCGTGGTTGTTCCGTATAAAGACGGGTACGTTGCAGTTGGCCGATCACTGCGAGAAGTGGAAAAAAGGGAAAATAGCGTGTTGCAAATTGCTGGTGGTGCGTGGGGAGCTTTAGTGATTTTAGCTTGTATCGGATATTTGGGGATGGCGCGCATGAGGCGCGTTAGGGCGCATTCAGCATGACGTCGATTTCCATTTACGTTGCGTTTATTGGTGGGGTAGTATCGTTTTTTGCACCGTGCGTATTGCCGATTATTCCGGGATTCTTAGCGTATTTGGCAGGTGCGGGCACTAAGACGCCAAGCAGGAAAGAAATGGTTATCAATAGCGTGTTTTTCGTGCTAGGTTTTTCGATTCTGTTCGCATTGCTCGGGGTTCTTCTTAATACGGTATTACTTCATATTGCTCCAACGGTTCAATCGTGGCTTGCCCGTATCGGCGGATTGTTTATTATCTTCTTCGGTCTGTATCTAACCAAACTTATCAAAGTTCCGTTTCTGGAACGCGATCATAAATTTTCCGTTCACACGTTTTCTTCTCGATATGTAACATCGATGCTGTTTGGTGCCGCATTTGCAGCCGGGTGGACGCCGTGCGTTGGTGCTGCGCTCGGAGCAATCTTATCGCTTGCTGTTACTCAACCTGGTCAATCGTTTGCGCTCCTGCTGGCATATTCGCTCGGGCTTGGCATCCCATTTATCGTTGTCGGATTCTTTGCTTCCCAAGCGCAAGTGTTTATTAACAAATACGCATCAAGATTCGAAATTCTATCTATTATCTTCGGAGTGATATTAATTTTATTGGGTATTTTAGTGTTTACTCAAAGCTTGAGCCTTATTGCAAATTGGGGAGTGTTAAATAGCATATTATTGCAATCATGAAACCGTTATCACGTCGTCATAGAAATACTATTTTAGGAATAGTGTTAATTCTTATTGCCGGCGCAGTGTGGTATTTGGAATCCATTTCGTCGCACCATGGCGCAACTGGCCCGGGCGCTGCTATTCCTGTTGCAACCATGGCTGGATCCGCTGATCGGTCCGCTATTATTGCGCAAAAAGAGAAGCAGTATCCTCGCGCAGTAGACTTTGTGAATCCAAGCGGATTTATCAATACGGACCCGTTTAAAATTCAAGATTTGATCGGCAAAAAAGTTATCTTAATAGATTTTTGGACGTACAGCTGCATTAACTGCCAGCGCACGCTTCCGTATGTAACGGCTTGGTATGACAAATATAAAGATCAGGGGTTAGAAATCATCGGTGTTCATACCCCGGAGTTTCAATTCGAGCACGATATCAATAACGTACAAGCTGCCACTCAGAAATATGGAGTAAAGTATCCTGTGGTGCTCGATAACGATTACGGCACATGGAATGCATTTCAAAATCAATATTGGCCGCGGGAGTATCTTATAGATATCGACGGTTTTATTGTGCATGATCATGCGGGCGAGGGCGATTATGATGTGACAGAAAAGGCAATTCAAGATGCGCTCAAAGAGCGCGCGCAAGTATTGGGCCAAAAAGAAGATATCAAAACAGATATGGCTAATCCGACGAACGCAATTTCGGTAGATGTTGCGCAGGTGGGTAGTCCGGAAACGTATTTCGGATCGGCACGCAATCAATATCTAGGGAACGGAACGATTGGCAAAACGGGCATGGGGCAATTCCAGATACCGGCAATTCTGAAAGATAATACATTTTACTTGGACGGCTCGTGGGATATTCAACAGGAGTATGCGCAAACCATTTCCGCAGGCGCATCTATCTCATATAAATATCATGCCAAGCACGTGTACTTTGTTGCAGGATCGAATGCAGAAAACGCAGCACAGGTGTACCGCGATGGCGTATTGGTAAAAACAATTTCCGTACAGGCAAATCAGCTCTATAATCTGATCGATGAGGCTACTCCCGGCACGCATACGCTGAAACTCATCATTCAAAATCCGGGCTTGCAGGCATATACGTTTACATTCGGATAATATTTTTACCTATTTATGAACAATACAGAAACAGCAGTATTTGGCGGAGGATGCTTCTGGTGTACGGAAGCTGTCTTTTCCAGCTTAAAAGGCGTTGAGGATGTGAAGCCGGGCTATGCCGGCGGCACCGTTTCAAACCCGACATACGAACAAGTTTGTTCAGGAAATACGGGGCATGCGGAAGCGACGAAGATTGTGTTTGATCCGTCGAAAATTACGTATAACGATTTGCTGACCGTGTTTTTTGCAACGCACGATCCCACAACGCTCAATCGCCAAGGCGCAGATGTGGGTACGCAGTATCGATCTGCTATTTTCTTCACGACGCCCGAACAGGAAATGGAGGCGAAAAAATTTATAGATCAATTAAATCAAGACGGCAAAAAAGTTGTGACGGAAGTGACGCCGTTCACCGAATTTTATTTCGCAGAAGATTATCACCAAAAGTATTACGAAAAAAATAAAGACAATCCGTACTGCGAGGCGACTATCAGTCCGAAACTGGAAAAGCTTCAGGCAAAGTTTTCGGAATTGTTGAAGAAATAAAAAAATCAGCCCGGGGAGAAAATTCTCCGCGCGGGCTGTTGATTTTAATGCTGTTGATCTGATCACAGAAGATCGATCTCGTTTTGAATATCTTTCTGTGAGACCACGCGGTCTCGAGTACCTTTTTCGATTTTTTGAACGATTCGCCAACAGCCGGTGCACGTAGGATCCGAACCTTCTTCTTTCACTCGGTACAGATAAAATTGCTCCTTGCTTGTTCGCGATCGAAACTCAACTCGAGGGCGAGTTCCGGGATTCTCCAAGAATGGCATCACCTGAACTTTATCTTCGTTGTACACCAGCAGAAGTTGTTCTTCTTCGTTCTGGTTTCCTTCGACAGATATGGTGATCGGTACTCCAGCCTTAAACTTGTCGCCGAAAGCTAACTCGAGCTGGGGGACGACGATCTTTTGAGAGGCGGCGGTCACCTGTGCTGGTTGTTGAACCGGTCGTTCTTTAAGATCGTGCAACACGAATCCCAAGACGGTGAATAAACCAGCGATAATTAGGGCGGGGACGACGTTCTTCATTCTGCATTCCTTGTTGTCGAGGTACTGGGGGAGCTGTGTGTTGATCACACGATCAACATTTTAATTATACTTCATATGTTAAATTATGTCAATTATTGTATAAAAATAGCCCTATTGAGGTATTAAGTAGTTTTTCTACAGATTCTTAAAATTCTCCAAAATCTGCTTTGCGTGCTTATCCGGTTTTACGTTCGGGTATGCTTTTGCAATCACGCCATCCGGATTAATTAAGTAGGTAATCCTGAGCGTTCCGAAATGCATCTTTCCGTACAAATTCTTCTCGCCTTCCGCTTCGTATGCTTCTAATATCTTCCTATCTTCATCAGCTAAGAGCGGAAACGGTAATGCATATTTTTCCGCAAATTTCATATGGCTTGCAACAGAATCTTTGCTTACCCCTAACACGTTCAATCCCGCAGTATTAAAATCCGTCCAGGCATCGCGAATGGCGCATGCTTCCTTCGTGCATCCTGGCGTGTCGTCTTTCGGATAAAAATACAGTATCAGCCACTTGCCCGCGTAGTCTGCAAGCGTATGCGTCTTTTCAAATTGGTCTTGGGCGGAAAAATCGGGAGCCTTGGTGCCTTCTTGTAACATACACCTACTATACCTTGTATAAAGCGCATTGCCAGGGATATAGTTTGGATATGAATAAATACAAACGAATTGCGAACTTCTTATTTGAAATCGGTACGATGAGGAAATTGCCTCGCATGCATCGGCAGATGCTCCTTACGGATGACGATTCGGATACCATTGCGTCGCACTCCTACCGTGTGGCAATTATTGCGTGGATTCTGGCAAAAGAAGAAGGTGCCGATCCGTATAAAACAACGCTGATGGCGCTTATCCATGACATGGCCGAGGCGCGTACGGGCGATCACAATTGGGTGCACAAGCGCTACGCGAAACTATTTGAAGACGAAGTGCACGCAGATCAATTGGGCACATTGCCGTTTCCGGACTTGAAAGAATTGATCGATGAATACGAAATTCGGGAATCAAAAGAATCCACCATTGCCAAAGACGCAGATTTGCTCGATCAGGTGTTGCTCCTTCGCGAATACGAATGGCAAGGCAATAAAGAGGCAAGCATCTGGCTGAACGGAAAAGGAAAGCAAAAAGGTAATGCGCAGTTGCAAAAATTAACGCATAAAAAATCTAAAGAAATCGGCAAAGCTATTTACACCACGGCTCCATCCGCTTGGTGGGACAATTTGTGGACAGCGAAAAATCGGTAAGTATCGTATATCTTGACAAATACTATAAATAAAAGTATATAAGAACAAGCACACTTTACAATATTCCCTCTCGCAAACGGAGCATTGTCATGACTCGCCCAATGTATGAAAGCAGGCCGTGGAAGGCGATGATCGAAAATTGCTTCGCGTTTGTGGATGGCAATTTTACGATCGATATTCCGGTGTGGTCGGATGTCGTGTCTGCCGTTGTAGCAAGCGATGTCATGTTCGCGCGCATTTCACCACATGTATATGTATGCCGCCGCGAGCATTTCCCCGTCGACCCGGATCTGAAGTATGTTGAGATTATTCCTGATCACAACAACCGAGACGGTCGCTTGGCGATCGAGATTACGATGCTCGACTTCCCCAAAGTGGAAGCGACGTTCAAGGAAACGCAATCGCAATTCGCGCTTCACGGCAAGCAGATCGATTTCCGCGGGCAGCCGTTACTCAAAACGGTTACCCGCCAGCGCTTTCGAATAAACGGTCGCGATATCGAACGCTCTCGGACGCTGGTGAACACGATCGGTCCGATGGTGAACGCGAATGTGGATGCCATTGGCGAATTCTTCGATATGGTGTGGGGCTACAATCTGTGCAAAGAGGATTGCCGCCCCCAGCTTACCGATGATGCCGATCGCAGGGAGTACAATGCAACGATGCAGCGGGTTGCGCGCGAGCCTAGGGGAATGCATATGAAGCAGGTCATGTCGCAACAGCTTCAGCAGAAGCTGGAGATGTGCATGAGGCAGGATCAAGTTCCTCTCCTTATGCGGCAGCAAATCATGACGACGCGCATGCTTGCTTCCATGGCGCTTCGCGGGCAGGTGCTCCAAATGTCCGGCAGGCAGTTTCGCGAATATGTGAAACTGGAAGCCGCAACCAACCCTGCGTTCGAATGAGGATGCATGTCGCACGGTATCAAGTGATGCCGTGTTTTAATTTTTACTTGCCTTTGCAAGTAACCCCGCGAAGCCTTGGCGTAGTGGGGGCTATTATACTGCAATTACGAAGAACTCCTTCACTGTTCATGAACGTTGACATCTATCCAGAGTTGGGCATACAGTATCTTTGGTCCGGAAGATTTCGAAGGTTCTTTATAGGAGAGATCACGTGAAGACTCAGGTTGATTACTCACAGATTTCCAATCTCACAGCTTCTTGCGATGAAGTCATCCATAAATTGGAACACGCAACCCAAAAAACGATCGGGAATATTCGTGGGCCTGCCGATACTCTCGTTCGTGCGGTGACGGAATTCTTGAATGCACCGGAATCTGCTGCGCTTGTGAGTACGTTCTCGAACAGCATGAGGATTCTTGCTCAAAGGCGCGATCATTTGGCTTGGTTGCTATCCAGGGATAAGCAGAAATCATCCCGCAGCAGGCGACTTACAAACGGCAAGGCGAAGCGCTATGGGGTTCGTGTGTAGGTAGTCGTTGTGTGTATGCGCGTGGTGCCATTGGCCCACGCGTTTTTATTTTGCCTGTGCAAATTACTCTGAGCCAAGTCGAAGGGCTATACTGTATGTATGAAGAGCTCCTTCACCGTTCATGATTTACCATTCGAAGAACGTCCGCGCGAGCGAATGATAAAAGATGGTGCCGAAAAAATATCCGCTCAAGAATTACTCGCTGTGTTAATAGGTCGAGGTGTTGCAGGTAATCCGGTTATGGATATCGCAAAAGAACTTATGGCAACGTTCGGATCATTAGATAGCATCGTTAATGCATCGCTTGAAGATTTGCAAAATATTAAAGGCCTTGGGTCTGCAAAAGCGTTGCAATTAAAAGCAAGTCTAGAAATTGCCAGAAGAGTTTTAAAAACTGAACGTAGTAAAGAGAAAATAAAAAATACTGCACGCGCCGTCGCATCTCCTGAGCATATTGCGGAACATATTCGCCAAGAAATCCGAAACTGGAATAAAGAACATTTTTACGTTATTTCGTTTGATAATAGAAACAGGATAGTAGGCACGGACTTGCTTACCGTAGGCACGCTCAATTCCAGCCTCGTCCATCCTCGCGAAACATTCCAAGCGGCCATATCCCATCATGCTGCAAGTATCGCAGTATCGCACAATCATCCATCCGGCGACCCGCATCCCAGCGAAGCGGATATCGAGGTTACAAAACGACTATTCGACGCCGGAATATTAATGGGTATTGGCCTGCTCGATCACGTTATTATCAGTAAAACAGAGTTTTTCAGTTTTCGGGAAGAGGGGATGCTCAAGAACTGAGAACGTTCGCAAAATGTACCTCCCTGGGCTATATTGAGTGTGTGAAGGACCGTTTTATGTTGTAGTGTTGATATTGTGAGCAGACTAAAGAAAAAAGACTATTCAAAACTAACAAAAGAAGAGCTCGTGCACGAGCTTGAAAACGTTTTAAATGGAAAGAAGTATGGTCTTGTATGGAGGGATAAACCTGAAGATGTTGCGGAAATGTGCAAAAACAATTTTCCAATATTGGAACCAGTAAACGATAAAGATATACGCAATGACGAAACAGGTCCTACGAATATAATGATTGAGGGTGATAATTATCATGCGCTTTCAGTTTTGAGATATACTCATACGGGAAAAATAGATGTTATTTATATTGATCCGCCTTATAACACTGGCAATAACGATTTTATATATAATGACAAGCTTGTTGATAAAGAAGATGGTTTTCGGCACAGTGCCTGGCTTTCTTTTATGGAAAAACGTCTTAAAATTGCGAAGTCTCTTCTAAAATCAACAGGAGCAATTTTTATTAGTATCGATAATAATGAGCAAGCACCGTTAAGGATGCTTTGTGATGAAATCTTTGATGAGAATAATTTTGTTGGAACTCTAATTTGGAGAAAAAAGGAAGGCGGAGGTCAAGCGGATGCTTATTTTGTTACAGAGCATGAGTATGTTCTTGTATATGCTAGATCTCAAGAATTTAAATGGCTTGACGAAGAAATACTTATTGAAGAATCAGAATTTAATAAAGAAGATCAAAGCGGGAAGTTTACAGCAGTCAAATTAGCGAAATGGGGTAATACAGCTCGACGAGAAGATAGGCCAAAAATGTATTTCTCGATTAAATCTCCTGACGGAAAAAATGTTTATCCTATTGCTCCCGATGGTGGTGATGGGCGATGGCGCGTAGGTAAGAAACGAATGAATATGCTAGTTGAGAAAGATCTGATTTTTTGGCAAAAGAAAAGAGGAAAATGGTTATCGTATGAAAAAATCTATTTCAAAGAAGGAGAGGTGAAAAAAATCAAAGAAAGAAGCATCCTACTTGATGTTGCAACTACTACAGATGGAACTAACGAATTAACAAGAATTTTTGGTAAAAAAGATATATTTGAAAATCCAAAACCAACAGAACTGATAAAATTCTTTTTGCGTCACGGGGCGAAGCAAGATGCAGTAGTCCTAGATTTCTTTGCAGGGTCGGGAACTACTGGGCATGCTGCAATGATGCTCAATAAAGAAGACGGGGGTCAGAGGCAATTTATTTTATGCACAAACAACGAGAATGCTATCGCAGAAAGAGTTTGTTACCCTCGTATTAAAAAAGTAATAGAGGGTTATGAGTATAATGGAAAAATAGTAAATCCTATTCCAGGTAATTTAAGATATTATCGCCGAAACTTTGTTCAAAAAAACAGTGAAGATGAAGTAACTGATGACGACAGAGTGAGGCTTGCTCGTCATATAGGCGAGATGATTGCATTGCGTGAAAACACATTGAGGGAAAAAACGGATGAAACTGAGTACTATCAGATTTTTACAGATGGCAAGCGACATTGCGCGATATATTTTCGAGAAGACATGCGAAAACTGCCCGAACTAACAAAGAAGCTGGCAAAGCTAGAAAAAGTCGCTCTATATATTTTCTCTTGGACTACAGGTCAATATCAAGATGACTTTGCAGAATTTCCAAACATTACCGTAAACGATATACCTGAGCCAATTATCGAAGTATATAAGCAGATAAATGCCGAGCTATGAAACTAAAGCCATTCCAACAAACAGCGATTACCGAATTACGAAAGAAGTTTCTTACTCTATGGGAAACCGGCAACAAACAATTACCGCTTACGTTTAAAGCTCCTACAGGTAGTGGAAAGACTGTAGTGATGGCACATTTCTTGCGTGATCTTGTAAATGATCCTCAATTTGATGCGGACCGAGCATATGTATGGGTTAGTTTCAGTGAAGAATCATATGAACAAAGCAAGAAAAAGTTTTTCGAGTATTATGGCGGTGCAAGCGAATTACAGTTAACAGACTTGAACGATTTGAAGGAAAAGAAGTTGAAGAAAAACGAGATATTCTTTATCAACTGGCAAAAACTAAAATCGACAAGTAAAGAAAACCGCTTACTACGCAGAGAAGGCGAACAAAACACGACATTTGATGAATTTATACGCAATACCCAAGAAGATGGCCGAGAAATCGTATTGCTTATTGACGAGGCACACAGAGACGCAAGCACAACGCTCGCAGATGACTTGGTTGAACTTATAAGCCCTCGCATTATCGTTCACGTAACAGCTACCCCGATAAACGTACCAAGCCGAGAAGATGAAGACGACGGCAAGGCCGGATATGTATACGTTCGACACGAAGACGTTATTGAGCAAGGATTGATCAAAGAAAAAATTGTCGTACAAACAAAAGAAGACTTTGCAAAAGTAACGGAAGATGACCAAGACAGAATGTTGCTTGAAATGGCGTACAATAAACGTCTCGAGCTTTTACGCGCATACCAAGAAATCGACGAGGACATAAACCCGCTTGTATTGATCCAGCTTCCTAGTGACGAATCAGAGAAGAAAGACGTTGAGACTGAAAGCAAACTTGAAACTGTAAAAAGATACCTAAAGCAAAAAGGCGTGAAAGAAAATGAGATTGCAGTTTGGCTATCAAAAGAAAAAGAGAATCTTGAAGCCGTTGAAAGTAATCGATCAAGTGTGCAATTTTTGATATTTAAACAAGCGGCAGCTACCGGCTGGGATTGCCCACGAGCCAGCATACTCGTCATGTTTCGAGAAGTGAAAAGTCCTATTTTTCACGAGCAAACCGTAGGCCGTATATTGCGTATGCCTCGTGGATATCATTATGCAACACAGCCTTTAATCAACATCGCTTATCTGTATACGAACTATAAGAAGAACGAAATCAAGCTACCGGAAGGCACAAAAAATAAAGCTACTAGTCTGATAAGTAATAAGAGAAAAGGCGTCGAAAATATTGATCTAGAATCAATCTATTTGAGCCGTACAGACTATGGCGACCTGGGTGCATCGTTTCAAACTACTTTTGCAGAAGTCGCAGACAGCGAACTCGGCATAACAGGCTCCGATATTCTCACTGCAAAACTTGCTAAGGTAAAAAAGAAATTTGAGCTGAAAAACTTTAAGCTGAACAATCGCTTGATCGTAGATGCAGAAATTAAAGTGTATGACGATTTTATTAAAGAGATACGCAAAAGCGATAAAGAATTGGAGCACGAAATATCGCACAATGACTTAGAAAAACTGTTCAACTTATATTGCTATGAGATATTAACGATACAAGAAGATAACGGCAAAAAATATGCTCCTGAACGATCATGGGGCACGCTCAAATCAGCGTTGCGCGTATGGATCAAAAGCATTGTTGATAGCGACAGCTACGAGATATATAAAATCCTCGTCAATGACATGGCAAAAAAAGAGAAGAGTGAATTGAGGCATATAATCGACAAGGCACTTGCTGTATATGGTCCGGTTCGACGTGAAGAAATAGAAGCAAAACAACAGTTTGCTATGAGCCAAGCAGGAAGGCTATGGAATGTACCAGATCAATTATCCTATACGGACGAATACGAGGCCTTAGAGCAGTACAAGCTCGCTGCTATGGCCCCCTGCTATATTCGCAAAGAATACACTGGCAGAATCAACGAAACGGCTTTCATGGACTTCCTAGAAGCAAATAGCGAAAAAATTGCATGGTGGTATAAGAATGGCGATCACGGAAGCGAGCATTTTGCAGTGCCGTACGAGAATAGAAGCACGCATACCGTAGATGCATTTTATGTTGATTTTATAGTCCAGTTCAAAGATGGGCGCATCGGATTATTTGATACAAAGAAAAAACAGACTGTGGAATCATTTGAAACAATCGACAAATCAAAGGGCCTGTATGCCTACATACAAAAATGGAACAAGCAAGGTAAAAACATTGTCGGTGGCATCGTGGCAAACATAGGCGGTATTTGGAAATGCGATAACGAATCTGTGGATGGTTTTGAAGTAAATGATAATACCTCCTGGGTTGATTTCATGGAATTACTTTAACGAATTGCTAAATCAGAAGATTGATTATTTTTGACCAAAAAGAATAGTTCGGACTAGAACGATCTCGACAGGACTCCGCGAACTAGTCCTTCCACTCGAAAATCATCCGCCGCGGCAAATGGATGATATTTTTCATTAAACGAAGATAGTAATATTTCTTGATTTTGAATTGTCATTTTTTTAATCAGCGCTTTTCCATCATTAACACAAACAACTACTTTCCCATTTAGCCTACTAAAGTCTTGTGTCTTTTGTGCAATTACTAAATTTCCAGACTTAATGTGAGGTGCCATCGAGTTACCCTTAGCCTGTACCATGAACGCTTCTTCGGATGGAAAACCTAACATTCGAGACTCCATCTTAATACGATCAACAGGATCTCCTTCCAGAAGCGATCCGTTAGGACCGCACTGTGCGAGGCCATACAAATTAATATATGCCATATAGTTATCTGGGGAATCTGTAAGAATTCTGTAGTCTCTAGGATTTGATGGGTTGCGTCTCAAGTACCCCTTCTTCTCTAAGCGTAATATGTGGTGATGAATTACACTCGTAGAGGAGGCTCCGACCAAGTCTTTGAGCTCAATCATCGTAAGGGGATTATCAGAATGCTCTTTTAAGAGATCAAGAATTTTTTTTTGCGTCGGATGAAGCTTTGGTAATAGTTTGGACATATTTTCATTATACCTGTGGATAAGATGTGCACAAGAACGTATTTACACGTTCTACTTTTCATTCTAATATTGTAATTATGGATTTTTTAACAGTAATTGATTGGTTGGGGAGACTAAGTACGCTTGTTGTCCTGATTACTGTGGTAGCTGGAGTAATTACTTGGGCTATAGGCATATGGCCAGCGTTGCTTAGGTTAGGAAATGGTCTTGCTAGGAGGAAAATTGCAGTTTTTGCAAAAGGTGAAAACCTTCCACATTTAAAGAATATGCTCTTAGATTCGGAACTGTTTAGTGATAAGAATATTATTGAAATAATGGATAGGCGTGATATTGGTCGTGCTGAAAAAGCTACACTTTTTTTAATATTTTGGCATGATTGGGCTGATTCAATAGACGATATTTTAAGGCAGAAAAACGACCAGACAGCACTTATTATATATGCTCCTCAAGAGCTTGGATCAATCCCTATTACTGAGATCAAAAAAATTAACGAAATACGCAATGTGATCCTTAGTAATTTTCGTGGCCGATTACTTAACGACATCATGATATCAATGATCACCACGAGTTATGAAAAAAGATAAGTTTAACGAAAAGTTACGGAGTTACGCACGAACGCTATCTCCGAAGGAGGGTGAGCGGGAACAAATTAAGGAGATCTACGAATCTTTTCAGGATTTGCTAGGGGATAATAATTGTATCCAAATTGGATCGTATCCGCGATTTACAGCTATTACCCATGTACAGGACCTTGATATCCTGTATTTTTTGGGAAATTGGGATGAAAATATTCATAATCCATTAGACTCTTTAGAAGAATTGCGGGATAAAATTGAAAGCGACTATAGCAACCCTACTGATTATAAGATTAAAGTGCAGCTACAAACCCACTCTGTAACTGTTGCATATTTTGAGAGTAGCGAGGAGGTATTCTCTGTTGATATTGTTCCTGTTTATATTTTCTCAAAAAATGAATTTAGTGAAGATGTATATAAGGTGCCGGAAGTGATTCAGGAAAAACATAAAAACCGTACTATGTATTATGAGAAGCTTTCGCAGCAGCATGGCGATATGGGATGGATTACATCTGATCCTAGGGGATATATTAAAGTGGCTTCGGAAATAGATAATGCTACCAGCGGAGAATTTAGAAAAACTTCCAAGATTGTCAAAAAATGGAAAAATAATTTGGAAGACATGGATAATGAGCTCAAACTAAAGTCATTTCATCTTGAGCAAATTGTCACAATATTTTTCCAAGAGAACAATAATCTAGAGATATTTGATGCCATTTTTAAATTTTTTGTTGAATTGCCGGATATAATAAATAAGCCTAACCAAATTCATGACCGTGCAAATAGCGATAAATTTATTGATGACTATCTAGACAAGCTAACGGAGGTTCAGAAGGAAAAAATCAAAACAGCGAGGGATAATTTTCTAATCAAGCTAGAGCGACTCAGCGAAGAAGGTTCGATAGAAAAACTAATGGAAATTGATTTTACTTCAAGAATAGCATCGGAAGAATATCTATTCGATTTTAAAATCAAAACTCTGATTGATCAGGGCCTGGTATTTAAAATTGATGGGAATGTTCACCCCCTTAGCGGCTTCTTGCATGGCTGGTTAAAAGCAACGCCTCTTTTAAGAAAAAATGGCGTTTCCTCGGGCGGTCATAGGACACGAAAAATAAGATTTTCTATCAGAAATAATGAAACCGGAGCAGATGATTATTGGTGGAAGGTTAAGAATAGTGATAATTCTAAAGATCCAAGAGGTGAAATTACTAAAGGCGGTACGAAAAATGGTATAGAGAGCACTGCATTTCCGAGCAGATCTTATGTCGAATGCTATGCTATAAATAATTCGATCTGTGTCGCTAAAGACAGGGTAAATATTCGAATCGTTTAGAAGTCGATTCTTGCGAATATATAGGATTGTAAATTCCTACCACGTGATGCAGAAAGAGATACGCTTGAAAAAAATCGATCCTATACCAGGCGCTATTAAAGAAGTTATAATTTTTTCCTATTTTGCCCTTCGGTTATAGGGAGATTGATTTGTTGGATGAAGACTGATGCCAAGCTCTCTTGCTTTCGCATAAACGCCTGCTTCAGGTCTTCCTAATTCGAGCCCTATTACTCGTGTTGGTGTATTTCGCATAGCCAAATTTAAAAGAGTTATTTGCTCTTGTGGTGTCCATTGCTTACCGCTATTTCGAAGATATTTTGGTTTCATATGTATGATTAAATTGAAAATAAGTGATTAATTTTTCAATATTTCTATTGTTCCGAAAGTGTTCGTGAGTTTGCAAGGGATTTTCTGGATCCCGGATCAAGTCCGGGATGACCCTACTACGCTTACGAGCTTCGCAGGGCAAGCGACCAGTATGCTAAAGTTTAAATATGTACATCACAATCAAGGCGAAGGTTCATGCCCGGGAGAGTCGGGTTGAGAAAATCGACGAGGAGAATTTGGTTGTGTATGTGAAGGAGGCGCCCGAAAAGGGGCGGGCGAATTGGGCGATAATAAAACTGGTGGCGCAGTATTATGGCGTGCCGACGACGCAGGTGAGGCTGGCACGCGGGCGAACAAGTACCAAAAAGCTGCTGGAGATTAGCGTAAAGTAGGGTATTATTTTTGTATGAGAATGGAAACAATGCCACGAGCGGAACGTGAGGCGCCCAAGAAGCCTGCTTCGCCGGAAGCTCTTCATATAGACTTTACTCCGGAGAATTTCAACGTAGAGGTAGATAGAATTCGACAGACAGCCGAGCACATGGCGGACAGCGATGCCACTCTCAATAAAGCTCAACGCGATTCGAAATACTTGGAACTTATTCATCGGTTTCGTGATAAATATTTGCAAATCGCTGATCGCCAAAAAGAGCCGCAGGCAAACAAGACTGCCGTGCAAGCAATGCTGGGTACGTTTATTCTTAGTCAACATGCAATATTCGGCGGGTTGGAAAAAAGAGGAGCGTCTTCGTTGCCATTAGAGTTTGAAGAAAATATTTCCGTGCAATCTTCCATTGCATCGTATCTGACTGAATTGAATGATAATCACAGAAATAATCCCGCTGAAGCAGTTCGAAAAGCAGCTATTTTTTGGAATACACAAGAAACGTATTTAGGCAGGTATTTTCATCAAAATCCAAAGGGGCTCACGTTTGATGGATGGAAAAATGGGATTCTGCGAGATGTTGCTTTGCAATGGGTTATTCGCGAAGAATGCGGATGGGACATTGTGCCTCATGATGACATTCGCGTTGATGCAATTAATAAAATCGATCTCGTTGGGCTGAGTTCCAAAAGCGATATTGCCTATTTATTTCAGCTCAAGCCAATGGAAAAAAAGACGGACGGAGCATGGAATATGGAGCAAGTATTTCCTGTGGCAGGAGAACCCTCCGCATATGCGGACCAAGCTAGCCGAGGGATGTACGACTTTGTGAAAGATAACGAATTACAAGAAAACCAAACAAAGGGATTTCTTATGCGTATTTCTGCAAGCGGAGAGTATATAAACAAGCAAACCGGGATGCCAAGCCCTCAGTTTGCCAGAGAGGTTGCGGGGCAGTTGCGAGGAATCGATGAAGCAGCTAATCAATCAAGCGCAGCTTGACATAAGTAATTACTCATGCTACATATAGTTTCCAACCTAATACCAGTTCAGTTCTTTGAAAGGAGGAGCTTACTATGAACGAGCAAGCGCGCGAACCCATTCGCATTGAAATGACGGACGACGCAGCGCAATTGCACGAACGTGTGTTTCCGTTAATTCAGCATTATGCGGAAAGTCCTGGTGATTTTGAGGCAACAAGCCATGCGATTATTGGGGCGCACGTAGCTACTTGTGCGGAGTGTCAGCGGCGAATGGCTGCGTGCACCGTCGGTGGTGACGAGTAAATGAAGTATGTTTTAGTCGAGTACTGATAGCGATATCGGTACTCGTTTTTCTTTATTATCGCAGGCCGGCAAAAACGCTTGCAGGGATGCTGTAGTTAGGCGTACGGTATATGCAGATTTCGTTCTCAATGTGGGGATTGAAATCCGTCGGAACTCTTGCACAGGAGCAGGATCATGAATCGACCTTTGATCTTTGACCAGGAACCATCGTTGATTGACCGGCTGGAAGCTGCGGGCATCATGCATGGCGATACAGCAAAAATTACGCTTGACGGCGTTGGCGTTCGTCAGCGAGATGACCGCCTCGTGCTCTCGTTCTGCCCATCGAGTGTGCTCAGGGTTACGGTTTTGCAGCAAGGTACGCCAGAAGAGCGCCGACAGCCGATCCCGTCTCGAGTTGCGGTGAGCAATAACTTGCGCCGACGGATTTTCCAAGAGGCGCCGCCCCACGGGTTCGTTCGTTTGCACGGTTTTGTGCACAGCAACGGACATATCCAGCTGAGCGGCCGGATCACGAAGACGGAGCCGATTGATGTGAGCTTCTCCGTCCACTACGAAGAAAGCCATCGGGAATTTCGACAACTGTGCTCGGCTGCCCATTGATCTTGCGGAGTAACGCAACACCATTTCCAACCGCGCTCGCTTCGAACTTTTTTGTTCAAGGCGAGCGATTTTTTGTATACTGAATATATAATTTTTTATCTCTATAATGTATGAATCCAGTAGTTCATTTTGAAATGCCAGCAGAAGATCGAGCGCGCATGCGCGCATTTTACGAAACAGCGTTCGGCTGGAAAACGAATCAGATGGGCCCGGAAATGGGCGATTATGTAACGGTGACGACGACAGACACTGACCCGAACGATCCTGCCGGACGCCCCACAACTCCCGGCGCTATTAACGGCGGATTTTACCAAAAGACGGAGGATCCGATGTCGCAGTATCCATCTATCGTTATTTCCGTAGACGATATTCAAGCTGCGATGAAAAAGGTTGCCGATGCAGGCGGAAAAGTTATTGGCGGACACTTGAAAGATGGCCAGCCCGATGAAATTCCCGGTGTTGGATTATTCGCATCTATTGTAGACACCGAAGGCAATCGAGTATCGCTTTTGCAACCCACAACCATGGCGCAGGGTTAGGATGGCTGAGGAGCTTTATTAACATTTACGTCAATCTGGCTAGGGACTTGTACTCCTCCTGATTGTGGAGCCGGAGCCGTTCGATTTCCTCGAAGGAATGGAGCGCCAAAGAAGAAGAGGAGGAAAAGCACTATGAGCAGTATGACTACTCCGATAATGATCCCCGAATTTCCATTATCTCCGGATGACGGGGGAGTATTAACGACTGTTGTCATGACGAACACCTCCTTTGATGGTGTATATTTATCTTCATAAATCCATATATACAGCCTATAAAAATGCGCAACAAGGCAATTTTATGATCGAGTTGTCAGGCAATATTGACATTGATAGTAACGAAGTTCGGTGCACAACTGCATTTGCCTAGTGAACAAAAAAGCAGATACTTCCCAATAGGGAGCAATACGCTCTTTTCCAATTCACGAGTTCTTTAGTCTGGGGAGTGAGCCATGAGAAGGATTTTTTGCTCTATCTCGTCGAGGCAAGTATTGGTGATAAGCACGGTGATTTTTCTGCTGTGTATTGGGGATCAGTGGGAGCGTCGTATTCGAACCCGGCAAGCAGTGTCGGAGCGGCCTGTTCCAAGAATGATGCTTCAAGATGCGCCGGACTCCGTGATAAATGTTGAACAGGTGCAAGGGTTTGCAGTGATGTTTCAGCTTTGTCCGTCTGGCAAACTTGAATCAGTTACTCCGATCTGGACGAGGCCCGACAAGAGTTTCATGCTGCGGGCTGTGTTTGAGCAAGACGATGGCACGCTGCTCACATTTCATGTTGTGTTGGAAGGGCTGGAAGTGGTCGATACTCCAAACGGTGTTCAGCTCATGCGGGCATCCAAGCCTCGAAAGCATCAAATGATTGCGGAGGGGCGAGAATTTTGAACATGTATGCAATATTCCCGAAGATCTGTGTTCCTGCTTAGCATGATGCTTAAGCAGGATTTTTTTTACATAAAAAAGCCCCGAGCATGTGCACGGGGCGAAAGGGCAAGGAGCGGATGGTGACGGGTTGCTTATGCAGCTCTGCGGAGCAAGTCGCGGATTGGGTTCGGGATGCCTTCCTGCACGCCAAAGATCGAACTGATCCGTCCGAGAGATTTTGCTTGCTCGAGCTGGGCGATTCCGGCGTACGGCATCACGAAGTTTGCAGTGACCGGTTCGTCGTACGGGTCGCAGTCGAATTTTGCTTCGCACGCAACGCCTCGAAGACTGCTGATGGTGATTTCGCGGCGGTTCGTTTGAACCCAGCCTTCGCACGTTGAAGAGCAAATTCTTCGACGCCGATCCATGTTCGCCAGCATTCTGTACGTGGCGACCATAAGAGCGCCGTGAATTTCCATGCTGATTGGTTGGGTAATCCGGACGATGTACAGCATCTTCCTGCCTCCTCAATGGGGGATGAAACGATCAAACGCATATCTACGTTAGGCTTTTAATAGCTTTTTGTCAATAAAAAAGCCCCGCGCGGTGCGTGGGGCGGCGAGGGGTGTGTGGGTTAGTTTTCTATCCTCAAAGTGCATGCTGTAACGACCCGATCTTTTCAATGTGGGCAAGGATCATCTCCTTAAAATCCCAGAATTCAACATTTTTGCGCTTCGTTCTTCGTGTAATATTGTCCGTTACTTCCATGTGGTGCTTTTCTGCAACATGGTCACAGAAGTAGCCATATATCTCTTCTTGATCAATCAGGAAGGCGCAGATGCGAATGTGCAGATTTAAGACAATCGACTGGTCGTTCGCGATTCGTATTGCGATCCCCGCCATTCTTCGAAGCATAGCGTTTTCTCCAGCGGCATCTGAAGGCTTTCGAATATGGCGATCAATACTATACGCTGTCATTCGCGCCAAATCATCGAGCCAATACATGGAGCACAGTAAGGAAGTGCAGGTTACTAAGGTGTAAGGCTGTACTCCGGAAAGGCATTCCCAGCAGCATCGCTTATTGCTAAAGAATTTTGGCAGGCCGATGCGATTAAAATCCAGGAACTCCGTGGAGACGAATACGGGGGTATCTGATTGTTTTTGGTTAAATGGGATTGAAGTATCAAGAGGGTGAAAGTTTCCTAGCGCAATTTCTTCCGACAGTCTCGTTTTTGGATACCATAACGGATTTCTGCCATCGTGGTGCAGCCAGCACCATTTTCCGTTTTTGTCGTTATCTTGAACAACAGGGATGGCAGTTCCGCAACCGCAGCTGATGTCGGCGTCGATACCAATAACGTTGTACATTATGTTCTCCTTTGGAAAAGGACAGGAACGTGTTTCAGATAGTCTGTACTAGCTCGCACTGCTAGCGTAGGCCTGTGGTGTGGGGTTGTCAACGACCTTTGACGCATTATTTTTGCGCTGTTGAGCGACGGTGGTACGATATCTTCATGTTTGTAGACACGTTATTGAGAATGATTGGTGATAATCCGGATGCGTATGTGCAGACGTCGGATAAGTGGATTGAGATTGAAGATCATGTTTTGTTGTATTACGTATTTCCCTATTTGCCATATGCTCTTATGTTAGTTGTTTGGGTATTCTTTTTTATTAAAAAAGGGCGCTATAAAAAAGATCCTAAAAAATTTGTATGGAAGATAGTGCTTTATTCGATTGGAGCATTCCTTCTGGGTCATTATGTTATTCCTTGGTTATTTGTGGCAATTTTAGGAAGTCTCGCGGCGTATTCAATGTATGGCGGAACGATATAAATATTTATTCGGTTTTCTTTTTCTAATCTTTTTCTTATTTCGGTCCAGTGGCGCAGATGCGCAAATTATTGTAGCTCCGCCTCCCCCGAAGAATCCTGTCATCATTGTTCCTGGGCTCCTAGGGTCATTTAATTCATTGGCGTTATTTGAAAATAAATCAGGTGGAACATGGCAAGCTGTACCATCTTACGATATATATGCGGGTTTGCGCGTTCGATTACATTCTGCGGGATATAAAAACGATGTAGATCTTTTTACCGCATATTACGACTGGCGAAAACCGAATGCAGAGTCTGCTCACAATTTTCTTATGCCCATGATTAAGGCGGCGAAACAAAAAACGGGACAGGTGGATATAGTGGCACATAGTATGGGTGGGTTGGTCGTGCAGGAGTATATGAACAGTGACGATTACACGCCCGGAGAAATCGGAAATCTTGTAATGTTGGGAACTCCTAATGAGGGGGCGAGTGATGTATACTTGCCGTGGGAAGGCGGGGTGTTGCCGAAAAGCTGGAGTTTTGTCTTGAATAATTATGTCAACTTAATAGAAGGCGCTTTGAAGGTTGTAACAAAGCAACCGGATCTACAAAACCCTGCCGGTTATCGTCAGTTCTTTCCATCATTAAAAGAACTGTTACCGTCGCAGCCGTTTCTCATAAAAGATGGAGGCGATGCTCAGCTAAGCGACGTAGATACAAATCCAATTTTGCAATCTTTGCATGATAATTTGGAGAATATTTTACAAGACGTGAATATTGCAACGATTGCCGGTAATGGCGAACAAACGCTCGGAACAATTGCACTGTCTGGCGATCAGACGGATCAAGACAAAGCGCTGGACCGCTGGAGGGACGGGCACCCAGCCGAAGAAGTGCCATCGCCGAATACGGACGAAGGAGATTCTACCGTATTGAAATCGAGCGCAGTTCTCGACGAAAGTTTTGGCGCAAATGAGCCGGTTATTGTTGACGGCGTAAAACATATTGATTTGCCGGAACATGCACAAGATCAAATATTAAATGCTCTTGGAATATCTGATAATCATGGGCCAGAATTTATTTACCAAGCGCCGAAAAGTTTATTTGGCCTCGCGGTATTATCTCCTGTGTCGGTCATTATTACGGATCCGAATGGGAAGAAGGTGTCTAAAGATGTAAATGATTATGGCGACGATGCGTACATTAGCATTTCACCAGATTCATCATCGGATGATCCAAAAGTTATTATTTTGCAAAATGTGCCGAGCGGAATATACACGGTAAATCTTACAGGAACCGGCACGGGGGAGTACCATGTGGTGCTGACATATGGAAATGAGGATGGCGGCAATACTTCAGAAACTCTGACAGGCACTACGACACCGGGTAAACAAGAATCTTTCACTGTAAAAATTAGTGATGATGGCGCAGATGTTTCTGAAATTAAAAATGATTCTCCATCGTCTGGAGGTTCTGGCGATCATCCGCGAGGGGATGAGGGGGATTGCTGTGCGGGGCATGATTCGATTCAGCCCATAAAAAAGCACGGCAAAGTGTTGGGTGCATCTACGAGTAAATTAAAAAAAGTTACACTTGAAGAATTACAGCCGCTTAACGATATATTCTTTTCCGTATATCATCGCTTGCCTACGTTTGAGGAATGGAAGTATTGGGCATATCGATACGAGCACGATAAGCGTGATTGGAAAAAGTTGTATGGCGCAATGTGCTGGCATTTCGTTCATGGATAAATAACAAATCCTCCACACGGAGGATTTGTTATGCGTGTGTGTTTATTTACTGTGCTGCTGGTGCTGGGGATTGGGATGCTGGACGCTGCGGAGCTGTTTGAACGCTCGCTGCGGTGACGCTGCCGTCCGGATTAGACGTTCCTACAACCATGACTTGTGCGCCCTGCGCGAAGTCTGTTTGAGTTGCATCGGCAGTCTTTTTGTACTGGGTATTGTTATCCAATAATACTGCGTGCGTAGACCCGTCAGGCGATTGCACCGTCATGCTCGTTGCAGAAATGCTTTGGATGGTTCCGGTAACAGGACGCTGGCCGTTTGCGCCGAACCTGCCTGCCTGAGCGCCTGCTTGCCCTTGTGCGAATCGCACACCTCGCTGCGGAGTCATTGCTCCTTTTGTGTAGTATCCCGTGCCGAATCCGACAGCTAATGCGATAATTGCCGTAAGAAGTAGCATTGCTTTTGTGTTCATATGTTCAAACACCTCCTTTCAAGTATGAAATTATTCATAGCGCAATGCTTGGATAGGCTGCATGGTCGCCGCTTTGCGCGCAGGGTAGTAGCCGAAAATAATCCCGATGCCGGATGATACGGAGAATGCAATAAACGGAGCAAAGAACGTGACCGTAAACGGAATAGAAAGCAACTTGCCTCCAAAATAGGAAAGTGCGAAGCCGAGCAATATTCCCAGTATTCCGCCCGTTAATGTGAGTACGATAGATTCAAATAAGAATTGGAGAAGAATATCTTTTTTCTTTGCACCAATTGCTTTTCGTATCCCGATTTCGCGCGTGCGTTCTGTGATAGTCACCAACATAATATTCATAATTCCGATTCCTCCTACTAACAATGAAATTGCTGCAATACCGGATAGCAATCCGGTTAATGCTCCTGTTGCGGACGTCGCGGCGCCCAAAATATCTGCTTGGGAGCGGATATTGAAATCTGCTTTTGTCGGATCTGCAATATGATGGCGGGAAAGGAGGAGCGTGGTGATTTGCTGCGTAGCCAGTGTCATCGTGGAAGAGTCTGTAGCAGTGATGGAAATGCTTTGGACGTTCGAGTTGCCCAGTAATAATTTTTGCGCAGTGACGAGCGGAATGAGCGTAGTGTCGTCTTCGCTGAAAAATCCCGTACCACCCTTGCTCGCAAGTACGCCCACCACTTTAAACGGAATGTGATTTACCTGTACGGTTTGGCCGATGGGGCTTGCGGTTCCGAATAAGTCTGTTGCAACTGTTGCGCCGAGTACGATTTTTTTCGCGATGCTTGTTACGTCTTTATCTGTAAAAAATGAACCTTGTGCGAGGGTGTCATCGTGGACTGTTAGGTATGCTGAAAGTGCCCCGGTAACACGAGCATTCGTATTTTGTTTCTTGTAGGTAATTTGGTAATTGCGAGAGGCTTCGGCGCTCACTGCTTTTACGGCTGTAAGGGAGGGGGATGTTGCAATTGCTTGCGCATCTTCAAGTGAAAGGCTTGTTCCGGAACCGGCAGCGCCTCGTATACCCCCGCCTTGTGACGCAGCGCCTGGCGACACGGTGAGGAGATTTGCACCCAGTGAGCTAATGCTGTTTTGTACGGAAGCGGTTGCTCCTTGCCCCAGCGTAATAAGCGCGACAACGGCGCCGATACCGATGACAATACCGAGAATTGCGAGGCCAGTTCTCAGCTTGTTGCCGAGTAGGGCTTCGAATGCAGTGATGGCTGTTTCTTTAATTTCCATAGGTTTCGTGGTGAGGTTTTTGGCGAACGTCGCTATGAACGAGCCCGTCGCGCAGCGTGATAACGCGTTTTGCATGAGCGGCAATTTCCGGTTCGTGCGTAACCATGACAATCGTGTGGCCGTCTTTATTTAATTGAGTAAAAAAATGCATAATTTCATCTCCTGTTTTCGTATCTAAATTTCCTGTCGGTTCGTCTGCCAGCAGTAATCTCGGATTTGTAACCAGAGCTCGTGCAACGGCAACTCGCTGCACCTGGCCCCCGGAAATCTCGTTCGATTTGTTTTCAAGCTTTGAGCCTAATCCTACAAGCTCAAGCATTTTTTTCGCTTTTTCCATTCGACCCGGATCGTCGGCATACGCAAGGGGGAGTGCGACATTTTTTAAAATGCTCATGCGGGGTAATAGATTGAACGATTGAAATACGAAGCCGATTTTGCGGTTTCGAATATCTGCCAATTCGTCTTCGGATAGTTTCTCTACCGGTTCGCCATCTAAAATATATTTTCCAGAAGTTGGAATATCCAGTGCGCCGATGATATGCATCAGCGTCGATTTGCCGGAACCGGATGGCCCCATGATTGCTACAAAGTCGCCTTCTTCAACGGTAAGCGTAATGCCTTTTAACGCTTGAAACGTATTCGGCCCCATTTGGTAGCTTTTTGTAATGTCGGTAAGGGTAATCATTATCCGCCAATTCGAACGTTTCGTTGCCCTCCGCCTCCGCCGAATACAGAGAATCCGCCCGTGCTGCGCGTTGCAGATGAGGTGGTAGCAGTTGCAGGATTTGTTACTACTGCATCGTCAACGCTTATTCCTTTTACGATCTGCGTTTCGCTATCGTTGCTTGCTCCGATTGTTACGGGGGTTGATGTTGTTTTTCCATTCTTTACTACTTGCACAACGCTTTGTCCGCTAGAAGTTTGTACTGCAGTAGAAGGAACGATGACGGCGTTTTCTGTGGTGTTGGTAATAATGTTTGCGCTGGCGCTCATTCCTGGCTTAAGTGCTGGCGTGATTGCATCAAGCGTAATTTCTACGTCGTATGTTGTTACGCCTTGCGTTGTTGTTCCGATAGATGCGACGTATGTAACTTTTCCTGTAAAGGTAGAATCGGGAAGCGCGTCGAATGTTACAGTCGCGATTTGCCCAAGCTTTACCGAGGAAATGTCTACCTCGCTCATTGCAACAGATACTCTCATGCTGTCGTAGTCGATCACAGAAAAGAGTGTGGGCGGAGTTGTGGTAGACGCTGTTGAAGAATTGCTCGTTCCTACAATTTGGCCGGGAATAAGATTCATATTTACCACCGTTCCTCCAACAGGCGCTGTGATCGGCTGACTGGTGAGGATTTGGTATGCAATTTTAGCTGCGTTCAAATTTGCGCGGGCTGCAGCAATGGAGGTGTTTTGATTATTCAAATTCGCTTGCGCTACGGCGTATGCATCTTGCGCTGATTGGGTCTTGAGCTTAATAGACGCTTCGTCGCGCTGTGCTTGTTGCAAAGCGTTCAATGCGTCGTTTACTGATTTTTTTGCAGAAATCGCAGAAGACTTCAATCCTAATTGCGCTTGCTGAGCCTGCAGATCTGCTGCGGATTGTTCGTTGTCGGTGCTGGCTTTATCTTGCGCAGTGCCTGCGCTGTATACGGATTGCTGCGCAGACAGGCTTGTCGATTTCGCATCTACGGAACTTTTGCTATATGCAAGTTGAGCACTTGTAAGCGCGCTTGCCGTTATCTTCTCATTTTTTTGCGCATCTTGGAGGGATTGTTGTGCGCTCGTTAATGACCCTTGCAGGCTGGTGAGTTTTGTTACTGCTTGATTGAATGAATCCTGCGCAGACAAGTACGACGCTAAGCCCTTTGCTAAGTCTTGAGGAGTTGCGAGCGATTGTACTTGTACAAGCGGCTGATCTGCTTTTGCGATGTCGCCATTTTTTACTAATACATTTGTAACTCGGCCATATGTTGCCGAAGAAATGTCTGCCTGAATTTTCGCATCCAAAGAACCGCTTCCGGAAACTGATTGCACGAGCGTGCCTTGTTGAGCGGGTGCTGTGATTGGAGTCGTGGTTACTGCTTTTTTGCTGGAATTAATCCACCATATTCCGGCAGCAACAATAACGATAACTCCTCCGATTAGATATGGATTTTTATAGGAAAATTTCATTGCAGTAACCCTACTACGGGCTGTATGATGGAATGATGAAGAACGATAACGAACTAGATCCAGAGTTGTATAAAGTAGCCCGAGAAAAGGGGACAGAAGCGCCATTTACGGGCAAGTATGTAGATGAACATACGAAGGGTACATATATGTGCGCCGTGTGCGGGCAGGAGCTGTTTTCTTCTGATACGAAGTTTGATTCCGGTACCGGATGGCCGAGCTTTACGGAGCCGAAGAATTTGGAGCATATTGAACTGCTTGAAGACAACGAATACGGCATGAAGCGTACGGAAGTGGTATGTAAAAATTGCAAAGCGCATTTGGGGCATGTGTTTGATGACGGCCCGGCAGATAAGGGCGGAAAGCGCTACTGCATTAATTCGGTTTGCTTGAGTTTGAAAGAGGAATAGTAACCCCTCGACTACGCTCGGGGTAATTTGCAAGGACAAATTAAAACACCCAGAAGTTCAATTGAACGACGGGGTGTTGAGTTTTTACGAAGGTGCGCTGAACTGCTACTGTGCTACAAGCATTGCTCGTGTTGCCTCGTATCTGCTTCTTACCTGGATATTTCCTGCGATTCGAAGTAACGAGGCGTTTTGATAGTTTCTCAGTATTTCCTTAAGCGCTCGGCGATCAAGGAAATGTTCCGGGCCGTTAACTTTCAGGAAATAGCGGGTGTGGTCTGGAAGTCCGATTCCGCCAACTGGAGTAAGTACTTCGTCTTCTACTGTAATTCCCCAAGAGATTCGTGTTCCAGACATCCCAATGACTCCGTTTGCGTCGCATAGCTTGCGCAAACGATCAGCAATCTCCTCGGATCTTTTTTGAGTTTCCTCAATAACCGTTTGGGACATGAACACGGTGCTTTCTTCCAAGGGTGCCTTCTTCCCGCCTAGCGTGAATACGCACTGTTTTGCGCATTGTCCATGTTCATCGATCGTGCATTGGATGATGTTCGAATGAATGCTTCGGGCAAGGATGCACTGATCTCCTAGGTCCGGGATGGATACCCCTGCGGGGCTCCAGGTTTTGTGGGGCTGAGACTTGCTTTTGAGCCATCCTTTCGGATATTCATTGCAAAGACCTAGTTTCTTCCACAGATGCTCGGTGATTTCCGCGCGCATTGCCCCAAAGCCATCGAATGCCACAATTGGTACATTGTCGACAAGCAGGCTGTTGTCGAACACCCACAGAGCCATACCAGGCATTTTCTGCAGATTGTAAATCGACATGTTGCCCCACTGAATCGCCAGGTCTTCCACGTTTGCTTCCTTTTCTATCGTCTTGAATTTTTAACGAGCCGTCCGTGGCATACCAACCATAGGTATTTAGGACGAGGAGTATAATAGTACGAAATAGGGAGCTTGTCTAGTGCGGGAGATTTGACATGTTTTCCCGTATGTTCTATGATGCATGCACTAACAACTTAATCGGACCTGAGCCCACATGGCATATTTTGTGACATTACGGGAGCATGTCACACTATATAACTATGTCAACATTTGCCGAATTAGGCTTAAAACCCAGCATTATTGCTGTATTAGATAAATTAAAGTTCACTACTCCTACGCCCATTCAGGCGCAGGCAATCCCTGTTGCTGTTGAAGGCAAAGACGTGATTGGTATCGCCCAAACGGGTACCGGAAAGACGTTTGCGTTCTCTCTTCCTATGATTCAGCAGCTTGCTGCTAATAAGAAGCAGGGGCTTGTTATTCTTCCGACTCGAGAGCTGGCAATTCAGGTTGAGGAAGCCATTCGAACAATCGGCCAGTCATTCGGAATTCGAACAGCAGTACTTATTGGAGGAGCGTCCATGTATCACCAGATCATGTCATTAAAGCGGGGTCCTCATGTGATTATCGGAACACCAGGGCGTATTAATGACCATTTAGAGCAAAAGAAATTACAGCTTAACAATATTGGAGTACTTGTATTAGACGAAGCAGATCGAATGCTCGATATGGGATTTGCTCCACAGATTAACGAAATTTTACGACACGTTCCAAAAGAACGACAAACATTATTGTTCTCAGCGACAATGCCGCAAGAAATTGTTGCTATTGCAACGAAGTACATGAAAACTCCTGTACGGATTGAGGTTGCGCGAGCAGGGTCGGTATCTGAGCAAGTTGATCAGGATTTTTACTTAGTTTCTCGAGACCAAAAAGACCGAATGCTTGATAAGCTATTAGCAGAATTCAAAGGAACGGTATTGGTATTTTCTCGAACAAAGTACGGCGCAAAGAAAATTTGCCGAGCAATTAAGCACATGGGGCATACGACTGCGGAAATTCATTCCAATTTGTCATTATCTCAACGACGACGCTCTCTTGCAGGGTTTAAGTCTGGGGATTACCGAGTATTGGTTGCAACGGACATTGCTGCACGAGGAATCGACGTAACAAATATTGAGCTTGTGGTAAATTACGATTTGCCGGAAAGCCCTGATGATTATGTGCATCGAGTTGGCCGAACTGGCCGAGCAGGGTTGAAGGGAAAGGCTGTAACATTTATTACTCCTGATCAGCGCTACAAGCTTCGTGCTATTGAACGATTGGTGCGCACACAGCTTTCGATCTCCGCATTGCCGGAACTTCCGAAGGCGCGAGCAGTTACATCGCACAATATGTTCATCGAAGATGATCGCCGAGTTGGGCAAGGACATCGCAGAGCAACATTCAAGTATGCTCGTCCGCAATCCCATTCACGAGGTCCTCGAAGTAACCGTCCAAGTGGAACACGAAACGCGAGCGGATTTTCTCGCAAGCCTCATGGCAGTCGTTCTTCCTCATCTCGCAAACCGAGAGTTCATTTATAAGATTTTTATTCACATCCAATTATTATGGCTATCCAAATTCGAAACGTTGCAATTATCGCTCACGTAGATCATGGCAAAACTACATTAGTAGATGCTCTTCTCCGGCAGTCTGAGGAATTTCGTGCAAAAGAAGATACGAGCAACTTAATCATGGATAGCAACGAATTGGAACGAGAACGAGGAATTACTATTTTCTCAAAGAATGCAGCCGTTCAATACAAGGGCTACAAAATTAATATTATCGACACTCCCGGCCATGCCGATTTCGGAGGAGAGGTAGAGCGCATCATGAGCATGGCAAACGGCGTATTGCTGCTTGTAGATGCAAAAGACGGTCCGATGCCGCAGACGAAGTTTGTGCTTAAAAAAGCGCTTGAGGCAGGGCATCGCGTGATTGTTGTGATTAACAAAATCGACGTACCGGAAGCGCGAGTACAGTGGGTGCTTGACCAGACATTCGGATTATTCGTCGATTTGGGTGCAACGGACGAGCAGTGCGATTTCCCTGTATTGTATGCATCTGCCATCAACGGCAAGGCAGGCAAAGAGGCGGATCTTTCAGCGATGAAAGATATTACGCCGATTTTTGATGCAATTATTGAACATATTCCAGCACCGGCAGTTTCAGACAAGCCGATGCAGCTGCTCGTAGTAAATGCTGTATACGATACGTATAAAGGCCAGATCGTAATCGGACCCCTTATGGGCGGATCCATTAAGAAGCTGCAAAAAGTAATGCGCATCACTCGCGATGGCGAGCATGTACCGGCTGAAGTTTCGACCGTGATGACATTCGACGGGCTTGGTCGCGTAGAAGTTGACGAAGTATTCCCTGGCGACATTGTTGCCATTGCCGGAATTGAGCCCGTAAAAATCGGAGAAACGATTGCAGACTTTGCGAATCCGGTAGCGCTTCCGTTGATTCATATCGATGAGCCAACAGTAAAGATGAGCTTTTCTGTAAACACGTCCCCATTTGCCGGACAAGAAGGAGAGTTTTCAACTGCTCGACATTTGAAGGCGCGACTGGAGCGAGAAACATTATCTGACGTTGCATTGAAGGTTGAAATCAGTGAAGGAACTGATGGAATGTTTACCGTGTTCGGACGAGGCGAATTGCATTTGGCAATCTTAATTGAAAAAATGCTTCGAGAAGGATACGAATTCCAAGTTGGACGACCGCAAGTTATTTTCCATGAAAAAGATGGAAAGAAAGAAGAGCCATTCGAGGATGTGTATTTCGAATGTCCTGAAGAAGCTGCCGGTACGGTGATTGAAAAAATGGGAAAGCGCAAAGGAGAAATGAAAGATATGCGCGTTGAAGGAAAAACTGCGCACATGCATTTCTTAGTGTCTACTCGAGGGTTGATCGGATACCGAGCAGAGTACTTAACAGACACTCGCGGAGAAGGAATTATCAATTCCATCTTCCATGGATACTTGCCATATATCGGTGAGATTGCAACGAGCCATCATGGATCACTGATTGCGCATGAAGACGGCGTAAGCACAACGTACGGATTGGTTGGCGCACAAGGTCGCGGAAAATTGTTTATCGGTCCGCAGGTGAAAGTGTATGAAGGGATGATCGTGGGCGAGCATATTCGCGCTGAAGACTTGGACGTAAATATCTGCAAAGAAAAGCAATTAACAAATATGCGATCTGCCGGTGAAGGAGTTTCCGAGGCATATCATACGCCCGTTTCAATGAGTTTAGAGGAATGTATTGAATACTTGGGCGATGACGATCTTTTGGAGGTTACTCCGAAAAACTTGCGACTGCGCAAAATGCACTTGAAGAAGAACATGCGCAAGCGAGGAAACAAGAAAAGCTAATTGTGCGCTATACTCAAGAGTATGAGTATAGATCCACAAACAACAATCGGGCATGTGCACTTAAAGGTGTCGAATATCGATAATTCGCTGAAGTTTTATCGCGACATTTTGGGGTTTGAAGTGCAATCGCGCATTGGGGATCAGGCAGTCTTTTTGTCCGCAGGCGGTTACCATCATCATATTGGGCTTAATACGTGGGAAAGCAAAGACGGGGGGCCGGCGCCTATGGGACATACGGGGCTCTATCATGTTGCGATTTTATTGCCATCGAGAAAAGCGCTTGCCGAAACGGTAAAGCGGATTTTAGATGCCAAATATCCGATTACGGGATCTTCTGATCATGGTGTTTCGGAAGCCGTGTATCTCGATGACCCGGATGGGAATGGTATTGAGTTGTATTGCGATCGCCCGCAAGAACAATGGCTGAAAGACGAGGCTGGTCAAATTGCGATGGTGACCAAGTATTTGGATATTGACCAGCTCATCAATCAAGAGCTTTAACTGCCGCAATGCGAGCAGTCAACTTGTCCGTAGTAGTCTGCTTGGCCTGCCGGAGCATTGTTTTTAATAACCATTGCCTTGCCGGATGTGGTCGCCCATACTGTTACCGATGATCCTCGCTGGATTTCGTTGGGAACATTCCATCGAACGTCGTTGCTTGCATTGAACAATAAGACCCCGTTTTTTACTTGAGTATCGGGCGTGATGCTGAATTTTGGCCATGCCTCTACTCCGTTTGCATTCATTCCAAATAACTCAATCTTGTTCTGATTTACTTCCGTTACCATGCCGGTAAATACCCAGGTTCCGGGAGTAAATGTGGTGTCTGCGGCACGCGCAAACTGAAAGAAAGCGATTGAAATAATAACAGCAACTGCGGCGCTTACTGCGCGTATCTTGTGTAATGTTTTCATACGCTATCACCTTCTTTCATATATCCACCATACAAATCATGGCAGTATTCGCAAACGCAATGCGTTATAATTTGCTGACAAAAAATCAATACCCCCGCTAATGACGGGGGTATTGATACTTCATGCGTTGCTTTCGAGTTAATCTTCGCAGTGATATTCGTTGATAATCGGATCTGGGGTTGCGGCAAATGTATTGTCTACTTGGCATGACGGGCAATCAACGTGTCCGTAATAGTCTCCTTGTCCGTGCGGCGCATTGTTCTGGATAATCAGCGCTTCATTGTTGTGTGTTGCCCATACGGTAACGGCAGAACCTCTTCGAATTTCATCCTTCACGTTGTAGTGCATCTGGTAGTTTGCATCGAATAACAGCACGCCATGTTTTACAACGGTATGGTTGGTAATATCGAACTTCGGCCGAGTTTCCAATCCATTTTTTGTAACACCAACTGTTTCCAGCTTCCATTTGTTTACTTCTGTGACTTCTCCGGTGAATTTCCAAACATTCTTCGTGTCCATGCACTTCATTACATCTGGAATAGTATGGCCGTGTTGTTTTTGCCATTTCATTGCGTTTACCAATTGTTCGAATGTTGTATAGTGTCCGCTGATAACGCATACGTCGTATGCTTGCTGCGTTTTTTGGTCAGTGGGAAGATTGGCAGTAACGAGCGCTTCATGTACGCGATCAAGTAATCCTGTAGATGCATGCGTTACTGGTACAAGTAAAAATGAACTTACAAGTACGAGAGCAAATCCGACAGTTTTTATAAACGTGTTTCGTATATTCATAAATATCACCTCTTTTCATATATAAGGGTATACCGACATGCATCGAACACAACTTGACGTTATTAAGATAATATGTATAATATCCTAACGTGTTCTTTCTTAGTGCGAAATTGAAAGGGAAATCGTAATGGCTCGTAGTAATCGTGGGCATTCTCACAAAAGTACCCACTTTACTGGTACAAGTGGGAAAAGCGGCAGCAGCAAGAAGATGAAGAAACCGGGCGGCGAGACTCGCAAAAGCAGGCGCTTGAGGAGAGGGAAGGCGCAAAACAAGTACGCTCATCTTTCTCAAAATGCCAAGAAGTCGTAATAATGTTTTAGGGTGAATTTGCCCTGACCCCTTTGCCACGTGGCATCGGGGTCTTTTTCTTTTGCTATTGACAAGATTTTATCATTATGCTAGGGTCATTTGTTCCGCAAGAAAAGGTCTTGATGGAACAATCGTTTCGTGTCTTTACAATAGAAGAATTGGAGTTCAGCCATGCGAAAAGTTCGATGCGTGTGCGTGGGGATCAGCCCTTTGTTGATGGATCGGATGTCGGAAGAGGTGCTCAAAAGCCTCGATACCGGCGTTCGGCTCCAACTCCAGAAGGATCGTCCTCAAGAGGAAAAGGCCAAGGAAAAGGTCTACACCGACAAGGATGGTAAGCTCGCCCTGCCGGCACAGATGCTGATCGCAGCGTTGGTGACCGCTGGTCGCAATGTCAAGCTCGGCAAGAAGCAGGTCTCGACAGCGCAGACCACGACTTTGTTCGACTTCTTGACGGTGACGAGCCAGCACCTGTACCTCACGAACGGTCGGGATGGGAAGGAGCCGACATGGGTTCCCGACAGCAGGCGAGGCGTCAGCAATGCTTCGGCGAGTCCCGTGGCTGTGTGCGTCGTCCGTCCGCGATGCGACGAATGGGCGTTCGAAGTTGAGCTCACGTACGACGAAAAGATCGCCGGACGCGACTCGGTTCTCAAGCTGTTCGCCAACGCCGGTACCAGCCAGGGACTCGGATCGTTCCGCCCGAACAAGAAGGGGCCGTACGGAATGTTCCGGGTCATCGAATGGAACGACGACGCTGTCGCTTCATCCGACAACACCATCAAGATCGTGGTCGACGGAAAGGAAGAAGGCAAAGCGGCGGCTTAGTTCGTTCGGACGTGTCTTGAAACGTCTATCTGTTCCCAATTCAACGTTAGGAGAAGTAAATAGCGAGAGTTTCATTACTCTCGCTTCTTTTTTTCTTGACATTTTATGCAAGTCATGCTACAAAGCAATGTTCTCGATTGGGAGTGCCTTTCGAGATTGTGTGGTTGATCGTTGTCAATTTGCAAAAGAAGGGTTGGAATCATGATTCGGATTCCTGGTGTTACGCTGAATGTCTACAAGCAAGGTCGATTGATCGACGTTGCGGAAGACGGGTCCATGGGCAAGCTCTATTCTGGGCATGTCGTGTTGGATGCCACGGTTGACCCCGGCGTTCCTTGCTTCGGATTTATCCGACAAGGCAGCGACGAGTGCAGGCTTCAGCGAGACTGGGCTGCGCCTGGCGAGCCCAAAAAGCCATTTCAGAAGGAGATGCAAGCGGCAGTAGCCGCTCGCGGACTTCCTTCTGGATCGAAGGTGTACGGCATTAAGATGCCGGTCGAAGCCAGCACCGATGGCCAAGGCGAATCGTTCGTGAGCTACCCCAACAACATGCTCTGCATTGCAGGGCTTGTCTTGAACGGGAGCTCGCCTACGAATCTTATGAACGTGTGGAAGGTGGCGGTCGTCTCGCAAGGCGGCAACTTCTTTCTCACCGTTCAACTTGCCTATGATCGATTGCAATGCGTTGATCGAGACGGACCAACATTTCCGCGGCTCGAACGGCACCAGTCGTTCAACAATTTGTTGGCAGACTGGATGTTGATGGAACAACTTGTTCGTCCAGAACTCGTCATTCCTTCGGGAGCGGAGTATGTGGAGGAGCCTGAGTTGCAAGTTCCGCATGATCTTCAAGACAACGAAGGCGTGGTGGAAAGTTTCTACCAAGCTCGAGGTGTCGGCACGATCATCACCTACGTGGGTGATCAGCGGATTACGGCGCGCGTCGGATGGCGAGACGCTCCGAAGCGCCCACTTCGGCAGTTCTTGGTACCTGGTGAGCGGGTGACGTACGAAAAGCTTGATGAACCATTTGTTCGGTCGGGTGGGAGATTTTCCACTCCTCGACAAACATCATTTGCCAAGCAGGCATACGGCATCTCGCTGGTGTAAATACTGTTCTGCTGTTGACTAACCTGCTTTGCAGCGCAGTCCAAAGCGGGTGATTCATCTGAATTGCCCGCTTCTTTATTAACGTCAAGCGTGCTTTAGTGCAGTTTGTTCCGGTCCGTTCGACTATTGTTTGTGAGCAAGACTCTCTTGCTATTATAATGTGCTCTCGTCACGTCGACTGGACTCATGCCTGGCACGGTCCGCTATAGTGGTGAGCAAGTTTATTCTTGCTTGTGTGATATTCTGCGCTACGACACTGTTACCTACATTCCAGTTTGGTTTGGTGCAGAGCGAGAAGTTGCTCGCTTGTGTTATAAGTTACCCTGGCGTCGGCTTACGTACCCCGGCGTAAAGCACCCCGTTCTCGAGAGCAAGAATTTTCTTGCTTGTGTTATCGCACTGCACTCTAAAGTTGAGTCTGCTGGGGTAATCTCGTCTTTCGTGAGGAGCAGGGCCAAGCCTTGCTAGTGTATTTGGTTTAGCACAGTACCCTATATTCAAGTCGTCTACGGCGCCGTTTTGTCGAGGGCAGAAATAGTTCTGCTGGTTTGCTGGATTCAGTATAGCTTGTTTGAGTGTCGTACGATATTGTATGTCACGGTGGCGTTTGGGGCAGGTTTCGACTTGCTGGTGTATGTTCGTCTGGCGTAGTATCGTGTTCTTTCTTGTCGTTATCTTTGGCGCGCAGCAAGAAGTCTCTTGCTAGTATTCACGTGATGTTACGTGCTCTCTAGTGGGCTTAGGCTCAGTCTCGAGCAGGTGTTTCCAAACGCCTGCTTCTTTTTTTACTTGCAAAAAATATAATCTTGTGTTATTTTAATTCGTTCTTTAACAACTTAAGAAGTACGTGTAGTGAACTTAGGTTTGCTCTTGCCTAGTTTCGTGGCCCATTTTCGAGTGTACTAAAGAGCAAGAAGCCTTTCTTACTAGTGTTGAAGTGGAGTGCAGCCCCGCCAGGTTTTCTTGAGTTCGCTATTATACGCTCCGCTAGCGAGCAAGATTTATTTCTTGCTGGTGTATTACCCAGAGTAACGCACAGTCTACTTTCGCAACGTTTTCCTTTCTGAAGTGATGAGCAAGTTTTCTTGCTAGTATTAATCTTCTCTAGCCTGTAGCTTTCTTCAGAAGTCTGTTGTGCTGAGCGGTAGTGTGTCATGCTGAGCAAGAATTTCCTTGCTAGTATTTTAGGTAGACTTGAGTTGAGAGTCCTTGACTTGAGCAGAGTTTTCTTCGCCTTAGTAATCAGCAAGCGTTGCTTGCTTCTGTCTTAGTTCCGCTAGGCTTGCGTTTAGTGTGTTAATGCCGGCTAAGGTGTTGGGCAAGTTCCGATTTGCTAGTGTATTAGGTCCCCCAGGGTTACGTGTGTTCCCGTCAACTAGTGCGCACAGCAGTTATGGGCAGGGCTCTTCCTGCTAGTGTATATAGTTTTCTGGCCTGTAGTTCAGTCCCGTCACCTTTGGTGTCGAGCAAGAAAAATCTTGCTATTGTTTGCACTGGCGTGTTCTGATGCCCAGTGTCCCTCGGTTGGCTGGTGTTAGGCGAACAAAGGTTTCGTTGAGAGCAAGTTTTTGCTTGTGTCAGCGCTACTCTAGGGTTGAGTTACGTTTCCTAGGGTGCCGTATCGAGCAAGAGTGTTGTCATTCTTGTTAGTATTATTCTGTTCTGTAGAGATCACTTGAGCGTAGTACAGTAACCTAGATTACTGTGTCCTGGGAGAGCAAGTTTAGTCTTGCTGGTATTGCCGTTTGGTCTCGCAGCGTAAACTAACGTGCGGTTCAATACGGCACAGAGCAGGGGTTCCCTTGCTAGTGTATTTGCGTGTCCTAGCGTAGATTCTAGCCAGGTTCACTGTAGCTTCTTTTAGAGCAGGTGTTTTATATGCCTGCTTCTTTTTTTGCGTAAATTTTGACTTTATTTCAATATTATGCTAAATTATCATGTTCCAATAGATGATTCTATTGGATGATTTTTTGATTGTTCTGTTCCAATTTGAGGAATAAATAATGGGGAAGATTCGTCGTATGGTAATCGTAAATGACCGCATACTGATTGGTCGAGTCGCAGATCCTGAAGCAGACATGCGCTCAGTTGCCATTGCCTGCATCGGTACAAGTCCGCTCATCATGAACAAATTTTCCGAAGAAGTGATGAGTGTCATCAAAAGAGAATCTTTTAGAGATCGTGCCGCAGCATGCATCTATCGGAATCCGGCGGGTAAAGTGGCGATACCAAATTCAATGCTTTGCGGGGCAGTAGTTGCTGCGCTTCGTTGTCAGAACTCGCTTAGATGCTGCAGAAGCGCGGAAGACATTATCAGTGAGGTCATTCGTTTCGAAGATGAATTCACGGTTCTTTCCAACGGGCATGACGAACGAGAGCCCGATTGGGTATGCCACGTACGTCACATATCACCTCAAACATCGAGACACCGAGGATTGGTCTACACTTCATATCCCCGGTTTGACCAGTGGGGATTCGTGATCAACATTTCGTATGATCACAACATGATACTTCGTGAAAAACTTGTTCGATTGTTTCAGATGGCTGGACAAGGTCAAGGGCTAGGATTGTATCGTCCCAATAAGAAGGGGCCGTATGGAGCATTTCGGGTTCGTGAATGGAACGAACAAACTTCGTAATTGTCTCGTTCAGGTTCGAGCAAGGGATCGCTTTGCCATTGTTACTTCTGAGTAAGGTAAACTGGGGTCCTCTCCATTGCTGAGCAGTTGGTTAGGGTGGCGGGCAAGAGCATTCTTGCCGGTATGCGCGGTTAGGTGCAGCTATCTGCAGTCCATTATTCAGCAGCAAAGCAACGTGCAGAGCAAGATTCATTTCTTGCTAGTGTATGTAGTTATGCGCTCTGCAGTATACAGCTGCCTGCTTAAGTGTCTTGTAAGTACGGTTATGAGCAGGGTTTCTTCCTTGCTAGGGTAATGAAGTTAACTACAGCGTTCTGACGTAGAGTTAATTCGCGCTCCGTGCGTAGCAGGTGTTTCTAAACGCCTGCTTCTTTTTTTACTTGCAAAATATATAATCTTGTGTTATTTTAGTTTGTTCTTTAACAACTCATTAAATTCCGTGGGCTTGGGTCGAGTAGTCTAGATTGCCATTTTTTGTAGGGTAAGAATAACTTCTTGCTAGTGTTATTCCTCAGTACTTTGGCGTCTCGCATACTGTTGCAAAGTTGTGTAGGTGTGGAGAGCAAGTTTATTCTTGCTGGTGTTTCTAGTTTGTCGCAGTTCACTACCGTATCCTGTGGTCCTTTTCACCCCAGAGCAAGAAATAATTCTTGCTACTCTTTGATTTTGTATAGTGCGTTTCTGCACTGTAGACCCTAGCCAAGCAAACTAATGTCGTGTAGGGAGCAAATTGCGATTTGCCAGTGTTATGGCCTAGCGCGAGGTTTCGCTAAGCAGCCTAATCTGGCGTACCCCTGAGTCTTGAGTAAGCTTCGGCTTGCTAGTGTAATGCACTGGTGTAGCGCAACCTGTCCTCGAGTGAAGTATTCTTCCGAGTAGTCTAGAGCAAGTTTATTCTTGCTGGTATATCCACTGAGGCGTTGTTCTTTGTCCTGATGTCCACTTAGGCACAGTGAAGCAAGTTACCGAGCAGGTGTTCCAAAACGCCTGCTTCTTTTTTTACCCAAAGATACTTTACAAAAATAGTAAGATATGCTATAAAAATGAGTTCGTAGCTTGTGCCTTTTTTGGCGCTGCGAACAGTGCTGTTTGACAATTTGGATGATTAATGAGAAGGAACGCAAGGTCATGAAACATCAGAACCCTCTTAGCCTGAACGCATTGCAGGCTAGCTTTCCGCGAGGCGGAAGGTACGCAAATGGCCCATGGAAAGGCCAAGATGAAATGATGGAATTTTTGGCCCAGAACGGGTCTGCGGTCGTTGAATCCCCGACAGGTTCAGGGAAAACGGCAGTTGCCAAAGCATGGCTTGAAGCATCGGTGCAGCGCGATGGAGGTACCTCATTTTTTGTCACTCCCAACAAAACGTTGGTAGGGCAAATCAGGGAGGAGTTTCCAGACGTAAAAATTGCCTTGGGGCGATGCGAGCATCCGTGCTTGTATTACCAAGGGCAATCAGTCATCGGTGACGAAGAGCTGGTTCAGCTTACGTTGGATTCAAAAACCATCAAAGCTGACGAAGTTCCGTGTTCGATGTTGAAGGCATGCCCTCACCGGGTTGATCAAACAACAGGAGAAACGTTTGAGCCGGGGGCAACTGCTTGTCCGTATCTTCAGCAGAAGTTCGAAGCGAAGCAAGGGGGCGTCGTGGTTTGCACCACGTCGTTCTACTTGTTCACTCAACTGTTCAGTCATGAGTTCCCGGAAACGGGCGCGCTCGTGATTGATGAAGCGCATCGGATTGCGGAAATCGTTCGCAGTTCGCTTTCGTACGACATTACAGATTACCATCTGGAACGGTCTATCGAATTGCTGACTCGGATAGATGCTCCGGAAGTTGAAGTGCTGGAAAAGTTTCTTGCTTCCATGAAGTACATTTGCAAGAAGAGGAAACTCGACGAGCCAGTACTTCTTACGGATGCAGAACTTCGCCGCTTGATGGTGATCTTGGAAGACGTGGATTCGGGAAAACTTCTTTCGCGTATTGAGAAGGCCGTGAGAAACGGAACCATCGACGCGAAAGAGGATCGAGTGGCGCTCAAGAAATTGGAAACACTGGTGCGAGATTTGCGCCGGTATTCACATTCTTTTGAGTATTCGCTCGAGACCGAAGAGCGAAAGCCGCTCAATTACACGTGTGCCTTCTACAAGTTCGAGAAAGGAGAGCGAGACTTAGTGGAGTGCAAGCTCGTGGTGCGGTGCTATTATGTGGCCCCGCTGATTCGAAAGATTCTGCCTCCGCTGACTGTCGCATTTTCTGCGACGATCGGTGATCCTGAAATCTTCGGACACGAAACGGGGATTCGGTTTCCGTGCTTGCAGTTGCAATCCAACTTTCCTTCGGGAAATACAAGGCTGTACTTGCCGACGGACACGCCGAATCTTGCCATGAACACGCGGACTGCGCGCGACATGACACAAAGCATTCGAAAGATTGCTCGTGCGGCAAAACGATTTGCGCTCAAGGGGCATCGCAGCTTGGTGGTTACCATCTCCAATGATGAGCGTGACAAGTTTCTTCAGCTTGCAAAAGAAGAGAAGCTTGAAGCGATCAGCTACGGGAATGGCGTTACCGCAAAGCAAGCCGCAATCAAGTTCAAGGAAGGGGTAGGCGACTGCTTGGTAGGCACTGCTTCCAACTACGCTGAGGGTGTTGATCTGCCAAAACAGACTGCACCGATCATCTTCTTTCTGCGGCCCGGATACCCTGTACCAACGGATCCCGGAACACAGTTCGAAGAGAAGCGGTTCGGTGGTGCCAGGTGGGCGCTGTGGAATTGGCGTGTGATGCAGCAAGCGTTACAAGTGCGCGGACGCAATGTTCGAAGTACGCGAGATGTTGGAGTTACATTCTTCATCTCGCAACAATTCAAGAAGATTGTGTGGGGGGCTTTGCCTCCTTGGTTGGAGAAATCCTACCGAAGCGACTTGCCGTTTGAGAACTGCATTCGTGATGCAGAGGATTTGCTGAGTCAGAGAACATGAAGTGAAGTATGGTGACCTGCTCTGAATTGCAGCGAAGCCGAGTGTAGGGCGAGGATGCTTGCATCCTCGCTTCTCTTATATCTTACACTGAAGTTAGGTAGGCTCTCGCAGGGCTTTGTGGAGTTCTCTTCGGTAAAGAGCAAGATTTTTTGCTAGTGTACATAGTGTCGTCCTGTATGTCGTAGCTCGCTAGACTTAATTAGGCTGGCCTAACGTTTCGGGCAAAGAAATTTTGCCAGTGTATAGTGTCCAGTCTTGTTGGCTCCAGTAATTTGTTCTTATGCTTTCTGTAGAGCAAGATTTATTTCTTGCTGGTATTGGAGTGGAGTGTCGCAGACTTAAGCAATCTGGACTAACGTATGCTCACGTAGCATAACGAGCAAGAAAACTTGCTAGTTTAAATTAGGCTGAGTATCCCGGGCTTCCGCCAAGTACCTTATCCTATGTTCCAGGGCGGGAATTTTAGAATTCTCGCTTCTATAAAATAGCGTGATCTCTGGTAGACTAACGCACACTTCCTTGCTGCTTGGTGTAGTATAGAGCAAAAGAAATTTTGCTGGTATTTGAGCTTTAGTAGTCTTCGCTCCAGCGTTCTTTAGTTAGCTAGGCTATTGTCCAGGGCAGGATGAAATTCTTGCTAGTGTTCATTAAGTAAAGTGCTGTTTTGCTTCCTCCTGTGAAGTTAACAACAGTGCACAGCGAGAGTTTCATTACTCTCGCTTTTTTCTTGCAAAAAATATGATAATATGTTATTTTAATCCGTTCCTGATATTCAGCAGAAAGGGGGATGTTGATCGTTGTTTGACAATTGATTCAATTAGGTTCGGTGCAGTGTCGTTACGTGAGTTTCAGTCACGTATAGTTTCGCGTGGTTGCGAGCAAACAGCTGTTTGCTGGTGTTGGCATGCTGCCGTGGCTTAACCTGTCCTGAATTGAGGTTGACTGTACTGCTTGGCGAGCAGAATGAAAATTCTGCTAGTGTATACACTTGAGCGGACTCCAGTAATTCGTTGTTCCCCTTTGCAGACTAAAGCAGAGAGCAAAGAAATTTTGCTGGTGTTATCGCATTGTCCAGTATCCTACGATTAGGAGCTGTATACTTCGCTACAATAATGTCGTGAGCAAGATTTATTTCTTGCTAGGGTGCGTGCTTTAGTACAATTCAGTGGACTTGATTAAACTAAACTTGATTGGCCTTTTGTGGAGAGCAGGAAGCAATTCTTGCTGGTATCATACCGCTACCTAACGTCCAGCTCACTAAGCCGGTGTGAAGTTACGAGCAAGAAACTTTGCTAGTGTATCGTCGCGTAGTTCAGTAGAGTCAACTAACGTATGGCATGGTTCCGTAGAGTTGTGAGCAGGAATTTGTTCTTGCTGGTGTTAAATGCTGTGAAGATAGGTAGCGTTTTCTCCAGCATGCTGGTCTTGACTGGGGCGCGGAGCAAGTGAAAAATCTTACTAGGTAATCGAGTCCTTTGTGCAACTGCCACTGGTGGTGGATGTCATCGCCAAAGGGCCGACGAAAGCCAGTGTGCACGTCACTCATGGGGTGCAGTGCGATCTGCGTGCCGTATCGAGCAAGGAGTTCCCTTTTGCGCTGGTCTACTTCACCGGCAGCAAGGAGCACAATGTGGCCATCCGCCAGCGTGCGCTTGCTCGTGGCTGGTCGCTCAATGAGTATGGCTTCACGCCGGTGCCGGATCATGCGGATGCGCCGGTCATTCCACCGGTTCATGATGAAGCGGAACTCTACCGCGCGCTGGATCTCGACTTCATCGATCCTGAGCTGCGGGAGAACACGGGCGAGATAGATGCCGCCGAGCACGGTGGTCTGCCACGCCTCATCCAGCTTGAGAATCTGCGCGGTGTCTTTCACAACCACACCACCGCCAGCGATGGTGGCGCGACTTTGCGCGAGATGGCGGAGGCGGCGCATGAGCTGGGTTTGCAGTACCTTGGCATCGCCGATCACAGCAAGTCGTCTTTCCAGGCGAATGGGCTGGATGAGAAGCGACTGTTGAAACAAATCGAAGAGATCAAGGCACTGAATGAGGAGATGGCCGAAGAGGGCTTCCGCATCTTTGCCGGCAGCGAGGTGGACATTCTCAAGGATGGCAGCCTCGATTTCAGTGACGAGATTATGGGCCAGCTCGATTATGTGGTCGCCTCCGTGCACAACGTCTTCAATTTGCCCGAGGCGGAGATGACGAAGCGCATCATTCGAGCCATTGAGAATCCGCACGTCACCATGCTGGGACATCTCACGGGACGGCTGCTGCTGCAGCGCCCTGCTTACAATGTGAACGTGGCTGCCGTGATCGATGCCGCCGCGGAAACCGGCACCATCATCGAGCTCAACGCCAGCGCGTGGCGTCTGGACATGGACTGGCGCTGGTGGAAGCTCGCGAAAGCGAAAGGCGTGAAATGCAGCATCAACCCCGATGCCCACAGCACGCACGGATTGCAGGCGGTGATCTATGGCATCAAAGCCGCCCGCAAAGGCTGGCTCACGCGGAAGGATGTGATCAACTGCCTGCCGCTGGGAGAGGTGGAGGAAGTGCTGCGGGCGAAACGTGCGGGAATTTAGAGCCACAAAAAAGGAGGCATTGCCTTTCAGCAATGCCCCCCGGGATTTAACGGTGAACGTTAATGACTTAGAATTTGTAGCTGAGGCGCAGGCCCACGTAATGAGCCTGCACTGACTGACGGAAGAACTGACCCTGGTAGTTGAGGAGCAAACCGAGGTTTGGCGTGAACTGGAAGTTCAGGCCAGCTCCTGCGACCATGTAATCCTGGCCATAGCTCTGACTGCCGCCGCTTACCACGAATGGCTGATTGATGAGGCCAATGGTGGCGCCGCTGTTGTTGCTCAAGTTCTGGCGCTCGTAGCTCAGACGGGCCTGTGCAGTGATGACGGCGAAGTCTGTTTTGACATACTTGCTCACCGACCAGCCAATGCGGGAGATCAGGGACTCAGCGGTACGTTTGTTGTAGGCCAGGGCCCCAAGGCCGCCACCAGACTCTCCATAGGCGTCAATGGAGACGTGGGTGTAGTCGAGTCCAATGAACGGACCGGTCACCAAGCTGTTGTTCTGGAAACGGAAGTTCCAGCCCGAGTTAAACTGCACCGTGTTGGTGTAGGCGTCGGTGTTACCGTTAGCCATGCCGAACCCGATCGGGTTGCGGTTCGTTTCGATGTCATAGCTGCCGAAGCTATAAAGGAGATCCGCCCAAAATGCCTTCTTCACATAAGAAGTGTAGGCGCTCAGTGCATAACCATTCATGTCCATGGAGCCGACGCCATTCCCGAAGGTCTGTTTGGACTCCAGCCAGTTGAGGGCGAAACCAATGGCCACATTCGGTGTGACATGAACCTCAGCGCCGACTCCTGGACTCCAGCTGTCAGACTGGATTCCCGCCTGCTGACTGCCGAGAGCGCCGAGCCTGGCGTTGTTGTAGTTTGCCGTGGCAAAAACCTGCCACAGACCCGTCTGGGGACGGCGCTGAACCGTTGGTCTTGGTGCAGGGTTCTTGCCAGAACCGTTGCCCGGATCATTGACCACGGCCTGGTCGTACTCGCTGTCATCGGACAGGTCGCCCTGACCCGCACGGAGGAAGAACAGGCGTCCATTCACATCCGTGAGGACACTCTGAGTACTGGCAAGCACGGCCTGCCCCATGGCGTTGGCCATTTGCAAACCGGTGATGGTGTCGATGATCGTGAAGACACCGGAAGTCTGGCTGAAATTGCCCACCTGAGTCGCTGTGAGATTCAGAGCAGAGGTGTCGAGATTGCCGGTGAGACCCAGATTGCCGGTAATGGAGCCTGGAACGAGATTCACCACTTTCCAGCTGTCTCCACCCGTGAAGCCTGTCATCGCTGTAGGATTGCCAATGACCAGGGTGCCGCCAGCAACAGAATTGAGATTGCCGCCGAGGTTGAACGTGTCAGAAGAACCTGGAATGACGGTGTTGTTTCCAAGACCGGCACCGGTGAAGAGATCGACCGCCAAAGTACTGCCGGCTCCCATGGTGATCGCGCCTGCGCCTGAGGTGGTGATTGAGAGTGTGGATGCAACAGGAATGACTGTGGAATCGCCTACAACAATCGCCCCGTTGTTGAAGATGGAAGCTCCCGCAGCCTCTGTGATGATTCCCGTGCCTGAAAGCGTGGCGCCTGCGGCAATGGTGTAATTTCCGCCACCGGCATGGGTGCCCAGCACATTGAGAGTTCCCGCGTTGACTGCCGTGGTGCCCGTATAGGTGTTGGGAAGGATGTTCGATGTCGTGAACGTTCCTGCGCCATTTTTGACCAGTGAGCCGCCGACGCCACTCAGAACACCACTGTAGGTGGTTGAGGTGTTGTCACCGCCTGTGGTCAGGGTATTGGCGTTGAGGGTGGTGTCGCCGCTGCCTGCAAGGCTGCCGATGGTTTCACTTGTGAGCAGGTCGAGTGAACCTGGTGCCGTCACGGTCACTGCGGACGTGTCTGCAATCGCTGCTCCGTTTTGAAGCTGCAGGATGCCCTGATTGACGGTGGTGGTCCCAGTGAAGGTGTTCGTGCCGCTCAAAAGAAGCGTTCCTAAACCATTTTTGACAAGTGAGCCGCCGACAACCGTGTCAGAGATCGCACCCGAGATGGTTGTATTGTTGGTGCCATCGACCGTCAGTGCCTGACCTGCCAGATCAACCGCAGAGCCCACACTCAGCCCCCCCAACGGGACAAGGCCTGAATTCCACGTCTGTGCTGCACCCAGGGTGATGCCCGTACCACCAAAGCTAATCGTCTGCACGCTGGCCGAATTGTTGACGATACCGCCGCTGAGAGTGATCCCATTCCCAGTGAGATTGAAAGCGCCCGCACCCAGATTGAAGGTGATGCCAGGGGTGAGAGGGACGAGAGGGTCGCCGACACTAAGACCGAGAAGGTCATTGTTCGGGGTTAGGTTCACAATCCCCCCAAACTGAATGCCCGCGCTATAAACTGGCGCCGTGTCAAGGTCCCAGTTGGTGCTAGTTGACCACAAGGCGTCCCCGCCTCCGCCATCCCAGATCTGGCCTGCTTTGACTTTTGGGTCAAGACTGCCCAAGGTTAGCAGTGCCAATGCGAGAAGGCCCCCGCAGGAGCCCTTGCTTCGCAAGGTATTATTTTTCGATGAGGGTTTGTTCATGAGTATGTTTTTGTTGGTTTGGTTTCGAGAAACGCCCGGATTTTCCGCACGTTCGGGGCTGCATAGTTGAATGCTGCTCAGGATGCCATGGGGTGAAACCCTGCCTTGCCTTGCCTTGCCTTGCGTTTGCCGCCGATCAGACCTGAGCGGAGATCAGCCTCTGGATGTCTATGGCCATTAGCCTGAATGGCAGGGAGAGGAGAAAGAGCTCCTGCGTGGGGTGATCGTGGGGCACTTCCACCCGGTGCCAGCAGTTGGGTGTTCTTCAGCCGTTGGTACTTTGGACGAGACAGCACGATTCATGCTGGCATTTGCAGCCGGGGCGGGTTCCTCCGCGCTGCAGCTTTACGGTCCCTCTGGAATGATGCGCAGGGCATGGCTGGCCTTGCTGGCGTACCAGTAACCGCGTTTGAATGGACGCAGGTGGATGCCGTTGGGGATGGACACGCCGTTGCTGTCCTTGGTGCCGCTGCCCGTGCTGTCGAGAATCAGCGGCACGCCGTCGGGGCTGCGGCCGATTTTGCCGACCCACAAGACAACGTGCGAGACTTCGCCGCTGTTGTTTTTCACGAACAGGAGGTCGCCGGTGAGCAGGGTGGTTTCAAAGTCCTCGTATTTGGAGGGAAGCTCGATGCGTTTCACCGTTGTGGTGCGGCCTGCGCCGGGACCGGGGGCGGCGGTCAGCATGGATTGATCCTGGACGTCGCCGGTCGGCTTGATGCCGAGGGCGAGGTTGTAAACGAAGGCGGTGAAGTTGCTGCAATCGAGGCCCTTGGTCACTGGCGTGGTTTGTTTCTCATCCTTGGGCCAGTCTGCCGGCGGCTCCCAGTCCGGGATGTGGTGGTGCTGGTAGGTGTAGCCGACAAAGCGCAAGCCCGTGGCAATGACGCGCTGGCGCGACCACTCCGGGCTTTTGGATGCGATGCCTGCGGGAGGATCAAAATGCTTGGCCGCAGGTCCCCAGTGACGCCAGCGCTTTTGATAGGAGGCGTCGTACCAGTCGTGGTAAGGCACGCTCGCCTGATCCTTCCAACTGCCGCGTGGTCCTTGAAGGAGATCACCGATCAGATCTTCCTGCTTGAAGGTGAATTCGACTTTGTAAGGCGACGTGTAATCAGCGGCGCTGAGCGTGCTGCTGCACAGTGTGATAACACAGACAACGAGGCGGTGGAGGTGGCTGGCCTGCATGGCGATGCTGAAACGCCGTGATGGTCATTTGTTTGCATCCAGAAAATCACACACTGCCGCCGCCATCACGGCGACGCCGGTTTTGATGCTCTCTTCATCGCAGTCGTACATGGGCGTGTGGCCGCCGTAGGTCATGCCTTTCTCCTCAT